>OMZC01000032.1 GCA_900315395.1 uncultured Gammaproteobacteria bacterium
AAACGGCTTTAGTTTCTCCAGAGAATACGAGCCATTAGCTCGTATGTACAATGAGTTATCAGGTGATGATAAGTTCTTTGATATCTTAGATAAGGCTCTAGCTACCAGTCAGACCTCAAGTGATGTGATTAAGTCCTTTTATCTGATGTTAGGACTTGGCTTTGATGGCGCTTATAAGCGTGATCCTAAAGAGGTTATCCCTTACATCAATGACTGTGCAGACAGAATGTCACTAGACTTAAATCCTGAAGAGGAGTTTTTAACTCCAGATGTACAGCCTGAGGACAGATTAGATAATCGCACTGATGGCAAAACCTACAGTCAGTCTCTAAAAGAAAAGACCTCTCGTGAGATTGCTGCTTTTCTTTTGAAAAAGAATTTGATCTTTATTTTAATAGCCTTAACCGTACTGTGCTTTGTGATCAATATGGCCAGTGTCTATAAAAACACTAATGCCTTTAATGCTGTGGTTGATGATACCGTTGAGTCAGCATCTCCATACAAGAGCATGTCTTCAAATACACAAGCTACAGAAGATGATTTAAATGATGATCTAAGTAAAGATAGTTCTGCAAATGCTAAAGATGGCAGTTCTACATATCCTAATAATGAAACTGTGAATGGGACTGTGAATGGCACTGTAATCGTTGGCAATGGTAATGCTGACTATACAACTGATGAGAACTAGGCTACAGGAAATAAGAATTTACGGATAGATAAGCATGGATAACAGCAAAGATATTACTCCTAGCGTGGACTCAGGTCTGTTTGATGGATTATTCGACAGTGCAACTGGCATTATTTTAGTTGTACTTATTGTTCTAATTCTGTTGTTAATTCTCTTCTTCCTGTTCAAGAGATTTAAGTTCAAGCATCAGATGAACAAGGAAAGACGCTCTTTAAAAGAAGATCTGATGATCTGGTCTAACCTTGCAAACCTAGTTTCAGGCGGTAAGAAAAGAAAGCAGGGTAAAGAAGAGCTGACAGCTGATGTAAAGATTGTAAAGTTAATCTTAGACTCAGCTGTAAGTTACATTAAAGCTAAGTGCTATAAAAAGTTACGCACCCCATGGTACATCATCCTAGGTGAGCCTTTATCTGGTAAGAGTTCTATCTTAAAAGACTCAACTCTAGGCTATGACCAGTCTCGCCGTGAGTTAGATTTAAAAGATGAAGAGTGTCTGCATGTCTTTGTCTCAAAGGGCAATGTCTTTTTAGATGTAAAAGGTAAGACTTTCTTTGATACCTGGTTAGGTGGATCTTCAGCTCAATGGGAAGTTATCTGTGAGCAGATTAAAAAGTATCATCACAACAAGCCTCTTTCAGGTGTAGTTTTAACTATTCCAGCTGATGCGCTGATTGCTGATGACAGAGAACTTACCATTAAAAAAGCTAATTTAATTGCCTCAGAATTACATAAATTAAGTTCAACTGTATGTATGAACTTACCTTGTAAAGTAGTCATCACCAAATGCGATTGTATTGTAGGTTTTAGAGAATACTTCTCTTCATTCTCAGATGAGATGCGAGAGCAGGTATTAGGTTTAGATCTTTCAAATGATGATGGCTATTATGACGAGGATCTGTTCTATAACAGCTGGTCTAACTTTATTGAAAGATTAAAGTCAGGTGCCGTATCTTTACTCTCATCTCGTGAGGTCACCGACAAGAGCTATACCTCTGAGAACAGATTAGACTCAACAGCCTATATCTTTTCTTTCCCAGAGCATATGAATTATTTAAAACATGCTCTTGAGATTTACTTAAAGACCATCTTTGAAAGAACCGGTTCTTTTAAGCCTAACTTTATTGAAGGTGTGTACTTTACCTCAGCTACAGATCAGGGCGTATGTCTTGATCCAGAGTATGCAGCTCACGAGAACAAAGCTGTAGATGAAGCTTTATTAGTTGATGAGAATAAAGTCTCTGAAAAGTCATTCTTTATAAAGCAGCTCTTTTTAAAGCTCGTTCCTGACATGAATGATAAGGCTGTCTTTACTAAAAGAGAGAGACTTATTAGAAACATTCCTGTTGTAGCTTTATGCACAGTGCTAGCAGTTTTAAGCTTAAACTACCTGTCAGGTGCTCTGATGGGCAGAGAACTTATCTATGATAAGTTACATTCAGATGTTCTTTACTATAAGAACTTAAATGCCATGTTTGACAGGGGATACATTGGAGCATCTCCTTTAATTGATATTGATAAAAATGGCAGAGGCTATAACCGCTTTAATGAGCTTATGGCCGGTAATTCAAGAAACAGCAGATTAAACTTCTTTACAGAGTCTAAAACAAGACTTCTAAAAGATGTGTCACTGCCATTTATGTATTTCCCATCCTCATATCTGTTAGCTGACTTTAATAACTTAAAGAAAGAAGAACGTCATACTATCTACAATCAGTTATTAGTAAATATGGTCTTCTCGCCAGCTGCTTCTAACTTTGCCTTAGATCTTTTAAGACGAGATGAGCCTTTTACTGAGAAAAAGGCTGATGCCTTGTTCTCATACATGTTCTTGGCGATAGCAAGAACAGGTCATGATGTGGAAGGTATTGAGATCTTAGAGAACAGCATCAAAAAGATCTTAGCTTATCAGTATCCTGATATCTCACCTAAAGTTTTGGCAGATTTGACCAAGATGAGCTGTGGTGATGATGACTATGCTAAAGCTGCTGCAACTGAGATTTTATTAGATCCAAACTATGCTCCATCTGTAAATCATGGACTAAAGATCTTTATGAATCAGTTATCAAAGATTGAGGCCTATCCAGAGTCTAAATACCAGATAATAAAGCAGGATTTAAACTCAGGTGCTTTCTTAGTTTCTGTTTACAAGAGATTGTATGAATTTGCCTTTAACTATTCAGATAAAGTAAAAGACGAGGACTATTTACAAGAGTATCAGGAGCTACAAGCTTTAATTAAGAAAGCTATTAAGGTGTCCTCAGATCTTGATAAGACAGCAGCGGTCTTTTTACATGATTATGCGTCCCCTGTAGTAAAGAGTTCTAATTCTTCAGATAAAGGCGAAAAGGTTACAGTAACAGCTCAAAGAACCCTGTTAGTAGATGCTGCTTACAGAGCCTACAGAAAGATTGTTGCAGATGACTTTGACTCCTTTATTGAATATGTAGAGCAAAGTGATGCCTCAGGAGCTGATATGGTCGAGGATGTGGTCTTATCAGGTGAGGTTAAGACCTCACGTGAGGATACTTTAAACAATCTTGATAAAGACAGACAAGAGCTCAATTCTGTCATGAGGATCGTCAATAATTCAAGAATTTTTGACAAGACTGTCAATGAAAAAGACGGTATGAGATTGAACTATCAGCTCGTATCAGAGATGTTAAACATCGCTGATACTTCAAACTTAAACTTATCTTTAGATTCAACTGCTGACTTTATCGAGCGCTATAACCAGCTAAATGTTACTTTTGCTGATAAATATAAAGCACTAGATAACTTTGACAGTCAGAATACTGAGGACTCAAAGATCAATGCTTTAACTAAGAGCATCAAGAACTATCTAAAGTTCTCTGAGTTTACCTGTCGCATGCAATTAGCTAATGCACTTTTAGACAAGTATCCAGCTTCAAGCTCAAAGGGCAGTAATTTAACTTTACTAGCTGAAGCCATCAGTAACTCTAAAGAGTTTGATTATGATGAGTACTTATCAACCTCTTTAGCTAAAGAAGCTTTAGGTTATTTTGAGGTAGCTGACGAGTTCTCTCCATCAGCTGTACATGACTTTATCAATCCTATAGCAACTTTAGAGAGCTTTAAGAACGTAAAGCTAAAAGATAACAACGTTTCTCAGAATAACGGTACAACACAGGACAACAGTGTAGTTGCCTTTAACAGTTATATCTCAAAGAGCAAAAAGGTAAAACAGGTAAGTGCCTTAATTGAGGACTATGCTGACAAATTTATCAATTACTGGGGTAATTTTGCTGACTCTCTAAAGCCTTATGCTCAGGATTATGCTTCATTCCATGACTTTGCTTTAGACAGCAAGGCTTATCAGATCAACTCTCAGTTATCTGATATCTATAACTTTAGCTATGATTTGTTATCCTCAATTAAAGATGAGTCTTTAAGTGCTAAAACTAAAAAGACTAAAGCACAATTGCTCTCTTTAATTGATGACAGACGTAAAGCTCTATCTTTGAACTTTACACAGGCATGTACCAATGTTCTAAATTCATGGGCAATGCTCCCTGAAGATCCTGTAAAAGCTAACCACTTTATCAGTGCTTTAGATAAGAAGTCTGTACGTAATGATTACACTACTGTACGTAATTTAAACAGTGCTAAGGGCAATATCCCATGGTGGACCTCATTTGTAAATTTAGGTACCACTCTCTTAAAGTCTGAAGCTTCATATCAGACAGCAACTGGCCTTGAAGAATTCCAGTCAAAGCTGTATTTCTTCCCAGTATTAAAGGATGCTGCAGCTGATGCGATGACACTTCGCTATGATGACATGCCTTTATTAAATCGCAGATTAAAGAGCTATAGCATTGTTAAAGCTAAAGAGTCAGAGCTTAATGCTCCAAAGATTGAAGAGAGCGCAGATGAGGGCGTAGATAACTTACAGGAGCCATTATTGAACAATGTCATGGCAGGACGTAATGACATTCGTCAGTGGGCATCAGCTGTAAGCAGGATCTTAACTGATGTAGGTGACAGAAAGAATAAGCTTGAGTTTACTCTTTCAATTCCATCTATGGAAAAACAAGAAGAGTTAAGACAGATGTCTGGTATTTCATTACCTAGTGCTGCAGTAACAATGCGCTATGTAAGTATTAAATCTACAGCTCAGTCAAGCTTATCAAGCTCACTATCTACAGTACAAAGCTCACGCTTTAGTACTGCTGTTGAATCAGGTGAAAGAAAGATTGCAAGCTCTGATGTTGCTAACGGTAACTTTGAGTTCCAGTTCTACAGATATTCTGACTCAAATATGCCAGACACTACTTATAAAGTAAAAGGTAACTATGCAGCATTGCGCATGTACTTAAATGACAGAGCTATCTACTCAGATAAAGAGCATTGCTCATATGTACCTTTGATTGTGTCAAATCGTGGCGACGAGAGTGTACTCTTTGTAAAAGTTTCCTTTAACAAAGAACTGCTCCGTCCTGATGAATGGCCTGATTCACAGAACTGGCCTGCAATTACGATGTTCTAATCAGGATCAAAAGCTCTATCTTTGTGCGTATCGATAGGTTACAAACAATAGATTAGACACAAAAATGTGAGATAGCACCAACTTATATGCAAAAAGTATAACTAGGTGCTATCTTTTTTAGAAAAGGTCAAAATTAGAGAAGTAAATTTTTGAGATTAATCTATACTTCAATAAGTTACAGATGATTTTTGAGATTTACAGAGTAACTAAAAGCAATGAGAGTCAAAGCTAAAAGTTGTCTGTTAAATCTCACCTAAAAATTAAATCCCAGCTAAAAAAGGAGTGTAGCTATGCCAACACCAAGTGCCACACTAGTCAACCTTACTGCAACAGGCGACGCTGTTACAGGTCCTGGAATGCCTACTAATCTTGTAAACGGATTACCACAAGCATGTATGGGTGATCTGGTTGTAGGTCCTGTCTGTACCGGTGCGATTACAGCCACTACTGCTGTAAATATCTTAACTAAAGGTAGACCATCAGCTAATTTAGGTTCAGTTGTAACCGGTGTAAATCCTATTACAGGTATTCCAGTAGCAACAGCTCTAGCAGCTTGCCCAAATCTCAACCGTATAGTTTAGTATTACCAGTTTTGTAGTACGTAATCTGTAAGCTTAGCTTGCATCAGATGTAAAAGATCCTTTGTATGGAAAATTTTGAAATGGCAGATAAGTTAGATTGGTTAAATCAGCATTTTGTACTTTTATTGCATAAGACTGTAACTGAGGTAATTGCAAATGAGAATTACAAATTACCTTTTGAGTTAAGGCAGACAGCTTTAACCTATCCTCAGTCAGATGCTTATATCTATGAGCTAGAAAAACAAAATGAGCTGAAAAAAGCCAGTGAGTTTTTAGCTTATAACTTACAGCACCGTGCTTTAGCCTGGTGGGGCTATTGCTGTGTGCTCTCTCTTGAGCAGGAGCTACAGGAAAAGCCTTCTGAGGAGAGAAAACTTGAGGACATTGGTAAGCCTCGGGAGTTTAATATTCCAGACTGGGCTAAGATGCCAGAGAATGAAGAGCCTGAGCTCAAATCATTAGAGGATGTATACAACATCCCTGAGATTAAAAAGATTAAAGAAGAGTTAGAGGCTACAAGAGCTAAGGCACAGGCTGAATTTGACAAGTTTCCTCAGGAATTAAAAGACAAATACTACAAGGTCAAAAAAGAGGTTTATGACCAGTTCACTAAAGAGTTTGGTAAATCACCAAATGATCTTATTAACGATCTGATGAAACTTGCTAATGAGAACTTGAATAAGCCTGATATTGATATGGAGAAATCTCCTATCTTTAAGGCTGAAAAAGAGCTTAAAGAAAAGATTGAAAAGGTAAGACAGGAGACCATTAAAAACATTAAAGCAGCAGTTCCTCAAAAAAGTGATGAGGAGAAAAAAGAGCAGACTACAAATGCTATGGATAGCTCCTATGCTTATATTGTTGCACCAAATGATCTTAATGCTTTAAACTGCCTGAACTTAGGTAATTTATGTCCTGATTTACCTGAAGGCTTACTCTCATTAGTCTGCTTCTGGTCATACGGCAATATGACACCTAATGTAGATAACAAAAAAGCAATGGTCATTAAGACTCCTCCTGGACTTGCTGCAAACGGTCTTAACTCATTACTGCTTATGTGTGCTCTAGCAAAAGGTGGCACCCGTAAGTTTGAAGAGAGAATAAAACTTTACTTTGAAATCGGTAAAGAAATTGCTTATGGCCACAACGTCTGGTCTGTACATGTAGCTAATAAGATCCCTCCACACAAAGACATCTCTGATAAGAGATTTACAGGTCTTGTGGGCGATAATGAAGCTTTTAAAGGAAGCTTAAATCCTGAGGATGTATCAGTAGAGAATGAGAGCTTAAATAGCGAATTAAAGCGTGACAACGTACAGAACGAAAGGTTACGTAGCCAGAGCTTGCAAGGAGCTAATCTACAGAACTCAACGCAGGATCCAAACTTACAGAATACTCAGAGAAAAGAAGTAGAAACAGAACATAAGAGTCATCCTGTATTTACTCGTTTTAAAGGCTAAAAAAGAAAATAGGTAACAGCATTAAAGTCTGTAAAACAGGACCTTAACATAAGCTTACGCATTCCTGTTTTGATACAGCCTAGCATGCAACAAAGGTTTTAAAGAGAATTAAGGCTTTTGTTGCATTTGTTGCTGTTTACCTTACTGATTATCAGTCCTAAAAGACAAAAAAGAATTTTTGGAGTCACCTCTATGGCAGCTTACAGCGGTGTTTTTAAAAAAAGTATTGAAGTTACAGTTAGTGCTAAAAAACAGGATAGCGATGCTCAAAATGCCTTAGTTTTCTTTAATCCAGCAAGGGAAGTTCCTGATGTAGCTTATGGAGTTGATTTAACAGAAGGTGTATCTGTTCCTTTTGAATTAAAGCTGACTATCTTAACTACTTATCAGCCAAGCCGCTCTGATTTAAAAGATCATCTTTTAAAGAGTAATTACACTGTAACTTTAAGACAGGGTAATTCTTATGATGCGACTGTATCGCAGTTAGAAAAAGTACAGCGTGAGCGCGTCTTTAAAGGTATTGTTACCTCATATCAGTACAAAGGTAAGAGTCCATCTTTACCTAATACTGATAAATCCTGCTATATCTATGAGCTTACCATTGCCCCTGAAATGATTGAGCTTGGTCTTCATAAAAGAACCGCTCACTACAGTGGTAAGAAAGTAACTGAGATCATCAAAGATCTTTTCAAAGCTCATGATCTTGAGGCAAACTGCCAGATAGATGCATCTTTATTAGGTAAAGATACATTAGATGATACCGGCTATGTCTTTGAGCAGAACAATGAAACGGATTTAGATTTTCTGCAAAGACTGTGCTACCTCTTCTCTTTAAATTACACCTTTGCTTATGAAGATGGCAGATGCAATGTAGTCTTTTCAAGAGTAAGCGCTTTATGCTCATCATTCCCTGTAAAGGTCTTACCTGAAATTGTAAGTAAAGAGGGAGAGCATAGTGCAGCTTCAGCTGCTGTAATGGTACAGGCATTTTTAAATTCAAATATTGAGCTTGAAGCTTCAGAGCGCAACTATGTGCAGGATATTGCCTATAAAGGTGGTATTACAGAAGGCTCTATCTTTTCTGAAGACTCAATTGTAGATAACTTACAGTACAATCTTCAGAGTAACATCAACACTGATATTGCAGGTAATGCCAAGCAATTAGCCTATATCAAAGAGAGTATTGCCAAAACCAAAGAAAAGGTTGATGAATATCTGGTCGCAAAATCATCTGATCTTATCTTTGCTTCAGGTGTTCATTTTAAAGTAAATGATGCTAACTCCATCTACAACGACAGTCAGTGTCTAGTGGTGCGCTCTTACCTTAAATTCAATGTGAAATATCCAGTATCAATGCCTAAGGTAGATGCAGTGTCTCCATCTGAGAGCCCTCTTTATTTAAGATTTGCAGCAATCCCTGCTGCAAACTCAACTAATGATGTTCTAGGATCTTTAAATATCTTTGCAAAATTGAATAACACCATGAGTGTGGATGATTGTCTGTCAATTGATTCAAACAATCAAATCACAGCATCTACCATTCAAAACACCTGCTCAAGTGTAAAAACTGTAATTGGTGTGGTTTGTGATATTGAAGGTAAAATCAACTCATCTAATACAGAGACAACTACAGAAACAACTACAGAAAAAAACAACAGAAAAGCCAAAGAGTCTAATTTTAGTAGTTTTGATAAATTCTATGTAAGACTGGATCTTCAGAGTAAAACACCTACTGTAGTCGTTTGTGATTATGTAAGTGCTTATGGCAGTTTAGGCAATTTACCAAAGCTTGGTAGTAGAGTGGTGATGCTCTATACTGGCAACAAGTACTATTACTTAGGTCAGATTGCAACCAATGAGGTTTTAGGTCTTAATAACGAAAAACTCTTAAAACAGAGATCAGATTCTTTGATCTTACAAAACGATACACAAACTAGTGTGATCGACATAAAAGCTGCATCTGATAATGAAATTGAGCTTATGAAGCTCATGCTATCAGGTGAAATGCCTTTATTTATCGATAAGCTTAATTTCCAGAATAACAGCTTACGTCCAAAAGAGATTTTTGAAAAAAATATTGTTCGTCTTGGTTATTCTTTAGCAAAAGAGGCAACATCCTCTGATGCTAAAGCTCATGAAATTAAGCTTACAAAAGTCAATAAAAAGAAAACTTTTGCTCAATGGACTGAAAAACTGCCACAAGACATAAACTCTGTAAAAGAGCTTATGAATTCAATTTCAATGAATCTTTCAAACAGCCTCATTGAAGGTCAGACTGATAAAGAGGAGAAATTAAGAGATTCATATGAGAAGTGTATTCAGTCTTTAAATTCACTAAACCAGGCTATGAAGACTTTATCCACAAGTTTAGCTAAATCTTTAGAGTCTTACCTCTCTTTTAAAGGTAAGGATAATATCTCGATTAAGACCCCAGGTGAAGTTGTACTAAGCTCGGTTGAACAGGACGAAGAAGGTTCATTTATTAGTGTGTCTTCAGATAGCGGTGTAACTATCAATGCACCTGTTGTGAACGAAGAATCAGACTCTTCTGGCCAGTTAACTCTAAATGCAGGCAAAAATCTTAATATTAGTGCAGAACAGTCTATTACTTTAAATGTTGGTAACTCTACGATTACCATTGATGCTGGTGGTATTAACCTCACTGCTAAAAAGTTTAAAGAGAACACCACCTTATGGGACAGCTCGATTACCATCGATGGTATGACCGGTATTCAAATGGAAGCATTTGATACTAATATTGACTCCTTCTCTTCCACTACTATTTCAGATGGCTTTGGTGCAGAGATCTCCACTTTAGCAGGTAAAGTTACTGTAAACGGTACAAACGTCGATATTGAAAACACTAGACGTGACGATTTGATCTACTGTTTGACCAATCTGTCTAAAAATGTAGCTACCTGGATCACCTCAGCTGTGGAAGCAGGTCAGAATTACAGTGATGAAGAGCGTCGTGATGCTGAACGAGGTGTAATGCTCTTCTCTAATATTGTGGATACCTATCAGGGTATTACCAAGATCATCAGAGATGTAGCAAGTGCAACTAATGCCTCTTCAAGAGGAGAAAAACTTACAGCAGCCTGCTCTGCAATTGCAGGTATCCTAAAGATCGTCGACTTAATTGAGGACATTGTAGCAACCTCAATTGATATCGATCAGAGAAAGGATGAGAATCAAACTTGGGAAGCTCGAAATGAAGAAAATAACTACCTCTCAAAGAGAGACGTCTTTAGAATGACAACCTCTACTATTGCTAAGACTGCATTGCTCATTGGTTCAATGCCTTCATTCTTCTTTGCTCTAAAGAGTCCAAATGTAAGTTCAATGTCAGTATCTCCTGATGAAATCAGTGTTTCTAGCCAGAGCAACAAATCCTTCTATGTTGATCTTAAGGCATCATCAACAGTTGCTGCAGGCAAGAACATTATCTAAAGGTTAGGTCGGAGCATATATGAAAACAAAATCAGAATATACCAGAGAATCTGCAACCTCTGAGACTGTAAAGGCCTGTTCATCAATTTCTCTTACAGCACTGTCAGCTGTAGCTACAGGTATTCTGTTATCAACAACTGTAACTAACTATGAGAATAAGAATGTCATAGGTAATAAAAAGGTCTCTCCTACTAATGATGAAACTTCATTAGAGAAAAGAGAATCAGCAGGTGTCAGCAATGACAGTTCATTATCTAAAGATGATGTTTCTGCTCAAAAAGGTGAAGTTGATGCTGCAGAGACTGAGGGTAAAGCTGCAACTACTGAAGCTACTGCATCAGATACTGGTGCTTCAGCTTTAAAGACCAAAGCTGGTGCAACTGATATTGCAACTAAAGGTATCAAGCTCAATTAAGTTTAAAACAGTGCGTTTTAGCTTTTTATTTTGCATTATGGCAAAAGATGTCATAACCTTAATTTAGTATGTCAATATTCACATATGACGATAAATCTAAAATGCCATAAGGTATGCTTTTGAACTGAAAATTGAAGTTATTAGAAAATGTAAGTTAACCTATAAGGAGCCACCTTATGTCCATGTATAACGGTGTATTTAAAAAGAGTATTGATGTCTCTGTTATAGCAAAACAAAGTGACCCTGCAAAAGAAAGTGATAGCGCAAAAGAGCATTCTATCGTTTTCTTTAATAAGTCTAATGATATTGCTGATGTTGCTTACTCAGTTGAAGTATCAGAAGGTATCTCCACACCATTTACATTAAAACTTACTGTTTTAAGTTCACTAAAGCCAAGTCGCACTGAATTAAAAAACGATCTCTTATTTAGTAAATACACAGTTACCTTGCGTCAGGACAATGAAAAAAGTGACGCACTATCAGAAAGAGTAAAGCGTGAACGCAAGTTCAAAGGTATTGTGACCTCTTATGCTTTTAAAGGCTCTGTACCTTCAGCACAGAATTCAGAAAAATCCTGCTATGTCTATGAACTTACAATTGAGCCTGAGCTTGTATTACTCTCATTAAAGAAAAGAACCTGTCATTACAGTGGTATGACTGTAATTGAGATCATCAAAGAGTTGTTCAAAAAGCATGATCTGCAATCATATTGTGAGATTGATTTAAGCCACTTTGGACAGGACAAATTTGATGATAAAAGCTTTGTCTTTGAGCAAAACAATGAGACTGATCTTGAGTTTTTAAACAGGCTTTTAAGGCAGTTCTCAATTAACTACTGCTTTGATGATAGTGGTGATGACTATAAAGTCACCTTCTCACGTTCAAGCTCTGTCTATTCTCATTTCCCTGTAACTACACAGAACGATACCACCAAAGATACAGTGGTAAATGCAATTGTAAATCCTAATCTTGAGCTTAAAGTTGGGGATAACAGCTACATCTTTAATGCCTATTACAAAGGAAGTTCTTTGCAAGGATCGATCTATTCTGATGAGGATGATGCGTCATTCTCAGACGAGGTAGAGAGTAACCTTAATACCGATATAGCAGGTAACTCAAAACAGCTTTATTACATCAATGAAAGCCATAATAAGATTAGAAACACTCTTGATGAATACTTAGTCTTAACAGCTTCAGATCTAGTGTTCGCATCTGGAGTGAACTTCCTGTTAAAGGATGAGTCATCCTGCTTTAATAACTGTCAGTGCCTCATTGTAAGATCTTATCTAAAGTTTAATGTGGCATATCCTAGCTACTTTGCAAGCAGTGAACATTATGAAAAAACAGAGAGCACACTTACTCAAAAGTTTGTAGCAATACCAATAGATAACGCAACCGATGCTGTTTTAGGTCCAATCGGTGTCTTTAAAAAGTTAGAGAACGTGGATTTACACAGTAGTAAAGATCTTGATACATGCTTTGGTTTGACAAAGGTAAGTGAGAGTCGAGGCTCAAAGAACAATCAATCTGTGACCGTAACAGGTGTAGTCTGCAACGCAAAAGGTGAGATCACAGATGACAATGAAGTAAACAGAATTGCTTTAGAGTCAAATCAGAGTAACTACGATAAGTTCTATGTCAAAGTCTCAAACAATGGTAATGATCCTTCAGTTGTAATTTGCAACTATCTAAGATCCTATTTAGGTGTTAACAACCTGCCAAAACTAGGTCAAAAGGTTGTTATGCTCTTTACAGGCAGTAAGTATTACTTACTGGGTATTCTACCTAAAGAAACAATAGGTCTTACTGATGAAGCTATTCAGAATAAGCAAGCAGATTCAGTTTTAATTAAGAATAACGACGGCTCTAGTGCAATTTCATTAGGTGCCATGACTGACATTAAGTCAGCCATAAGAGAAAAACTCTTATCTCACGAATTGTCATCATACGTAGGTCTTCTTAATATCCAAAATAACAGCTTGCTTCCAAAAGAGAATTTTGAGACTGAATATGTACAGTTAAGCTATAAAAAAGCAGTGCTCTCAAATGATGAAGACACCGTGACTTTAGAAGATGTCAACAAACTTTGCTCTTATAAAGACTGGTCTGAGATTCTGCCAGATGAGATTAAAGCTGTAGAGTCCTTAAAAGACGCCATTGCCAAAAAGTTAAATGCTTATGAATTGCAAAAGGATCTTGAAAGCGCTGATAAGCAGTGCAAGTACTATGACTTATGTAAAGAATCATTAAACTCTTTAGTAGAAGCTACTAAGGAGTATTCTGCTAAATTAGAAGAGGAACTGCATAATTACATAGCTCTTAATAAAGGTGCACTATCAATTAAATCAAATGGCAGTGTAAAGCTGTCATCAGCACCTTGCAATCAAGACTCTGGCAATTCAGCTAATGATGAATCTTCATATGTGGATGTTTCATCTGCAAAAGGTATATCTATCAAGTCTTCAAAGACAGTGAATTCTGCAGGTACTACTGGAAAAGTTAATATCCTTGCAGACGACACTGTAACTGTTAATGCAGGTAATAAGATTATTCTAAATGTGGCAAATTCCACAATTGTTATTGATGCTAGTGGTATCAAACTTTCATCTAAAAAGTTTGCTCAAGACTCTGTGCTTTGGGATAGCGCAATTTCCGTTGACAGTATGGGCAACTTAAAAATGTCAGCTTTTGATACTGTGATTAACTCATTTTCTTCAAATACGATTTCAGATTCTTTTGGTGGAAGAGTATCTACCATGGCAGGCAAAGTTCTCGCAAAAGGTAACTTTGTGAATGTAGCTACTCAAAAAAGTTCAGAAGTTATTGATAGCTTAGTAGGAATTTCAACGGTTTTACCAAAATGGTTCGCATCAATTCAAAAAGCATACAACGGTACAGAAAGTAATTCTACTGAAGCACTAACCTTAGATAGGATGAGTTTGCTTTACGGAGATGGTGTTAATTTATTTACAAACATAAGAAGTCTTATTAGAAATTATGGTGCTGCAAAATTTTCTGAAAGTAATGGGCAGATATTTGGTTTTTCTTGTGCATGTATAGTAAGCATATTAAAGATAGTAGATACACTAGAAGATATTGTGATTACGTCAATAGATCTTGCAGAATCAAAACAACAAGATGATACTTGGGAAAAACGCGATAAATCAAATAACTATATTTCTAATCGAGATAAATTTAAGTTAGTAACTAGCTCTTTATCAAAGACAGCTTTTGTATTAAGTTCAATCCCAGCTTTATTAGGAGCACTTAATGCTACTAAATCAAGTTCTTTAGTTTTGTCTGGTGGAAATATGAGGTTTGTTTCTCCATTCAATATTTCATTCTTTCAAGACTTTAAGGAGGCGACAGCCGTTACTGCTGGACAGAGCGTTGCTGTAAAAGAAGAATCAAATTCAAAGGCAGTTTCTTCTGGGGCGGATAATTCCGAAAGTCAAACAGAACTTGAAGAAGCCATGAATGAAGATATAGATGAAGATCTATTAAGAGCAGAGCTATCATTATTGTAAAACAGTGCTTGAGACGGGATGTCAAGCGAAATATAGAGCTGATCTTTGTGATAGAAAAATGGGCTCAGTAACCAGTTTGTAATGACTATCTTTTGAAAAGATAACTTGAATTATGAATAAGATTAAATTGATATCCTAAGATCTTATATAGTATAAGTAGAGGTAATTGAATGGCAGATGATCAAAAAACAGCTGTATCAGAAGCTGTAAAAGTGTGTTCACAAATAGCTTTAAGCGCTGCAACAGCAGTTATTTCTAATCTTTTACTGTCAACTACAGTTACCAACTATGAGGAAAAGAAATTATCAGGTAACAAAGTAGTTACCCCCACAAATGATGAGACTTCTTTAGAGTCAAGAGAATCCACAGGTGTAGATAACGACAGCTCTCTTGCAAAAGATGATGTTGCAGCTCAAAAAGGTGAACTTGATGCTGCAGAAACTGAAGGTAAGGCTGCAACTACTGAGGCTACCGCAGCAGACAGTGGCGCATCTGCTCTAAAGACTAAAGCAGGTGCTACAGACATTGCAGCTAAGGGAATTAAGCTCAACTAGCACATCCCTATAAAGTCAGTAATTGCACTTTCTTGTTTTGATCGATATATGTCTTAGGTGATTGCCTTTGATATAAGATTCTAAAGTACGGTTAGAAAATATAAGAAGACTTTTAGTCTGGCACTTTGGTGGCACTTTGGGTGGCACTTTGGGTGGCACTTTGGGTGGCACTTTGGTGGCACTTTGGTGGCACTTTGGCGGCACTTTGGCTGGCGCTTTGGTAGCGCTTTGGGTAGCGCTTTGGTGGCATTGTGGGAGAACTTTTGCTAGCACTTTGTGGCCCTTTGGGTGGCACTTTGGAATGCGGTTCGGAGGATAAGTTAGAAAGAAGATCTTTTCTTCCTAAATAGAAAAGACCTCAGATCTTTTGATAAGAGGTCTTGATTGAGATTTTGTTTTTATTCTTAGAACTGAGTCTTCTTGTAGGTCTCAGTTGCTAAGAACTCACCTAAAGAGTGAGATACAGCTTTTCTAGCTTTATCTGCTACAACTCTTGGGAAAGCACTCTTGATAATAGAGATGTAATCCTGCTCATTCTTACTTAAGGTATGAACATAAGACAGTGATCCGTCTTTATAGAGTTCATAGCTTTCAAATGCAAAAAGATTTGTATTTTTGTCGTGCAGGGCAAACTGACAAACTGATGAATCTTTACCTGTGTAAAGAGTAGCTTTGCTTAAAACTTTCTGTGAATGATTGGTCTTTGCTAGCTTGTATAAAGTTTTACAGAAAGTGCTCTGATCCTTATCTTTGATCTCTTTAGTAAAATCAACATAAGCAGTTACCATCTTTTCAGAATTTGATAACAGAACTTTTTGATTTTTGTTGTCAGCATCATTCTGTGTGAACAATACGGCATTGTAGCCATTAGGTACCCACTGATTTAATTCGTCAGAATCAACCATCTCGCCTTCAAAGTAAACATTTACCTTGTACTTGCTACCTAATTTGTCCTGATAGTATTGTTCCATCTCACTGCGCTTGTTTTCTAAAGCCTTTTTACGCTCTAATCTTGCTGCTTTTGCCTTTTCAAGCATGATCATAGCTTTGCTCTTACCTTCATCTGAAACAGCCTGTGAAGGAATAGAAGCAAAAACACCAGCAACAATGCATGCGCTCAAAATGGTGAGATAAGTCAGTTTTTTCTTAGTCATTTTTATAATCTTTCTGTAAGGTGTGCATCTGAACGATAACTTATGTGCACATATTAAAGATTTTATGTGATGTATGTCAAACTTTTTTTTGAATTGATTTTGCTGACTTTAGTGAAGAGATTGATATTAAACAGAATATACCTAGTAAATACTAGGCATATCCTGTTTCATGAGGTTTAAAGAAAGGGAATATTTAAAGTTCTATGTGGCTTCTATTCATAGAAGCCTTTAGCGTATCCGTCTGTTACAACTTCAAAGCTCAAAGGTGCAACTGTAACTGTGTAAGATCCATCAGCATTCTTTACAGCAGGAGTACTGCTAATTAAGGCTTTTAAACTCTTATCTTTAGCAAACAGCTCACTGCTAATAGTTATCTTAGCTACATTGCTTTTATCAAGATTCATCAGATAGAAGAAAGTGTCATCACCTTTGAAGGTCTTTCTACATGAGAAGAGAGTACTTCTAATCTTTAAAAGCTCCATCTTGCCATTAGAGATAGCTCCATGTTGAGCGCGCAACTTCATTAAATAGGTAAAGAGGCGTTGATGCTGTAACTCTTTGTCGGTGAAGTTACTGATCTTGCCATTATCACGAGCTACATGATCGTCATAGTAGCCCATCTCATTTCTCTTTTTATCAAAGTTAGGCACTTCTTGACCTATCTCTTCACCATAGTAGTTGGTGATAGGTCCTGAGTGCGCTATTGCAAGATAAGACAGCGCAAGATCAACTCTCTTGTCATAGCTCTCCTGTAGTCCTGCTCTTTGGATAAGATCACCAAAGCGCACCAGATCATGATTTGAGATCATTAGATTTGGATAAGCATGACTAGGAAGGTTGTTCTCGTCATACTTTAAGAGATCGATTAAGTTTAGTGCTGAATGGTTTTGCTTACCCCACTCTTCAGTGGCTAAGGTCTGTACGATACCGTAGCGTAACCCAAAGTCAAAACAGGAGTCTAGGGCAGGATCTTTATCCGGACCATAACCTGTTCTTGCCATAGTAGGATTATCAGACCAAATTTCACCTACCATATAGCCTAATGGGTGCACGTCTTTACCGTTACTGTCTTTATAGGTAACAGTTGCACTGGTGCTCTCTACAGCCTTTTTAATATGACGCCAGGTATCTAATGGTACCTGATAGGCCTGATCAAGTCTCCAACCATCAATCTTGTAGTTCTCAATATAGTGAGTTGCTACCTCGGTCATGAACTTTTCAGAATCACCATTGGCATCAAAGTCAGTACAAGAGGTGTTCTCAGGTGGATTGTATGGTTGCAGATTGCTACCAATACATTTACCAGTCATATGTAAGGTATTGCCTTTAGGTGACTTTGTAATTACATCTGTTCTAAAGTGACCAAAGACACCGTCTAAGAAGACATACAAGCCATTCTTATGTGCTGTATCGATCAACTCTTTTAATTTTTCATTGGTACCAAAGCGAGGTTCTACATTAAAGTAGTCATAGATGTAATAACCTGTTGCATCAAGTTTTGATGGTGTCTTACCATCAGGTACTGTTCTAAAGACAGGTGTCATCCAGATAGCATTCATGCCTAAGCTTTTAATGTAAGGTATGGCATTGATAATACCTTGCAGATCACCTTTGTGTGATGAAGTACCATAGCCTGTATCAAAGTTAATAGAATCATCTCCATTTTGAAAAGACTCAACCATTACCTGATAAATACGTAAATTAGCTATAGGATCAACCGAACCTGTGTCATTTCTGTAAGATTTAAAAGTGTTGTACCAGCTAGAATTAACTGAATCTAGTGTGTATTCATCAACTCCGTTGTTAGAGGCACAACCTGACAATAGAGCTAATAAGCCTAAAGATAGGGGAGTTTTAATTATTGTTTTCATAGTTTTCCAAGACATGTTTATTTGATTTATGAAGGCATTGTACGGAGAATACTTACAAAATATTTGGAGATATTTCACAAGTTTTGAGCGGATTTGCAGGAAATAATGAAAACTATGCAAAAAACTGAGTAAAACCCTCAAATTTGCTTGAAATGGATCACGTTGAGCACGAACTTAAACTTAAGGTCTTACAACCAACAGCTCTTACTATCACTAGCAACTAACAGTAGCGTATGTAACCTTTAAAGCTGTAAAGAACACTTTTATAAGATCCTGAACTTTTAACTTCACAGTCATGGTGTTTACGCCAGGATGACAGCCGATAAATTCATAAGATAACAGCTCGTTGTCGATGAGTACCTTTACTTTATGCTCAGTATCAGATACCAAATCTAAAGGACTTACCGCACCTGTAGTTACATCTAATAGTCTCTTTAAATCAGTATCGGAGGCAAAGGATAGGTGTGAAGAGTTAATCTCTTTAGCAAGGTTATTTACTTTGACTCTTTTGTCACCTGCTACCATCAGTAAAAAGAACTCCTGTTGACGGTTTACTAACAACAGATTTTTGCAAGGCTCTATATGTAACTTCTTCTCAATCTCAAGACCATCCTGCATGGTAAGCAAAGGTTCATGTTCTAGAACATCATAGTGGATGTTAAGCGAGGTGAGAGTATCTAAAATACGGTTAGACAAGGTAATCCTCTAAATTTAAATCTTGCAATAATAATGGGCTATTTTTGATTGATCACTTTTAAAGCCATGTTAGCAGCACTTGTCCTATTTTCTACGAGCATTTTCTCAAAAACGCTCTCTAGATGCTTGTTTACAGTTCTTGGGCTTATCCCAAGAATCATTGCTAAGTCTTTATTAGATTTACCTTGGCTTACCCAATACAGAACCTCACCTTCACGCTCTGTTAGAGAAAAGTGTTCACACAGTAATTTTGACTCATCTACTTTAGGTTTATCTTCAGAAATACTGAATATAAACAGATCGTTCTTCTTGTTGTCGTATTTTAATGTTAACTTAGGATCAGAGTCAGGAATGGTTATCTCCATTTTATCTTCAAGCTTTGCAACGATCTTTTTAAAGAAGCACGGAAGAGTGCTGACAATATCGATCTTTTTTATTCCTGAGTTATCAAGTAATTGTCCTGCTTTTGGAGTCATCCACTTGATATTACCATTATTGTCTACAGCAATAGAGCTCAAGCCTACGCTATCTAAGAGTTCTCGAGACATAGTAATTTGACGAGATTTCTTTATGTGAGTTTTTATTCTTGCAACTAGTTCTTTTATGCGGATTGGTTTTTGAATGTAATCAACAGCACCACTGTTAAAACTAGATTCAACGTTATTCTCAGAATCTAGTCCTGTCATAAAAATTACAGGAACAGATTCTAAATCAGGATTTTGTTTTAGCGTTTTGCAAGTTTCAAAACCATCCATTTCAGGCATTACTGCGTCAAGTAAAATGAGATCTGGTTTGATCTTTTTACAAATTGAAACTGCTTGCATACCACTTAAAGCAACTAATACAGAAAATCCCTCATTGTCTAATGCATCGTTAAGCATAGAAACGGTATCAGGTGAATCATCCACAACTAGTACTATTTCATCTTCGTTTTCGTCGTTCATTTTGTTATTCCAGATGACTCTTTAGTTCGTCAAATTTCATTTCATCAGCTAAAGATAGTAAAAGATCTTTTTGTTGTTGAGAAATGAGGTTATTGGTAAAACACTTTTCTGTAAGTTTTTTTATTCCGCTAATATACCCTATTGAAATGTACTGCTCTAATTTATCCTTTTCTAAAGGCGGTAATTTTACTGTTTTGGTGCAGTCTGAATTGAAATTGAGCACCTTATTTTCGGTAGCTTTCTGTGCAACTTCATGTTTGTTTTCTGAGTCAGATGTAGAAAATTCTTGGACCTTTGTAGGTTCATCTCCCTTATATATATAATCAACAGGTAGCACTCTAGCAATAGCATCAAAAAGACGTTTTTGCTTAAAAGGTTTGATTATGTAGCCATTGTGTAGTGCGCGAATATCTTCAGGAACGTTACCTTCACTAGCCTCAGCTGACACCATAATAATTGGCGCTCTTATTCCTAAAGCTCTTAACTGTTGAAGCAAATACCAACCATTGTGAACAGGCATTGCAACATCTACTAAAAACAGTGAGTATGAGTTAAGTTCTTCTTTAGTTTTTAATAGTACTGAGTCTGGACAGTCAGCGGTGTCCACTACAAAACCTACAGGTTTTAGTATTGATACAACTAAGTTGCGATGATCCTCGTTATCATCAACTTCTAGTATTTTGAAAGGGTTTGTTTGTGAATTACTATAGCCACAAACGATTTTTTCGTGTTTAGAAAGATTTGGATCAGCAAAGGCTCGAGACAATTTTATTTTTACAGAAAATGTTGTACCTACGCCATGAATGCTGTTAACTTCAAGTTCGCCTCCCATAATGGTTACAAGCAGATTGGTAATAGTTAATCCTAATCCTGTTCCTCCTGCTTTCTTTTTAGCTTCATCAAGTCTGTTAAAAGGCTCAAAGATCTTTTTTAAATCGTTCTCCTTTATACCAATACCGCTGTCTTTAATGATAAATTCTGCTACTTCATTTCTGTATTTAACTGTTAAATTTACACCTCCTACAGAAGTGTACTTAACAGCGTTGGATAGCAGATTTATCAAGATCTGTCTTAATCTTTTTTCGTCTGTATAGACAAGTTGAGGTAAGTTACCTGTTATGTCAGAGGTGAACTTCAAATCCTTTTGAGATGCTTTATCTGAGAAGTAATCGATAAGCTCATCAATAAGTTGCTTTAGGTTTAAGTTTTCATAATGAAGTTCAAGTCTGCCAGCTTCAATCTTAGAAATATCAAGAAGTCCTTCAATGAGATCTGCTAGATAATCAGCTGAACGACACATGATCCTAATAGCCTTTTGGTGTTTAGGCGGAATATCAGATGACTGAGATAGTATTTGGCCATAGCCTGTGATTGTGTTCAGAGGTGTTCTTAATTCATGAGATATTCCGGAGAGATAGCGACTTTTTGCTCTATTAGCCGCATCTGCATTTTTTTTAGCTTCTGAAAGGAGTTTTTCTGTTTTTTGCCTTTCATTAACTTCATTTATCAAAAGCAAATTTTGAGTATGAAATTCCTCTTGTGTTCTTTTTCTGCTTTCCTCAACAAGCATGAACATCAAAGAAAAGATACAAAATATGAACTCAAATAGTAAAAAGCACAGTGTAAATCCTGAAAGTAAAGTCGCTTTGTCAATTTGAGAAAACTTGTATTCAACAGTGTAGTAAGATGCGGTTATTACCGTGAAATTAGCAATCGAATATACTAAAAGATGGCTTAAAAATCGCAATATTCTCTTTGCAATTGTTGTTCTTAATTGCTCTGGAAGAATTCTTTCAAGTTGATACTGTATGTTTGCATGTTTTTTACACTCATCTTCACAACAAGAATCAAGAGTGCAGCACAAAGAACAAATGTACCCACCATATCTAGGACAATAACAAAGATCTTGAGAGTCAAAGGTGTTTTTACAGATGGAACACTCATGTTGACCGTGTATGACGTCTACTTTTCTTGCTAGGTAATATTTTCCATGAGTTATAAAAGCCAAGCTAGGGCATAGCACAAAGGTTAGAACTAGAGTAAATGGAGCGCAAAATGCTTCTAAAAATTGTCCAAAAATTCCAAAATAAGCAAGATATCCTAACAAAGACGATATCAGCATGGAGCCAAATCCAACCGGATTTATGTCATACAGATAAGCTCTTTTAAACTCGATCCCTTTAGGACTTAAATGAAGTCTTTTATTGATGCTCAGATCGGCTGCTATAGTGCCACACCAAGCTACAGCTACGATTGCATATAAGTTAAGAACAGATGTAGCAATTGAGTAGATACCATAGCATGTAAGAATGTAGGCAATAATTACATTAAAGAATACCCATACCACACGACCAGGATGTGTATGAGTTAATCTTGAGAAGAAATTTGACCAAGCTAAAGATCCTGCGTATCCATTGGTAACGTTAATTTTAATTTGAGAAAGGCCCACAAAAGCTACCGTAAGAAGAAGCGCCACTGTGTTAGCATAAGATCCTAAAAATGAGGTTGTTTCATCAAATACCTTAAGGTACATAAAATTAGGATCAATAGCATTTTTAAAAGGTGTCTCGATGCTTATAAGGTAGACTCCAAGAAATGCTCCTATCAGTATTTTTATTCCGCCTAACAGTATCCAACTAGGTCCTGCGATTAAAGTTCCTAAGTATCTGGCTTTCTTATTCTCTTTAGTTTTGTTTGGCATAAATCTCAAGTAATCAACTTGCTCTCCAATTTGAGAAATCAGAGCCATCAGTATTGATAAAGAGTAGCCAAAAAAGCATAAATTGAAATCTGAACTAGAGCTTAAAGATAGACTCAAGTGAGAATCTTTAAATAGTAATAAAACACCTGCTATAGAAAGAATTTGTAATATTGCCCAAACAGGTTGAGTGTAGCGTTGAAACTTACTGATGAAGCTAAATCCATTCAATATAAGGGGAATAATCACAAGTGACGTTACAAGATAACCTATCCATAGAGGCAAATTAAAGGCTATCTGCAACATATTAGAGAGAATAGTTGATTCAAAGGCTAAAAAGATAAATGTAAACGAAGCATAAACAAGCGAGGTTACAGATGAGCCTAGATAACCAAAGCCAGATCCTCTTGTAAGAAGATCGATATCAACATTGTATTTTGCAGCGTAAAAAGCAATAGGTTTACTAACTAAAAAGATAAGGGGGAGCGCTACTAATAAAGCAAAAAAGAGGTGGTTAAATCCGTAAAAGATAGCAATATTAGCTCCAATAACTTCAAGTGCTAGAAAGCTAATTGAACCTAAGGCAGCGTTCGATACTGTCAAAGGGTTTCTCTTTCGAGCATTTTCAGCTGTATAGCGTAAAGAAAAATCTTCTAATGTTTGGTTAGCTACGTATCTGCTATAAACTCTTCTTGCTTTAATTACCGGCTGTACCAAAATCGACTCCTTACCACAATCTCTTATGGCTCTTCTTTACTCCATTTTCTTCCTATCTTCTTTGTCAGGCATACGTAATTTGACGTAGTCGCATAGAGCATTCTGCACATTCAGTCACAACTTTTCCTTTGTGATAATGACATCAAATCGTTATTAACCCACAGAGGAGAAAACATCATGGAAAAACATACCAAGATGAACTTCATATCAAAGGCTCTGACAGCTTTGGCTTTAAGTGCAACTGTCTCAACCTCAGCTTTTGCAGCAGACAGCGTAAATACCACAGGTCTTGCGGTTACCGACACTACTGTAAAAGTAGGTATTCTGCATTCAATCACTGGCACCATGGCTTTATCAGAGGCCGGTTCCGTTCAGGCAGAAAAACTTGCCATTGATCAGATCAACAAACAGGGCGGTGTGCTAGGTCGTAAGATTGAAGTGGTACAAGAAGATGGTGCTTCTGACTGGCCTACCTATGCAGAAAAAGCTCAGAAACTTATTGTAAATGATAAAGTAGCTGCAGTGTTCGGTTGCTGGACTTCTGCATCAAGAAAGGCCGTTCTCCCTATTTTTGAGCAATATAACAACATGCTGTTTTACCCAACTTTTTATGAGGGTCTAGAACAGTCTCCAAACGTGATCTATACAGGTCAGGAAGCCACTCAGCAGATATTAGCAGGTCTTGATTGGGTAATGAAAGAAAAAGGTGCAAAGACCTTTTATCTAATTGGCTCTGACTATATTTGGCCTCGTACTTCTTTCAAGATTGCAAGAAAGCATATTGAAAAGAATGGTCTAAAAGTTTTAGGTGAAGAGTATTACCCATTAGGTCACACTCAGTTCAACTCTGTTATCAACAAGATCAAATTAAAGAAACCTGATGTGATCTTCTCAATTGTCGTAGGTGGCTCTAATGTAGCTTTCTACAAACAGTTAAAGGCAGCTGGTATCGATCTTAAGAAAGAAAAGCCAATGCTTCTATCAACCTCTGTTACAGAAGATGAAGTGCTAGGTATTGGTGGTGAGAACTATGAAGGTGCTTACTCAGTAACCAAGTACTTTGAAAGCATGGATAACGAGAACAACAAAAAGTTTGTCGCAGACTTTAAGAAAATGTGGGGCGACAAGATTGTTATCGGTGATGTTACAGAGTCAGCTTACTTAGGTCCTTGGTTATGGAAGGCTGCTGTTGAAAAGGCAGGTTCTTTTGATATCGACGCTATTAAGAAAACATTACCAGGTACTGTATTCGATGGTGCACCAAACGGTTCTGTAAAGGTTCATGAAAACCACCACCTGTATATGAAGACAGTAATTGGTCAAGGTCAAAAAGATGGTCAGTTTAAGGTTGTTTATGAGTCAGGTGTGATTGAACCTAACCCATTCCCAGAGGGATATCAATAACAGAAAGACTGATTAGCCATCAATCTAAAAGGGGGTAAATCCCCCTTTATAAAATCTTATAGGAGCAAATCTTATGTTTTCAGATTACAGTTTTGAGGATCTTGCCTCCATTTTCGCCATGCAAGGCTTCGCAGGTCTATCCCTGTTCTCAGTTTTCCTTCTTATGGCATTAGGATTAGCCATTATCTTTGGTCAGATGGGCGTTATCAATATGGCTCATGGTGAGTTCATGATTTTAGGAGCCTATACTACTTATCTGACTTCTCATTTTTTTGAAAATTATTTACCTTCTCTATTTCCAATTTATTTCTTTGTAGCTTTGATCTTGTCTTTCATCTTCACAGGATTATTAGGAGCCCTGATAGAGTATTTGATGATAAGACATCTCTACTCAAGACCTTTGGATACTTTACTTGCTACATGGGGCCTGAGCTTAATTTTGCAGCAGACTTATCGTTCAATATTTGGAGCTCGTGAAGTTGGTGTAACCCTACCAGATTGGCTAATGGGTTCAGTAAACCTGACTGACAGCATCGAAATCCCAATCAACGGTCTTTTTGTTTTGTGTCTAACCATTTTCGTAACTTTCTCAGTTTGGTACATCATGTATCGCTCAAAGCTAGGAAGACAACTAAGAGCTGTAATTTTAAATCGTCCTATGGCCGGTGCTGTTGGTATCAATACAGGTCTCGTTGACAGACTGACTTTTGGTTTGGGCTGTGGAATTGCAGGTGTAGCAGGTTGTGCATTCACAATGATTGGTTCAACCGGTCCTACAGCAGGCCAGCTCTATATTGTTGATACTTTCTTAGTTGTTGTATTTGGTGGTGCAGGAACTTTAATTGGAACAATTGCCTCTGCTTTTGGTATTGCTCAGGCTCAATCAGTAATGGAGTTCTTTATGTCTGGTTCTATGGCAAAAGTTCTAACTCTATTGTTTGTAGTTGGCATTCTAATGATTAGACCACAAGGTCTGTTCTCTGTAAAAGTTCGTCACTAAGGAGAATACTATGTTTAAACGAGATCCTATTTATTCAGTTCCGTTGATGGGAAGAAGAACATTCTTAAACTTCATTGTCCTTGCAGTTCTACTTTTAATCATAATGCCTGCATCTTTGGAAGTTTTCCGTCTGAACCTGTTAGGAAAGTACCTAAGTTATGCTTTTGTGGCTATTGGTTTAGTACTGTGTTGGGGATATGGTGGCATTTTAAGTTTAGGACAGGGTATCTTCTTTGGCTTGGGCGGATATTGCATGGCAATGTTCTTAAAGTTAGAAGCTTCAACTCCAGAGGCAACTGCTATTCAGTCAACTCCAGGTATTCCTGATTTTATGGATTGGAACCAGCTTACAGAGTTGCCTTGGTTTTGGGTTCCTTTTAAAAGTTTCCCTCTAACTCTTATTTTGATGTTCGCTGTTCCTACCGTTTTTGCATACATCTTCGGTCTATGTATGTTTAAACGTAGAGTTGGTGGTGTGTACTTTTCAATTATCACTCAGGCTATTGCAGCTATTTTGACAATTTTAATTATCGGTCAACAAGGTTACACAGGTGGTGTTAATGGTATTACCGATCTTAGAACCTGTCTTGGCATTGATATTAGAACAGACGAAGCAAAATTAGCTCTCTACTACATTTGTGTTATCTGTCTACTGTTAGCTATGTTTGCTTGCCATTTGCTTTTGCGAGGAAAAATTGGTCACTTGCTGTTAGCTATCCGTGACGAGGAAGAAAGAGTTAGATTCTCAGGATATGACGTAGCAAACTTCAAGATCTTTATTCTGAGTTTCTCTGCAATGCTATCAGCTGCAGGTGGTGCTCTATTTACCTTGCAAGTAGGCTTTATGTCACCAAGCTTTGTAGGCATTGTAGCTTCAATTGAAATGGTTATCTTTTGTGCTGTAGGTGGAAGACTATCAATCTTCGGTGCTATTTACGGAACCATTATTGTTAATTACGCTAAAACTGCTGTTTCAGAAAACTTCCCTGAGTTATGGCTTTTTGCAATGGGCGCGCTGTTCATTGGTGTAGTTATGTTCTTCCCAAGAGGTCTAGCAGGCTTATATGAGGATTATCTAAGTCCATATCTTTATAAAGGACTTAAATATCTGTTAACTCCAGAAAATGAGGAATCAGCAAAGAGGACTCCTCCTGGCAAATTGCTTTATGCAATGCTTGTAAACAAGATCCATGAGTACAAAGGAGCTTAATATGAAAGAGATTTTTGATAGTAGCTTACCTGAAGAATCAAGTGGCTTAGCTGGTAACAGAAGTTTAAGTAAAGATTATGCTCTGTACATTGAAGGTCTTACCGTTTCTTTTGATGGCTTTAAAGCTGTAGATAATTTGTCTTTATACGTTGATGAAGGCGAGATCCGTGTAATCATCGGACCAAATGGCGCTGGTAAAACAACAGTTTTAGACATGATCTGCGGTAAAACAAAATCTACCTCTGGTTCAATAAAGTTTCATGACAAAGAGCTTACAAAACTCAAAGAGCATGAAATTGTAGATGCAGGTGTTGGTAGAAAATTCCAAAACCCTTCTATATATGAGGCTTTGACTGTATTTGAAAATTTGGAATTGTCCTATCCAAAAGGTAAAAAAGTTTGGGGAGCTTTATTCTTTAAACGTAATAAGGAGATCATCAAAAAGGTAAAAGAAGTAGCAGATACCATCTTTTTAGGCGATAAGCTCAACATGAAGGCTTCTCTTCTAAGCCATGGTCAAAAGCAGTGGTTAGAAATTGGAATGCTGCTTATTCAAAATCCATCACTGTTAATGCTTGATGAACCTGTAGCTGGTATGTCGGTTGCTGAGAGAAAGCAAACAGCAGAACTTTTAAAGAAGATCATTAAAGGTCGTTCTGTAATTGTTATTGAGCATGACATGAAGTTTGTTGAAGACATTGCAGACAGAGTAACTGTAATGCATCAAGGAAAATTGCTTGCAGAGGGCAGCATGGAGAGCATTAAGAAAAATCCTAAAGTTATAGATGTCTACTTAGGACAATAGGAGATTTTATTATGTTAAAACTTGAAAATTATTCTGTTGCTTACGGTGAAAGTTCTGTAATTAAAGATCTTAACCTTGAAATTAAAGACAATGAGATTGTTGCCCTATTAGGTCGTAATGGCATGGGAAAAACTACTCTCATGAAATCTCTTATTGGCATGATCAAAAGCTGTGGAGGAAAAGCCTTTTTAGGTAAGGATGAAATTGAAAATCTAAAAAGCTTTGAGAGGGTAAAATCTGGTATTGGCTTTGTTCCTCAAGGAAGAATGATCTTCTCTACAATGAGTGTAAAAGAGAATATTGAAACAGGATTAACTGTTACCGGTTCTAATGTAATTCCTGAGGACTTGTATGTTAGTTTTCCAATTCTAAAAGAGTTTGCTAAGCGTAAAGGCGGTAATTTATCAGGAGGTCAGCAACAGCAGCTTGCTATTGCAAGAGCCTTAGCTTCAAATCCTAAGTTGTTATTGTTAGATGAGCCAACTGAGGGTATTCAGCCAAATATCATTAAAGATATGGCAAAGACACTTAGAAAAATTCGTGATGACAGGGGACTTACAATATTTGTTTCAGAGCAAGTATTAAGTTTTGCGCTTGATGTCGCAGATAGAATCGTGGTGATGGAAAAAGGAGCCATTGTTTACGATGCACCACGAGACGAGACTGATGCTGAACTTGTTACCAAGTTCCTTTCTGTATAGTGCTATTTTCAGGTAGATTGTGTCTGAAAACTTTGACAGGTAAATTTGAGAGAGGTTTACCTGTCTTTTTTATCAAGAGTGTACAACCTCTTATTCTCTATAAATTTCCAAGTTATCCCCATTTGATCTTAAAACTTACTTTTACAATAACTTAAAGCTGAGTCATCAATCCAAATCTTCTTATTGGTACCTATTTTAAAGTCATTACTAATGTAGTGATTGAATGCCTCATAGTTAGCATAAATACAACGAAATTAAGATCTAACTACGTAAAATGACGTATCCGTATAGTCAATTCTGCCAATTTTTTACCCATAAGCAATCTTAGATAATGAACTCAAGTTCAGAGGGAAATGAACCTTGAACTGAAAGTTTTTCTTTATCTACATCAATATATGAGGTGATCATTATGGGTAGCACTGGTTCAGTTAGTTCTTGGGAAGAGGCTCTATTAGTTGCAGCAATTCAGTATCCTGTTCCTGTAGTAAATGGTCCTGAAGATATTCAGGTTAACGTTGACAGAATCTGCAAAGCAGTAGCTTCAACAAAAGCTGGTTATCCTGGATTAGATTTGATTGTATTCCCTGAGTATTCAACACAGGGTCTAAATACAGCAATTTGGTCATACGATGAAATGTTGTTGAGCTTAGATAGTCCAGAGGTTGGTCAGTTCAAACAGGCATGTAAAGATGCAGATGTTTGGGGCGTGTTCTCAATCATGGAAAAGGATCCTGAAGGTGGTCATCCATTTAACACAGCAATTATCATTAACAACAAGGGTGAAATTGCACTTCACTATAGAAAGTTACAGCCATGGGTTCCAGTTGAGCCTTGGGCACCAGGTAATTTAGGTATGCCTGTATGTGATGGTCCTAAGGGCTCAAAGCTAGCAGTATGTATCTGTCATGATGGTATGTTCCCAGAGTTAGCTCGTGAAGCTGCTTATAAAGGCGCTAATGTTTACATTAGAATTTCTGGTTACTCAACACAGGTTAACGATCAGTGGATCATTACAAACAGAACTAATGCATGGCAGAACCTCATGTATACAGTTGCTGTTAACCTTGCAGGCTACGATAACGTCTTCTACTACTTTGGTGAAGGTACTATCTGCAATTACGATGGTAATGTTATTCAGCAAGGTCAGAGAAATCCTTGGGAAATTGTTACCGCGGAGTTATTCCCTCGCTTAGTGGATAAGGCTCGTGAGAACTGGGCATTAGAAAACAATATCTTCAACTTAGGTTGCCGTGCATATGTGGGCAAACCAGGTGGTGAAAAGGCTAACTACTTAACATGGGTTAAGGATTTAGCAGAAGGTAAGTACAAGCTACCATGGGATGAGAAAATTAAGATCCGCGATGGTTGGAAGTACTATCCAAATGGAGGTCAGTATGGCCCAATGCCAGATAAGTTCAAGAAATAGTATACAAATTTGCTAATGACGTTAAAGGCGAGTACTTGTTACTCGCCTTTTTTTAGATTTAGTAAAAGAAGCAGTATTACTTTCTAGTACCTGTTAACAGTGCCCATCCATCAAGATCTTTAACCTTATTCATCACAAAGTCTTTTGAATAAGCATCAATTACAGACTGTGACTGCTCGGTTAAAATACCTGATAGTGCTAAAAGACCACCTGACTCTGTAAGAGATGCAATGATAGGCTCAAGCTCAGCTAAAGGACCTGCTAGGATGTTAGCAACAGTTACAGGTGATTTTGGTAGATTTAATTCTTTATCTGTACCCATTACAAGTTGTAACTTTTCTGCTACACCATTTCTTTGTGCATTCTCTTTAGAAGCAATTAAAGCCTGCTCATCGATATCAACACCGATAGCGTTTTTTGCACCAAGTTTTAAAGCTGCAATACCTAAGATACCTGAACCACAGCCATAATCTAAAACCTGTTTATCTTTTAAGTCTAAAGAGTCTAGGTAACCTAAACATAAAGCTGTAGTAGGGTGAGTACCTGTACCAAAGGCAAGACCAGGATCTAGCATAACCACTACGCTGTCTTTTTCATCAACTCTAAGCCATGAAGGGCAGATCCATAATCTTTTGCCAAACTTTAATGGTTTGAACTGATCCATCCAAGCTCTGATCCAGTTCTTATCCTCAAGGTGAGTTGCAGCCATTGGAATATGATCACCTAATAGAGCTCTTAGCTTGTCTAAGATAGGTTTAGGATCGGTGCCTTGAGCTAAAAGACCTGTAACCTCAGTATTAGGCCATAGTCTTCTCTCACCAGGTCTTGGCTCAAGAATAGGAGAGTCTTCAGCATCGGTGTAACTTACAGCAAGAGCTCCAAAGCTTTCTAATAGTTCAGCAATGGTATCTGCTGACTGATTGGTGGTACGAAGTTTAATTTGTATCCAGTCTGTATCACTCACTTTTTGTCTCCTTCTTGCGCTTTTACATAGCCTTCAAAATTAAATGGTTCTGATAGAGAAACTTCATTTTGGGTGTAGTTAGCTGAATCTGACACGATGTTGTTTAAGCGTGTGTAGATTACATTTGTCATGCTTCCTAAATCAAGTTTTATATTATTGATTGAACGAATAAAGGTAACTTTTTTAGAACCTAACTTACCTAATTCTCTTGAGGTAATGAGCTTGTAGTTAAAGACTTTGATAATAAGCTCATTGCCTAATTTTGAGACGGCTTCGATGTTGCTCTTGCCACCGATATTCTTTAAAAGGGCAATGAGCATTAACTCAGGATTCTCAATCTCATCAATTGAGTGTCCTCCCGTAAAGGAGCGTCTTTTGAACTTGTTCTTTAAGTAATTAACAGTACCTATCTTGGTTAAGAGAACCTGCATGATGGCAGGTACAATTACCGCGATTAGCATTAAGGCATAGTGACTTGTGGATAACTGGAAGAATGCTAAGTTCTTTAGCACTAGATCAGGCTGATAGAGCATAAAGAAGTTTGTAAAGGTTGATAAATCAAGATACAAACTAAAAAAGAACAGCATTACTGAGGATATACACAGGACGATTAAGGTACCTGGATAGAAGAACATTAAGATTGAAAGTTCAACAGAGATACATGATCCAATCTTTGAGGTAAGACAGGTGATCATGGCTAAAAAGACTAAGAACAGACGGTTATAGGATTTAGCAAAGTAAGCTCTTACCATGATAAGTGTAGGTAACACAAAGAGATTGGTTAAGAGAATACTGTTTAGCATGGCATGGATAGTATCACTCTCAGTTTGCAGACTTACTAATGAATTTAGTAATGAGCTAAAGCCTAATGTCAGCATGATTTCGTAGATAGGTACAAACAGACATGATAAGAATGAATCTACGAAGACAGAGGTAAAGGTAATTAGAATTGAGTGCTCAATGTTTTTAATGACAACAACAAAGCTAAGCAGTACTAATGCTGGCACAAAGAGTACACCTAAAACCTTAATTAAAGTAGCACCTACACTTGATCTTTCAGCCTCCTGATCAAGATCATTTGAGGGGAGTAAGAACATGGTAGAGGCAAGGGATGAGATCACCCAAGCAGTAGGCTGAGAGAACAGATGTGGGTAGAAGGTAATAGAGATACCACACAAAAGAGAGTAGTTAAGACCTACTGAGAATAACTGATAAAATCGGTTAAAAGTTGGAATTAGACAGGCTACAGCAATTGCAAAAAAGCCTGGTAGCATAGTTCTGCAAAGTTCTAACAGAATGTTCTGAATGGTAAAGTCGATACCAATGGGAATTCTTTTATCAAGCGCAAATGAAGCAATAGCGAGCAGTCCTAATGGGAACAGAAGTAATAAGCTTCGCTGCTGATAATTTGCGTTATTCATAAATCCAAACCTAAGATTAAATAGAGTGCGTCTATTTTATCAAATTTTAAGCATTAAGCCTTAGTAAAGATTTCTCTTAATAGTAGTTACGCATCAAACTGACCATATTTCGACCAATTCTAAGAATTTCACCTTTAGTGCGTATTATAGTCAAATATAATACATAAATT
>OMZC01000021.1 GCA_900315395.1 uncultured Gammaproteobacteria bacterium
ATTTTAGATACTCCTATATCAATTCTGATATATAAAGCTTACCTAAATCAATGGGGTAGGAGAGAGTACCGAATAGTTTACAGTTACCTTTCTGCGATGCCATTATTTGTATTTCTGAGGCAGAGAAACAGTCTGCACTCAAAAAGAAAATCTGTGAAGAAGATAAGTTGCACGTTATATACAACGGAATCGATTTAGAAGAGTATGCGGATATAACTGCAACAAGAAAAGATTTGAACATACCAGAGGATGCATTTGTAGTTGGCATGGTCGGCAGAATCTCACAGCAAAAAGCACCGGATGTGTTTGTAAGAATGGCAGCTGAGGTTGCTAAAAATGTCGAGAACACTTACTTCATAATTGTTGGTGATGTGGTTGAGGGAGAAGCTAAGGAAAAGGCAGATATAGAACGCCTTGCTGAAGAACTTGGGATTAAGTTGAGAATTACCGGTTGGGTAGATAATCCACTCGATTACGTAAAGCAGTTTGATGTGGCGTGTCTTTTAAGCAGATGGGAAGGCTTTGGTCTGGCCATTCCAGAGTATATGCTTTGTGAGAAACCTATAGTTGCTACAAGAGTAGATGCTATACCGAATCTGATTGAAGATGGTGTGAATGGTTTGCTTGTAGATGTGGATGATTATAAGGCTGCTGCTGAAGCTGTACTAAAATATAGAAATGCTGAACTACGAGATAAAATTGTCGCTTATGGCATAAAGACCGTTCATGAAAGGTTTGATGCGAAAAGAGTTGCAAGCGAAATCACTTCATTAGTTGATAAGGAGTTGAAGAGAAAATGAAAGTTGTTATATTAGCGGGTGGATTCGGTACAAGAATTTCTGAGGAATCCGCATTTAAACCAAAGCCTATGATTGAGTTGGGCGGCATGCCGATTCTGTGGCATATTATGAAGACTTATGCTCATTACGGATATAACGAATTTGTTATTTGTGCTGGTTATAAGCAGCATGTAATTAAAGAATGGTTTGCAGATTATTTTCTGCACACTTCAGATATCACATTTGATTATACAAATGGAAATAATGAAATGATTGTTCATAACAAACACGCAGAGCCTTGGAAGGTTACTGTGGTTGATACCGGACTTAACACTCAGACAGGTGGTCGTGTAAAACGCATTAAAGACTATATCGGTGACGAAGAGTTCATGCTCACTTATGGTGACGCAGTTGGTGATATTAATATTCAAGAGCTTGTAGATTTCCACCATAGTCATGGAAAAATTGGAACCATGTCTATGTACAATTTCGGACAGAACAAAGGTGTTGTAGAAGTTGGTAAAGATGGTGTAATCGATGCCTTCCGTGAAAAATCGGACACAGATGGTGATTTGATTAATATTGGTTTCATGGTATTCAAGCCTGAATTGTTTGATTTAATTGAAGATGATACCACAGTATTTGAAAAAGGACCTCTTACAAAATTAGTTGCAAAGCAAGAATTGGTCGGCTTTATCCATAAAGGATACTGGCAATGTATGGATACTTTAAGAGAAAAACAGAAACTTGAGAAGCTTTGGGATTCTGGCAAAGCACCATGGAAATTGTGGGAGGACTAATTTATGAGTTTTGATTTAAGTTTTTATAAAGGCAAAAAAGTATTAGTTACAGGGCATACTGGCTTTAAAGGCTCTTGGTTATGCAAGATACTTTCAAATGCAGGTGCTGAGGTAACAGGTTATTCCTTGAATCCACCTACAAATCCTTCGCTATTTGAAATTGCTGGAATTGAGAAAGATATTCACTCTGTTATAGGTGATATTAGGGATTTAAGTGCATTGAAGGCAGCATTTGATGAAGCGCAGCCAGAGATAGTTCTGCATCTCGCAGCTCAGCCTATCGTTCGAGATAGCTACAAAGACCCGGTTTACACATATGAAACCAATGTGATGGGGACCGTTAATATTTGTGAGTGTGTGAGACAGTCAAAGACAGTTAAGTCATTTCTGAATGTTACTACAGATAAAGTTTATTTGAATAAAGAGTGGGCTTGGGGTTATAGAGAGAATGAGGAGCTGGACGGATATGATCCGTACTCTAACTCAAAGTCTTGTTCAGAGTTAGTAACACATTCCTATATCAATTCTTTCTTTAATGATTTAGGTATAGCAGTTTCCACAGCAAGAGCTGGTAATGTTATCGGTGGTGGAGATTTTGCTAATGACAGAATTATTCCTGATTGCATTAGAGCGGCAATAAAGAAAGAAGATATTGTTGTAAGAAATCCGTTCTCAACTCGCCCATACCAACATGTGTTAGAGCCTCTTTATGCTTATCTTATTATTGCTGCAATGCAGTATGAAGATAAGAAATATGCCGGATATTACAATGTCGGACCAGATGATATTGATTGTTATCAGACAGGGGCCCTTGTAGATGTGTTCGTAAGCAAATGGGGTGAGGGAATGAAATGGATTAACAAGTATGACGGTGGCCCTCACGAAGCTAATTTCCTAAAACTTGATTGCTCAAAGCTTAAGGCTACATTTGGATGGAAACCACACTGGAATTTAGATATGGCTATTGAAAAGGTAGTTGAATGGTCTAAATGCTGGGTAGATGGCGGGGACATCCGTGCATGCATGGATAAAGAAATAGAAGAATTCATGGGGGCTGGAGAATAATGAAAAATGTGATTGTAACAGGAGCCAATGGTTTTATTGGTAAGACACTTGTAAATGCTTTACTTGAAAGAAACTATAAAGTAGTTGCATTAGATATTAGATTTGATGACGTACTTGTCGCTAATCCTAATGTTACTTGTATCAATGTTTTGGATAAAGCAGCAGAAGCTTTAAAAGACGAAATCCCTGTTTCTGAATACGATTGCTTTTTCCATTTAGCTTGGGCTGCTACATCTGGACCTGGTAGAGCAGACTACGTTCTTCAGTTAAATAATGTAAAGACAACCTGTGATTATATTGAGCTTTGCGCAGAGGTTGGATGTAAGAGAGTTGTATATGCATCTTCCATCAATGAGATGGAAACATACGAGTATTTGCAGTCAGATGATATTGAACCATCAGGTGGTTATATTTATGGAACTGGTAAGCTTGCTGCACATCTTATGGGTGAAACAGTAGCAAAAATGAATAATGTGGAATTTATTCCAGTTATCATTACAAACATTTATGGTGTTGGTGAACGCTCTGCCAGAATGATTTATACATCCGTTGTTAAGCTCATTAATAAAGAACATTGCTCATTTACAGAAGGTTATCAGACATATGATTTCATTTATATTACTGATGCAATCAATTCTGTCATTGAAGTTTCTGAAAAAGGTAAGGCATTTAACAGATATTATATCGGTTCTGGTGAGCCAAAGCCTTTACGTGAGTATCTTCTTAGAATGAGAGATATCGTGGATCCGGAAGCAGAAATTGGTTTGGGCGATATTCCGTTTAAAGGTATTGATATTTCTTATACACAGTTCGACCTTAAGAAAGTTGAAAAGGATACTGGATATAAAAACCAGATTTCTTTTGACGAAGGAATCAAGATGACTGCTGATTGGATTAGAGAGGATAAGTAAGATGATACAGAAATGGGAATTTAAAGAACTAGAACTTAAGGGCGCATATTTAATCAAGCCATTCTATGCTACCGATGATCGTGGTGGACTGGTTAAAGATTATAACATTGATATTTTTAAGGATAATGGAATTGATTATGATCTCAAGGAAACTTTTTATACCATTTCTAAAAGAGGTGTAATTCGTTCTACGCACTTTCAACTAGAGAAACCACAACCTAAATTAATGAGATGTATTAGTGGCAAGGTTTGGTATATCATGGTTGATTTGCGACCAGAGTCAGAAACATATGGAAAGTGGTTACACTTTGATTTGAGTGGCGATGATGTTACTAGTTTACTTGTTCCAGCTGGTTTTGGACAGGGATATTTGGTTCTTGAGGATTCTGTGATGAGCTATAAAGCAGCAGAAGTTTTCTACGGTCCTGGCGATGCCGGTATTATGTACAATGATCCAGATATAGGAATTGAGTGGCCTTTTGAATTGATTGGTGGTAAAGAGAATCTTATCATCAGTGATAAAGACTTGAACTTAATGAGTTTTAAAGAATATAAAGAACGTTTTAAATAGGAGATTATATATGAATTCTGAATTGGTGTATACAAACGTTAAAAGCGATAAAACAAAGATTACTTACGCTGTGCCAACGTATAAACGCGGTAAATACATCATAGATACAATAGAATCCATTATTAATCAAACTCTGTTAATAGATGACTACGAAATATTAATTGTAAATAACGATTCATCTTCTGATATGAGTTATTTAATAGATAAATATGGGAAATATCATATTTCTGTATATTGTAATAAAGAAAATATTGGAATGGTAAATAACTTGAATCGATGTTTTCAACTTGCGCGTGGAAAATATGTAGCAATGATTCATGATGATGACATGCTGTGTCCAAATTTTAACGAAGAAATTCAAACTCTGCTGAATGAAGATTATGATGTCATTATAGCTAAGAGATTCAACTTATACAGTGATAATAAAAGAGCTTTTCGTTCGCAAATTAAGCATTATTTATTTAATTGGTTTTCTGGAGGATCAGCACGAACTGAATTCTCAGAAGGTGATTCTTTTTATGCTGTTATGAACGTATTTTTGGGGCCTACCTGTGGCACAACATTTAATAGGGAGAGGTTTATTGAGGCTGGTTTATTCGATGTAACGTATCCGTTTGCATTTGATTTTTATACATTTCAAAATTTGATGTGTAAAGGATATAAATTTACAACTACAAACGATTTTGTGGGAATATATAGAATGGAAGTATGTGCATCCAATAGACCGGAGGTATCTTTAGATTTTTTTTCTTGCAATTATGATTTGTTGCAAAAGACGAAGAGAGATTCCAAGGATGCAAAATTGGTTAGATATTTAAAAGAGTATGAGAAAGAAATACTTCATTTGAAATATAGTCGCAACGATGATGAAACTAAACAACTTATTCGTAATAAGTACAGTTCGGATTTTAGTTGTTCAATCTTTAAATATTTTATTCTTTCAATTAAAAGAAGTATTTACTATTACAAGAAAAGGTTAAATTTTGAAACTGTATATAAGATGAAATAATATAGCAGTGTAATGGGACAAGGAGATTTATGAAAATAGCGATATTAACTTATCATAGAGCTACAAATTATGGGGCTGTTTTACAAGCGTATGCTCTCCAAAGAAAAATATATCAATATATGGAGCAGGGTGATGAGTGCAGAATCATAAACTATAAATGTGCTCCAGTTGAAGCTATGAGAAAGAGCATACATCTTAATAAAAAATTTGTAAAAGATATCATAAGATTTCCATTTGTATTTTTAGACGACACAAAATGCGTTAAAAGGTTTGATCAGTTTTTGACAAAAAATATGATTATAGATGACGATTGTGATGAGCTTTATAGGTTAAATGATAGGTATGATATTTTTATTACGGGCTCAGATCAAGTTTGGAATTATGATGTTTGCAAAGACGATGAAACATATTTCTTAGATTTTGTAACCGATAATAACAAGAAGAGATCTTATGCAGCTAGTCTAGGTGCACAACGATTATTTGAACGCGATAAGGATAGAATATTACATAATCTTAAAGATTTCCCCGAGTTATCAGTTAGAGAAAAAACAGGTATAGACGATTTAAAGAAATTTATAAATGATATTAGGATAGATATAGATCCGACGCTTTTAATAGAACAAGATGGTTGGAATAAACTAGTTGAAACCAATAATAAGGATGGAGACTACATTTTAATTTATTGTGTGGCCCCACCAAATGGCTTGCTTGAGATTGGAAAAAAGCTACAGGAAATAACCGGATACAAAGTTATATATTTAACGAATCAATTGTCTAAAAAGCTTAAATATAGAAGCTTTAGCTATGTTTCAGGAATTGGGCCACAGGACTTTTTGTATTATGTGAAAAATGCAAAATTTGTATTAACGACCTCTTTTCACGGCACAGTTTTCTCACTGATATTTCATAAGTTATTTTATGCAGAATTAGATAGTTTGAATGGACATAACGATAGAATAGATAATTTGCTAAAAAGAGCAAAGGCTGAAATATTCGCTGACCCAACTTGTCTTTTTGACGAATATAAAACTAATATGGTCGATTGGAAAAAAATTGATGTTGAAATTCAGCGTATGAGAAGTGAGTCGGAGCGATATCTGAAAGGAGTCGTTTCTGGGGATGAATAAAGTGGTTGGCCTTGTAAAAGAAAGAATTGATAGTTTGAGTAAACCAGCTCGAGCATCTATTGTGTTTGCAATATGTAGTTTTGTTCAGAAGGGCATTTCTTTTTGTGTTATTCCTATTTATACAAGAATAATGGCACAAGAACAGTATGGGTACTATACAACTTTTATTTCTTGGATGAGCATTATTTCAGTTATTGCAACTCTTAATCTATCATATCATGTGTATTATAACGGGTTAATGAAATATAAAGATAAAGTAGATGAGTATACTTCGTCGATGCTGGGACTTAGTGCAGTGATTACTTTTACTGTGTTCGCTCTTTATATGGCAGGAAGGGACATTTTTAATCAAATCTTAGGATTTGGTACTGTTTATATGGTGTTTATGTTCCTTGAAATAATGTTGCAACCGTCATTTGAATTTTGGGCGGCTTATCAAAGATTTACATATAGTTATAAGAAATTATCTTTTTTGACATTACTTCTTGCTGTTATAGTTCCGTTAGTTAGTATTCTTGCTGTTTTGCTTGTTACGGAGGAAACAAAAGGAATTGTTGCAGTAATGTGCAAGGTGTTAGTTACTTGTATAATTTATTTAATTCCGTTCATATATCTACTGAAAAAAAAGAAGCCTTTATATAATAAAGAGTTTTGGAAATTTGCGTTAAAATTTAATTTGCCCTTGATTCCACATTTTTTATCAGTAATTTTACTCCAACAATGTGACAGGGTAATGATAAATAAGTTTTGTGGAAGTGCAAGTGTTGCGATGTATAGCGTTGCTTTTTCAATGTCAACTATAATAACGTTGGTTAATACAGCTATCTTAAATTCGTTTACTCCTTGGACATATCAAGCGATGGCTAATAGAGAATTTTCTAAAATAAAATCATCCTCTAGGTCGATTTGTTTGCTAGTTGCTGTTGTTAATATGTTAATTATTTTTGTCGCACCAGACATAATCGGGATAGTAGCTCCGCCAAGCTATTTAGAAGGCATATATGTAATGGTGCCGCTGGTTGCTAGTGTTTACTTTATGTTTGTAGTGAATCTGTATGTTAATATAGAGTATTATTTTGCCCAAGTCAAATTTGTTACATTTGGTTCTATTGGGGCTGTGTTAGTAAATATCGTATTGAACTACATTTGCATACCTAAGTACGGATACATTGCCGCTGGTTATACAACATTAGTTTCTTACATTACATATTGTTTTGGACATTTTTTGATTGCATCTACTCTTTTGCGCAAAAAGGACGTAAGCCCTTCGGAAGTTTATGACTCTAAGATTATATTACTTTACGGAGTTGTTCTGATGGTGGTATCAGTTTTATGCTCTATGATATTTAGTATGCCTATTATTAGATATACTTTGTTATTATTAGTTTTGATTTGTGCGTTCTTGCTACGAAAGAGAATCATTGCAGTAGTGAAAGTAATAAGAAATAGATAGATTTTATGGGGGTTGTATTATGATTGAACGGCAAATAAAAGCTTATGCTTGTTATAATTTGGATAAAGACACTCGATATAACAGTACTTCAGGGGGATTGTTTCTTGCAATATGTAAAGAAATAATCGACCGAGGGGGATATGTTGTAGGAGTGGAATTTGATACCAATTTCAACCCACGGCATGCAATTACAAAGGAATATCAAGGTTGCTTGAATTTTTCTGGATCTAAGTATCCTCAAAGCGATACAGGCTATATTTATAAGGATGTTAAGACTTTGCTCGACAAAGATGAAATGGTTTTATTCAGTGGTACACCATGTCAGGTTGCAGGGTTAAAGAGCTTTTTAAAAAAAGACTATTCTAAGTTGTTTTGTGTAGACATCATATGCATGGGAGTTGCATCCCCCAAAATATGGCAATCATATTTAAATCATGTATTTAGTAATGATGATGTTGACTATGTTAGATTTAAGGATAAGAAACATGGTTGGACTAAATATAGTATAAATATACGTTCAAAGACTAAAGAGTTACATGAACTTGGTGGTAGAAACATATTTATGAATTCTTATGTGCTAGGCCATCAAATGCGAGAGAGTTGTTATGAATGCCAATTTAAAGGAAAAAACAGGTTCTCAGATATAACCATAGCTGATTGCTGGGGGGTTGAGAAAATAATACCTGAATGGGATAGGCATGATGGGATATCGGTTGCGCTTATTAATTCAGACCAAGGAAATTTTTTATTTAAAATAGCTCAAGCAAATCTTGAGTATAAAGAAATACCATATGAAAAAGCAATAAAAGAAAATCCTTATTACAGTATGGGGAAAGAGTTACCTCCTTTTAATAAATTTTTTTGGTGGGCATATAACGAGTTAGGCTTTTTGTTTTATTGGATTTATGATGCGAGTTCATTTCGCTACAGAGCAATTCGAAAGATTTGGAGCTTAATTATAAAAAAATAAGGCTCTTCGAGCATAGTTATGGGTAAAAATTGAAAATAGAGCACGGTTAGAGCTTTAATCTAAGCTACTTTCAGCCCTGTTCCACCTCGATTAGGAAGTGGTATTAAAA
>OMZC01000079.1:0-2500 GCA_900315395.1 uncultured Gammaproteobacteria bacterium
TTTCGCTACCTTAGGACCGTTATAGTTACGGCCGCCGTTTACCGGGGCTTCACTCAGAGGCTTCGATTGCTCTAACCTCATCATTTAACCTTCCGGCACCGGGCAGGTGTCACACCCTATACTTCCCCTTTCAGGTTTGCAGAGTGCTATGTTTTTGTTAAACAGTCCCAGCCACCATTTATCTGCGGCTGCAGTTCGCTCTAAGAGTAAATCTTATTACAAACCACAGCGTACCTTCTCCCGAAGTTACGGTACAATTTTGCCTAGTTCCTTCACCCGGGTTCTCCCAAGCGCCTTGGTATCTTCTACCCGACCACCTGTGTCGGTTTGGGGTACGGATTGTATATGTCTGAAGCTTAGAGGCTTTTCCTGGAAGTCTGGATAGGGTTACTTCTTAACCGTAGTTAATTCGTCTCGGCTCTCAGATTATTGTAAAAAGTCTTTTAACCCTCTTTACTACCTACTGCCTTTCACCAGCACAACCATCGGCTGGCTAACCTTACCTCCTCCGTCACCTCATCGCAACATATATAAGTACGGGAATATTAACCCGTTTCCCTTCGACTACGATTTTCATCCTCGCCTTAGGTTCCGACTAACCCTGCCCCGTTTAACGTTGGACAGGAAACCTTGGTCTTCCGGCGAACGAGCATTTAACTCGTTTTATCGTTACTTGCGTCAGCATTCGCACTTGTGATACCTCCAACATACCTTCCAGTACATCTTCTCAGGCTTACACAACGCTCCCCTACCACTTGTACCTAAGTACAAATCCGCAGCTTCGGTGTCTGATTTGAGCCCCGTTACATCTTCCGCGCAGGCCGACTCGACCAGTGAGCTATTACGCTTTCTTTTAATGATGGCTGCTTCTAAGCCAACATCCTGGCTGTCTATGCCTTCCCACATCGTTTCCCACTTAATCAGAACTTTGGGACCTTAGCTGGCGGTCCGGGTTGTTTCCCTCTTCACAATGAACGTTAGCACCCACTGTGTGTCCCCTGCTTACAACTGTATGGTATTCGTAGTTTGCAATAGGTCGGTAGTTCGCAATGAACCCCTTCCTATAACAGTGCTCTACCCCCATACGTCCCTGCAGGACGCTACCTAAATAGCTTTCGGGGAGAACCAGCTATCACCGGGTTTGATTGGCCTTTCACCCCTAGTCCCAGATCATCCTCTGGCTTTGCAACGACAGTAGGTTCGGCCCTCCGGCAGGTGTTACCCTGCTTTCAGCCTGTCCAGGACTAGATCACTCGGTTTCGGGTCTACCTGCATCAACTTCTCGCCCTATTAAGACTCGGTTTCCCTACGGCTCCCTCATTTAAGTTAACCTCGCTAATACAGATAACTCGCTGACCCATTATACAAAAGGTACGCAGTCACCCTTTCGGGCTCCCACTGCTTGTACGCACACGGTTTCAGATTCTATTTCACTCCCCTTACAGGGGTTCTTTTCGCCTTTCCCTCACGGTACTGGTTCACTATCGGTCGTCAGGTAGTATTTAGCCTTGGAGGATGGTCCCCCCATATTCAGACAGGATACCACGTGTCCCGCCCTACTCACGCTCATATATTATGCTCTTACGTATACGAGAGTATCACTCTGTCCCCTCTGCCTTTCCATGCAGTTCTACTTGAACATATTATACTTTTGGGCTGTTTCCCGTTCGCTCGCCGCTACTTGGGAAATCTCGGTTGATTTCTTTTCCTCAGGGTACTGAGATGTTTCACTTCCCCTGGTTCGCTTCTATACCTTATGATATAGATGACATTGCTGTCGGGTTTCCCCATTCGGATACCTCAGGTTATTACGCCCCTTATCGGCTTGCCTGAGCTTTTCGCAGATTAGCACGTCCTTCATAGCCTCCTGACGCCATGGCATCCACCATGTGCGCTTATTCACTTGACCATACAACCCCGGATTGCTCCTGAATCGTATGTTCTCTTTTGCCGGAAAACATCTTAAGTCGCAATTTGCTTGTTAAAACCTTTCCTTTTACTCAGTGACTAATTGAGTTGATTTTTTTTGTTTCAGCTTGTTTCTAGTTTTTTAAAGAGCTTTGACCGTGTTTAGTTGGTCAAGAGTTAATGTCTATACTTTCTTCTCTTTAGACGTTAAGTCTTGAACAGCTAAGTGTTTAGGTGTTCTTTTTCTTTCTTTGATTACTTACTTGAAAGTGCATGGTGGGTCTGAATGGAATCGGACCATCGACCTCACCCTTATCAGGGGTGCGCTCTAACCAACTGAGCTACAGACCCATTTATGTCTCTTAAAGTAATCTTTAATTCAGTACGAACTATCTGTGTGGGCTCTTAGGAAGGAGGGTTAAATCGATAAGGAGGTGATCCAACCACAGGTTCCCCTATGGTTACCTTGTTACGACTTCACCCCAGTCATAAACCACACCGTGGTAACCGCCCTCAATAAAGTTAAGCTAGCTACTTCTGGTGCAATCCACTCCCATGGTGTGACGGGCGGTGTGTACAAGGCCCGGGAACG
>OMZC01000047.1 GCA_900315395.1 uncultured Gammaproteobacteria bacterium
TAAGAAAGCGGACTTTGAGGTGATTTTTATAGTCCGCTATTTTGTGAAAGTTTTATTTAAATAACAAGGTATATTTATGAATATCATTCCTTTAAATTCACCTGAAATTGAATATTGTGGAAGAATTGATGACAGAGATCCTCTGCATCCACAATTTATCTATCCTGCTACTTATTTAAAATTCCGCTTTATCGGTAGTTTTGCCTCTATCAGGATTAAAAATCAGCATCTAGACTGGAATAACTGGCATAACTTTGTAGGAGCCAGAGTCGATGGTGTGCAAAAGTGCTTTCAACTAAATGATGATGAAAAGAGCACAGTCATTACTTTATTAGATAAAGAGAACACAGAGCGCGATCATGAAATTCTGTTCTTCAAGCGCATGGACTGCCATGAGATCACACTAGAGGAGTTAGTTCTCTCTGATAACGCTAAGCTTATTCCATATGTTGAAAAGCCTTGTCTTAAGATGGAAGTTTATGGTGACTCAGTGTCAGCAGGTGAGGTCAGTGAAGCTGTAGATTATGTAGGTAAGCTTGATCCTGTACACGATGGTCACTTTTCAAACAGCTACTACTCATATTCATGGATGTGTGCTAGAAAACTAGGTGCAAAGCTGCATGATATCGCTCAAGGCGGTATTGCTCTATTAGATAAGACAGGATGGTTTCACCATCCTGACTACATCGGTATGGAATCTGTCTATGACAAGGTCCACTACAACCCTTATATCAACCCAGTAACTACCTGGGACTTTTCAAAATTCCGACCTCATGTAGTAGTAATTGCCATAGGTCAGAATGAAAGTCATCCTAAGGACTTCATAAAAGAAGAGCCAAATGGAGCACAGACTATTCTTTGGAAGAATACCTATGAAAAGTTCTTACGACATTTAATGGAGATTTATCCTAAGACTCACTTTATCCTAACTACTACAATCCTAGAGCATGATATTAGTGTGGATAAGGCAATTGATGAGGTAGCTTCTCGCTTTAGCTCTCCATTAGTACACCGTTTTTATTACAGCAAAAATGGCTGTGGCACCAAAGGTCATGTAAGAATTTCTGAAGCTGATGCTATGAGTGATGAGCTAGCTTTCTTTATCAGTACTTTACACATTGATATCAATGAGAAAGTTTAAGGATAGTCTTTAAGAAAACTAGATAAGAATACATAGCTGAAAACAAGCAAATTGAAGGTGATCTTTTATTTAGCATCACCTTCAAAATCTGTTTTTATATCAGTGTATTGACTATAATGAAGACATAGAGACAAGACTCAATTAAGGAAGGCAAATGTCTGAATTATACTGTATCAGTTATTCTGATTTTGGATATTTACTTACAGAAAAAGACTGGTCAATTAAAATTCACAAATTAAAAGACTATGACTTTGAGGTATATGAGGATCTGTTAACCTCAGATGGGATTACACTTAAACGTCGTTTTTTAGGTAGTGTGCCAGACCTTTTTGAAAACAGCTCTGAGTTTAAATCAGAGCCTGAACTTCCTAGTGATATTGAAAGATTTCTTATGACCTACAACGGTACAGAAGTGGTAGTTGTAGGTTCTTATGACTTTGAGAGATTGTTCAGTGGTAAAGATAAAGCTAAAGATGAGTATGGTTTTGTCAAAGTAGATAAAGCTCTTTTTACATGCAATCAATATTCATCTGAGGATCTTGCTGAGGATGTGGTGTTGTTAGCCTCAAATGGTATTGATTTGAACAGTACAGACAATCTTTCAGAAGTATAAAGAATTAACAAAGCAAAGCTATTTTGATGGAGTATTTATGGAACAGCTCCCATTAGAAGTTTATACAAGTGATGAAGTTAAATTCATCGAAGCAGAGCATGCTAAAGAGCATAACGGTCACTGCTTTGATCTGATGCAACAGGCAGGCAAAGCTGTTTTTGATTTTATTGTAAGAGAATGTGCACAAGCTAAAGATGTGTGGATCTTTTGCGGTAAGGGCAATAACGGCGGTGATGGCTATATCGTTGCAAACTTGTTATTAGAAAACTCCATCAATCATAGAGTCTTTGCAACCGGTGTTCCTCATGAGGGAACAGAGGCTAGTATTGCTTATGAGTACTATGTAAGACAGGGCGGTATTGTAGAGTATGAACTGCCAAATCATGGGCAATTACCTGATGATGGCATCATCGCTTACAGTGCTCCTGATGTTATTGTTGATGCTCTATTAGGTACAGGTACTAACTCCTCACCAAAAGGCGATATGGCAAAATGGATTGCTTATATCAATCAGTTAAATACCTATGTTGTAAGTATTGATATTCCATCAGGTGTTATTGCAGATACAGGCAGTGTGCCTGGCATGTGCGTAAGTGCAGATGCTACAGTATGTATGCTAGCTCTAAAACCAGGCCTGTTTACATCAGATGCTGTCGACTTTGTAGGTAAACTAGAATTTGCGCCATTAGGTGTTCAATCATACAGCTACTATGATGTCTTTGATTATTCAAAGACCACCTATCCAGTACCTATCATGAGAGTAGCTTATAAAGACATTAAGCCTCAGTTACCTGTACGTTTCCCATCTTTTAACAAAGGCGATAACGGTAAAGTTTTGATTATTGCTGGAGCCTCTGGCTTTGGAGGAGCTGCAATTTTATGTGGAACAGGAGCTCTAAGATCAGGAGCTGGTTTAGTTAAAGTAGCTCTTGAAAAGGATAATTATCAACCACTGTTGAGTGTAAGACCTGAGCTTATGACAGTTGACTTAAACTCAGCTGAAGCTTTACAGAAAGCTATTGATTGGGCTGATGTAATTGCAGTAGGACCTGGTCTTGGAGTTAATGAGAGAACTCAAAGAATATTAGATACCTTAGATGACGTGATTGATAAATACGTAGTCTATGATGCTGATGCCTTAAATGTTTTAGCAAAGTACGAGGATAAGTTCTATAACGAAAACCGTGTGATCACTCCACATCCAGGTGAGGCTGCTAGACTTTTAGGTTGCACCATTGAAGCTATTAACGCTGACAGATTAGGCTCTTGCTATAAGTTATGGCAAAAATTCGGTGGCGTAGTGCTCTTAAAAGGTGCCGGTACTGTAGTTTGTGACGGTAACAGATTATCCATCATCAATGAAGGCTCACCAGCTTTGGCAACAGGTGGTTCAGGTGATCTCTTAACCGGTATTATTGCCTCTTTAATTGCACAAGGCTTAGGTCTTGAGATGGGCGTAATTGTAGGTGCTTGTATTCATGCTAAAGCAGGTGCAATTTGCGGTCAGAAAGAAGGCGTAATTGGAACACTTCCTTTGGATGTAAGCAAATATGTAAGAGCACTTGTAAACGGCAGAGATGAAAGCGCTCAGTCTTGATAAAGACTTATATTCATAAAGGCTTAAGCTAAAGACTGACAGAAAAAGTCTTACAGAAAAAGTCTTACAGAAAAATCCTTAGAGAAAAGTTAAGTAAACAAAAGTAATAAAGACCATGGCAGAAATTAAATTTAAGATAGAAGGTGAACAGGAGACTGTGAAGCTAGGTGAGCTTATGGCCTCTGTTTGCATTCCTCTGTGTAAGAAGTTAAAAAAGAGTGTGCTTATCAATCTTGAAGGAGATTTAGGTGCAGGTAAAACTACTTTCTCACGAGGCTTTATTGTAGCCTGTGGTTACAAGGATATCGTACGCTCTCCTACCTATACACTTGTAGAACCATACGATTTTGAGGACTTTAGTGTTTATCACTTTGATCTGTACAGACTTTTAGATCCTGAAGAGCTTGAATACATGGGTATTCGTGACTATTTTGAAAAGACCTCAGTCTGTCTTATTGAATGGCCTGATAAAGCTCAAGGTGTTCTACCTGAAGCGGATATCACAATTGAGCTTAGTTATTCAGTTGATTCAAGAGATGTTGTGATAAAATCAGAGCTTATAGAACAAAAAGATCTCGATACAATAAGCTCAAATTTCAGATAACGTGAAACACCTTTTTAATAGCTTCTGCAAAGTGATTCTAAAATTAAGAACAATTTGCAGACAGTTCTTATTATTTTTTGTAGTAGCTTTAGTGGTATGTTGCTCTTTAACAGAGGTAGCATCAGCTTCTGCTATCAAGACCGTACGCTCTTTTCATAATGCTCAGAAAACTAGAGTGGTACTCGATCTTGACTCAAAACCAAATTATGCGACCTCTTTAAGTCAGAACAGAGCTGTATTCTCCATTAGAGTACGTAACCTATCAAAAGCAGCTCTTTCACCTTCAAAAGTGCCATTGTCTTCACAAAGCTGTGTTAAGGCTGTACAAAGACGCATTGAGAAAAATGATGTTAGATATCTGTTCTCATTAAATGGTTGTGCTGTACCTAAGACCTTTGTCTTAGCTCCAAAGGGTGGTAACAATGACTACAGATTAGTCATTGATTTTGAAAATGGAGATTCATCAGGGGCTAATTCGTCATCTAGCTCGTCTTCTAACACAACATCTAAAAACACCTCAAGCAATCTGTCTAATGCAAGTACCACTAAGATAGTAACTAAAACAGACGGTACTGTGATTAAAGATACTGTAGTTTCATCTACTAAGACAGTAAATGGCAAATTAGATACCTCAGTGCCTCTTTCAACCTATGAAAGAGATCTCTTTATTAAGTATTCAACTGTATCTAAAGACGGTTTTCGCTCAATGTCTACAGCTAATGCTGCAAAGTATCAGCAGGAATTGGCTAAATTAAGAAGTGATTACAAAAAAGCACAAGCTCAAAAGAAAGCTAGTGCTACAGAGAGCAGAGTAAAGAGCACTATTACTCAAAACACTAAGAACAATACCAAAACCAAACTGCAGTCTCAGGATGTCGAAGAGTTAGTATCTGATGCTTCAGCTCCTCCTGTACCAGTACAGGCAACCCCTGTATCTCGTCCTTTTATTATTGCCATTGATGCAGGTCACGGCGGTAAAGATCCAGGTGCTATTGGTAAACGTGGTGTAAGAGAAAAGAATGTAACTTTAGCTATTTCAAAGGCACTTTACAGCTACATCAACTCTAATAAGCAATTTAGAGGCACCCTTACCAGATCACGTGATGTCTTTGTGGATTTAGACAAACGTTCTGAGATCGCAAGATTAAGAAAAGCTGATCTTTTAATCTCAATTCATGCTGATTCTGTAGCCTCAGGCAGTTCTACTGCGCGTGGTGCGAGTGTATTAGTTTTATCAGAGAACAGAGCTGTACGTGAGAATGGTAAGATCTTGCGCAAAAACAAACAAAAGAAGCTGATTGGTGGTGCAGGTGAGGTCATGGATCAGAGTGTAGGTAATCCATATCTTGCAACTGCGATTTTGGATATGTCATCTACAAATTCACGCTCTGAGGGTAATCTTTTAGCTCAGGAGATCTTACACCAGTTATCTGCCTTTACTCATGTAAGAAAGAGTGAACCTATTAAAGCTTCATTAGCCGTATTAAAGGCACCTGATATTCCATCACTTTTAATTGAGACAGGTTACCTTTCAAACCGTTATGAGGAAATTCAGTTAAATCAGCCTAATTACCAAAAACAGATTGCTTACAGAATTTATTTAGGTATTAAGTCATATTACGAAAAGTACCCAGCTCAAAAATTAAGATCACGCCAGGAGTCATATGCTAGAACTAAGAATATGACTACTAACAAGAGCGGTAACGTAAAGTCTGTTACAGTTAAAAAAGGCGAGTCTTTAGGTATTATTGCTAAAAGATATGGCACCACTACAGCTCAATTAAAGAAGCTCAATTCTTTAAAGAGCGATACTGTTCATGTAGGTCAGGTTCTATATCTGCCATAGGAAATTTATGTCTACAATTAGACGTCTGTCAAAGCAACTAGCTAGCCAAATTGCAGCAGGTGAGGTTGTAGAAAGACCTGCCTCTGTAGTCAAAGAACTTTTAGAAAATGCTGTTGATGCTCATGGAACTCATATTCTCTGTGAGATTAAAGAGGCAGGAAAGCTCTTAATTAGAGTAAGAGATAATGGTACTGGTATTGTCAAAGATGAATTACCTTTGGCATTAGCACCTCATGCCACCTCTAAAATCTATTCATCAGAGGATTTAAATTCCATCACAACTTTAGGCTTTAGAGGTGAGGCTTTAGCATCTATTGCCTCTGTTTCAAAGCTTACTTTAACCTCTAAAACCAAAGATGAGGAAAACGCTTTTTGTGTCAAAGTAGAAGGCCCTGAGCAAGAGCCTTTAATAGCTCCTGCTGCCCACCCTGATGGTACTACTGTAGATGTCTGTGAGCTCTTTTTTAATACTCCTGCACGCCGTCGCTTTTTAAAGTCAGATAGAACTGAGTTCTTAAGAATTAAAGATACCTTTGTAAGAATTGCTCTAGCTCATCCTGATACAGGATTTGAACTTGTAAATGAAGGTAAGACTGTCTTTAAAGTTTCAAAATCAGCTGTAACTGAAGGTATTGATTTAAAGAGAACTGCGGTGCTTTTAGGTAGTGATTTTTCACAGGAAGGCATTAAAGTTTTATGTGAAGATCCTAATTTAAAGATGGAAGGTATGCTCTTACCTCCTCCATCAGTAGAGCAGAGTGTCTCAGAGCAGGTCTATCTCTTTTTAAACGGCAGACCTATTGCAGATAAAGTTGTAACTCATGCTCTAAAAGAAGCTTTTTTTGAGGTAATAGGTAGAACTCTACCTATAAGATGCGTGCTTTATCTTGAGGTAAAACCTGATGAGGTGGATGTTAATGTACATCCTCGAAAAGATGAAGTGCGTTTCCATGAACCATCTTTAATCCATGACTTAATCACTGATGCTTTGGTTTTAGCTTTAAGAAAAGCAGGAATTGGACCTAACAGTGTAAGTCAGTCTGAATTAGATTTTGCTCAAAATGAAGAGCCTTTACCTAATACAGGTATTGAGCCTTTAAAAACGCAGTCACCACATGCAGCATCCTTTGATATTAACAATGATAACTTACCTGCTTTCCCTACAGGTGTAAGCTCATTTTTTAATAATGCTGCTAACAGTCATTCTGCATCTAATTCTAATTTACAGACTAATTCTAACTTACAACATAATCCTAGTTTACAGCATAATCCTAATTTACAGCATAATCCATCAGACTCGTTTGCAACTAACAGAGCTACCTCTGGCAATTACCACTCTACCTTCTCAAATCAGAATGCAATAGAGCGCAACATCAATGTTTATAAATCTGCAGTTAATGCCTCTAATGTAGGTGTCAATGCTAATGTAAATCTTAATGAAGCAGGGTATAAAACAGGAGCAATTACAGGTGGAGTACAAAATCCTCAAGTAAATGCTCAAGCGCCTTTTAATCCTGCTTCATTTAATTCTGCTCCATACAACAATGGTCTTGATAATGTATCTAATGGCGTTGTGACTCTAGATAGCGTAAATGCTACAAGCAGCCCCTTACAGAGCTCATCCAATTTACTTGCCAATGGGATTTATTTTTTAGATTTGACGGATAGAAATGTAGCTTTAATTAAGTTCTCTAAAAAATACTACTTAATTTCTTTGAAAAAGCTCAAGTCTAAAAAGATTGCCTTAGACTATCAAAATGCTGTAAAAAATGCCTGTGTGCTCAAAGAAAAGCTCTTGATGCCATTTTCTTTTACAGTCGATCCTTCTCTTTCTAAATCCTTAAAGTACTGCACCATTGCTTTAGGCAGATTAGGCTTTGGGGTAAAGATATTTAGAAACAGAATTGAGTTAACAGAGATCCCTGCCTTATTAAAGGGAATAGATTTAGCTAGTGTTAGCAAAAAGATATTCTTAATTGTCTGTGCTGAATTTAGAGCCATTGAAGAGGGTAATTGCCCACAAAAACTATCTACGATTGTAGGCAATGAAAGTCCAAAATCATCAGAGATCTTAGAGGCAGAAGCTAAAGGTCTTTTGTCTTTATTAGATAAAGACGAGCCTTTAAAAGAGCTTGATGGTTCTTATATAGAATTGAATTTTAAAAAGTTAAGTGAAAAGCTTGGAGCTGAACTTGAAGAATAAAGCAGTTGTAATATTAGGTCCTACTGCCTCTGGTAAGAGTGCGTTATCTTTAAAAATTGCTCAAAAGGCAAATGTTGAGATCATAAGTTTAGACTCAGCTCTCATCTATAAAGATATGGATATTGGAACTGCTAAACCTTCAAAAGCAGAGTTAGCTTCAGTACCTCATCACTTAATTGATATTTGTGATCCTAAAGATAGCTACAGTGCTGCCTCCTTTAGAGAAGACTGCATAAAACTTGTAGATGAGATCTCAAGTCGTGGTGCCATACCGGTTATCTGCGGTGGCACCATGATGTACTATAAAGCCCTAGTCGATGGTCTGTCTCCATTACCTGCCACAAAACCTGAGGTAAGAGAAAAGATTGCAAAAGAGGCTCAAGAGTGTGGCTGGCCTTGTATGCATGAAAAGCTAAAAGATATTGATCCTGTTTCTTACCAAAAGTTAAATCCAAATGATAAGCAAAGAGTATCTAGAGCTTTAGAGATTTACTACATGACAGGTCGTGCGATGAGCTCCTTTTTTGTAGAAAAACAGGATAAGTGCCCATTTGACAGGTTAGAGTACATTCTGTTACCTCAGACTGATGATAGAACCGAACTGCGCAAACTCATCAGAGCGCGCTTTTTAAAGATGGTTGATGATGGTCTGATTGAAGAGGTTGAATACCTAAAGGATAGAGGTGATCTTGACCTTAACATGCCATCTATGAGATGTGTAGGTTACAGACAGGTTTGGGAATATTTAGATCAAAACTATGATTTTGATACCATGATTGAAAAGTGTGTAATTGCAACAGCTCAGCTTGCTAAACACCAAATGACCTGGCTTCGTGGTTCTTTATCAAAAGACGACAGTGCTTTAGTAAAGAAAAAGCTACTTATTGGCGATAAGAATAATGAGAACTTCGTTTTAGACGGCATCAGACAGTATTTTGAGACAAAATAATGAAAAGGCTATTTCAATACCTGTTTATAACCTTACTTTTTACTGTATCAGTACCATTTGCTCATGCAGAGAATAATCCTTTAGTAATCACTGAAATAGGTGCCATAGAAGGCGTCAGTGAAAATGGAGTAGAGCATTTTTATGGTATTCCTTATGCTAAAGCTCCAGTGCATGATTTACGTTTTGCTCCAACAGTTGCAGCAGATCCTTTTGCAGATACCTTTAAAGCAGATTCATTCTGTCCAGTAGTCCCACAGTCTAGCTTTATCGTTAAACGTAATGGCTTTAGAACTGGAGATAATTCTCTGTGTCTTAATATCTATCGTCCTAAAAACGCTAAAAAAGGGGATAAGTTACCTGTCTTTGTGTGGATCCATGGTGGCGCTTACATGATGGGAGCTTCAAACAATCCCTACTATGATGGAACTGCCTTTGCCAAAGATGGCGTGATCTTAGTGAGCATCAATTACAGATTACATGCTTTAGGTTTTTATGCTTCAAAATACACCTATCAAAAGTACGGTACCACAGGTAACTGGGGACATCTTGATATGATTGAAGCTCTAAAGTGGATAAGAAATCATATTGACTCTTTTGGCGGTGATCCTGAAAAAGTTACCATAGGTGGTGAGTCAGCTGGAAGTATGGCTGTGTCATCTCTAATCTTAAGCCCATTAACTCAAGGCTTATTTAAAAGAGCTATCTTAGAGAGCGGTACTATCCTAAGTTATCCATTTGTAAGTTTATACAAAAGCGAGAACAGCAAGTCTGCTTTTACTAACAGTGCTTCAATTGCAACTTTATTTGGCGCTGAAGATTCTGAAGCCGGTCTTGAGGCTTTACGAGCTATTGATCCTCTGCTTTTATCCTATAACTGTGGCTATGATTATGACATGGTCAAAAATACCTTCTCTTTCTTTAAGCCTTATTTTGATGGAGTGGTCTTACCTAAAGATCCTTACAGAGTGTTAAAGCAGGAAAAGAGAATAGAGGATAGTGGAAATTTACAGGATAATGTCGAGATCTTAATAGGCTACAATACCGATGAAGGTTCACTCTTTACCGATAACATCAATGTGTTAGAGTTAAAAACTGCCATTAAAAATACCTTTGGTAAGAATAAAGCAGAGAGTATTGCCTCTTTATATCTAAAAGATAAAGATCCAACAGATGATGCTTTTAAGGAAGCTAGTACCTACAATGCTGACATCATGTTCAATCTTGGTATGAAGATCTTTGCTGATGCTATGAGCAAAAATCATAAGGTTTACATGTATCACTTTGACTATGCTCCTTCTGAATACAAAAAGTCTCATCGTGGTGTAAGCCATTCAAGTGAGATTGCATATGTCTTTTCTACACTACCTGAAGGTGCGCAAAAGGATATGCAAAATGTCAGCGACAATATGCACCAAAGATTTGTTAACTTTATTAAGACAGGCGATCCTAATTTTAATGGAAAGTCTATGACTCCAATCAGATGGCCTTTATACAATGAAAGAGCCCCTAAGGTTTATAAGATAGATAAATTGCCTTATGTTGAGAACTTTAAATTAAAGGACAGATTAGACAAGTTAGAAGATCTGTTATATTCAGACTATGACAATGATTAGCCTTAGGTTTGCTTTAAAAGGGGCTTATCTTCAAATAAATTGTCTTACTAAACTGCCAGTTGTGTTTTCTTGACTGGCAGCGAAGCTTTTACAGAGTGTTATTACTTTAAGAGTTTTCTTACACCACCCTGACCATTTACAGCATTCATCAGTTTTACTTTTTCACCCTGCTCACAACCGTCATTATAAGCATCAGCATGAATGCGACGAGTTTTAGTTCTGCGGATCTTAAGATCCTGATGATTTCCAGCCTTAAATTTCTCAATAGCTTCTTTGGTTTCATCGTCCTGAACAAATTCTGCTACTTTTTCATAAACAGCTTTGAAATAGCCAAACATGAAACTCTCTGGGAGTTCTCGTTTTAGCTTATTAAAAACATAATTAAATTGCGGATCTAAAATGCAGAGAGAATCAACAATTGCTTTAAGACCTTGAAATCCATAAGGATCGTTGAAACTAAAATCCTTACACTTTTCAAAGTGATCAAGACTTTCTTTTGTTCGTTTGTTTTGACTCAAACTTTCTCTAAGTTTAGGCGCACCTAAGATATAGTCGATAATATGACAATAGATCTTCTCGCTGTAGAGCTTTTTAGCAGCCATCACAGAGCGCGTTAAGATCACAAAGATATATTCACATGACTCTAGGCTGTCTTTTGGTCCAATCATATTAACTTTTTCTACGGTACCGTACTGGTTGGTGTGGTAGATAAATTCAACACCTAAGACCTTAGTTAGAATGTGTCCTATTTGTGAAATGTGCTTGATGTTCTTCATGCCCCTTACAGTTTCGATAATGCGTTCTGAAATAACTGAATCATCGAGTTCACTCATTTCAATGTGATACTGTTGCATGAGCTTTTGAGCTCTAGATAGGGCAATAGCAGCTTCATTTGGATTAGAACTGTCTGAAAGTGCTAAAAGTTTTTTAATTCTGGTAATGAGTTCTTCTTTGGTCATATTAGTTTTTTTTGTCTTTGTTTTCTGTTACTTGATCTTGTTTACTGGAACAAAACAGTTCTTTCCTGAACTTTTAAGTTTACTTTGCTACTTTAGTTTCTTTTCCAAGATAGAACAGCTTTTACCTGAAAACGCAATTCCATAAGCGTAGATTGATGATATATCTTCATTCTCAAGATAAGGCTGTGCATAGTTCTTATCTTCAATCTGAGCTAAAGCAACTCTAGCTTTAGCTTTCTTACTTTCAGATACTGTGCAAGTCTTAATCTCAATGATAACAACCTTATCTTCACGTTTACTCTTAAAGACAATATCTGCATAACCATCACCTGACTCATAGTTAGAATGGTATTCAGAGAAGAAGTTTATAGAGCAGTTAGAGAACAGACCATTTAAATAACCATGATAGTAGTTCTCATGAGGAGCTTTGGTTGCATTATCTCTTATAGAAATATAGCTTTGTAACAGGTTA
>OMZC01000061.1 GCA_900315395.1 uncultured Gammaproteobacteria bacterium
ACCATTCTAACTATGAAGCAGGTAATGGATATCCTGATATTACCTTTAAAGCTGAGCGTAATACCAAAGCTGTAATCATTGAGATTAAAGCTACCTCAAAAGCTGAAGAAATGGATGAATTAGCAGCAATTGCTCTAAGGCAAATTGAAGAGAAGAACTATGCAGAGCCTTTTACTAAGATTGCAAAGATCACTGATATCTATGCTTACGGTATAGCTTTCTGCAAGAAAGATTGCTCTTTGGTGGTAAAAAATCTTAAGGCAAAAAAGTAGAAGTTTTTCTATGAAGAGTGGCAGTCCCAGTAGGAATCGAACCTGCAACTAGCCCTTAGGAGGGGCTTGTTATATCCATTTAACTATGGGACCAAAACCAACGGTATTATATCAGCATATTTACTTGATACAATACCGTTTTTGTTATTGTAAAGTTACTACATCGTTGACGTTTACATTTAAAGTATTGTTCTGTAAATCAACAGGATGTAACTTTGCTGCATGTGGGTAAACAGATACTACTTTATAGACACTGTTGCTCTTCTCATAAGCACTGTAATTATCGCCATTAGGTCCTGACATTGAGGCTGCCTGAACTAAGGTAAACTTCATATTAGGGCTGATACCGTTCTCTCTACCTACATTGATTACTACATCATCCCCATCAAGATCGATGATCTTAGCATTAGCTGGTTTACACTGAAGTTCAGCCACTAGATCTTTTGATACTTGAGCAGACAACTCATAAACTCTCTGACCATAAGCTGAGCTCTTAAATCTGTCTGATCTTAAATCAATATATTCACTTTGTTTAAATGGCCAGTCAGCTTCAGCTGTGTAATTTCTGTGAAAAATGATCTGCTCATTGATAGCATCATAGACATCAATATCAAAATTGATGGTTCTTGTAGGAATGTACATTAACTTGGTAATGACATTGTCGCCAACCTCAGAGGTGCTTACAGAATTTATCGTACCAAAGATAATGTACTGACTGCCATAACGATTAGCCAGACTTGAAAGGTTAGATACCTGGAAGTCATTGGACATATTAGGTGAGTTAGAGGTATTCAAATTAGCCTTTACTATAGGTCTGGTTACAAATGAAGAGGTATTATAAAGATTTTCCATAATTAGCTTATCAAGTTCTTTACTGATACCTTCAATACCGATACTTCCCTGATAAGCCTGAGAGTCAGCAAATCTAAATGACACAGGTAATACTGCTTTATGCACAGCTGCACCAGAGCATCTTGCTTTGGCAAATCTTTCATCAATAAAAGCTTTGATAGTAACTGTTACCTTACTAAAGGTAGTCTGTTCTGACATCACCACCAGTTTTTTGATAGGAGATCTGCTCATAATATTGACGTTATCACTTTGTAGAACACCGTTTTTATAGTTTTGCTCAATTCTAACGTCAGCTCCTGCCTGTAACATGACATTACGAATAGCATCATTTACAGCATCGTTTCTGTCTGCACCGGTACCATTAGCGGTATACCAAGTAGCAAAGGCATTAGAGCTTATTACTGAAAACACTAAAAAGCATACAATTTGAATTAATAATCTTATTTTCATAAATCACCTTTGTGATTGAATTTTGTCACATGGCATTGAATTTGCATTATTCACACCAAGATTGACAAAAACGTTAAAAATTTAGCGTTTTTATAATTCACGGTTTATTGATTATACAAATAAAAGAAGGTCAGGATGGAGAGAAATTTACTTAAAATGCTAAGCCTTACAGTTTGCCTTGTAATCGCAGGCTGTTCGGCAAATCCTGCCCAAGGTGGCAAGACACAACAAGCTAGTGTTGTACCTACAAAAAGCAGTGTCTATGACCAAAAAGGCATGGAGATCAGCAAGATCGTTTCTAATATGTCTGATATTTTGTATCAGACAATGATGAACGATCTGTCAAAAGATGAGTCATCAAAGACAACTGTAACTGATAGTGATGGTAAGACCGTAACTTATTCATCATTACCAAAGGTTGCTGTAACCTCATTTGTAGATACTGATACTTACGAAAACGCCGGTTATTTAGGTCGTGCTATGGCCGAGATGTTCGTCCATGAGTTAGACAGACGAGGAATCAGCGTTTTTGAGTATAAGCTTACAGGTGCTATTTCTATTACTAAAGACGGTGAGTTTGTCTTCTCAAGAGATTGGAAGAAAGTTGCTCGTCAGGCAATGGTAAGACATATCTTTGCTGGTACCTTAACTCGTAATGACTCAGGTATCGTAGTGGTAGGTCGTGTCATAAATATGTCAACTCAGACTGTAGTAGGTTCAGCTACTGGTTTCATTCCATATGAGAGATTGCCTTACTGCTATAGAACAGGTAAGAAAGATTGTTCTATAAACGGTGTTACCTCTTATCTATATGAACCAGGTACTATCACTGCAAATGGAAATGTAACTGATACAGTAGTTAAAAGAACTGTAACTAAGACCTCTGTAAGAGCTTCAGCTTCAACAACAGATACTCCTGTTTATGCAATGACTGACAAAGAGCGTCGTAAGAGACAAGAACAGCAGTTTAAAGACAACTACTACAGAACAGACTCAGATGAGTTTAATTCAAAGTATTACGTCAAAGGTGCAAAGGTTCCTGCTACCTCATCAGGTAACTATGAGCACTATATGTACAACAAAGAGCATTCTTTCTTAGGTTTTGGTAATAGAGGAAAGTCTACAGTAATTTATCCTGCTGATACTTATATGTATCAGGAAAAGTTGGTACGAGATGTGCATGACCAGAGTCAGTACTCACGTACTAATGATTAGGAGGATCTATGAGACTTAGAAGATTGATTACAACTTTTGCAGTAGCAATGCTGCTGCCAATGGCTTTGTGCTCATGTTCCTCTGTATCTTTCATGAAGAATTTAACCATGACAGATGATGGCGTACACAAGCCATCTGAGTATCCAGTCTTAAGAGCAACCGGTTATGCGTCAATTTCTCGTCAACCTGGTGCTACTGCTGCTATCAAGCAAATTAAAGCTATGAGAGCATCAAAGATTGAAGCTTATAGAGAATTATCTGAACAGGTTAACGGAATTTATATCAGAGCCACCGATACTCTAAATTCAAGCAATGTGGAAACCTCAAACTCAGTAAAGTCAGAAGTTGACGGTTTCGTACATGGTGCACGAGTTATAAGACAGTATGCAGTAGGTGATACCTACGCCACCGAGCTCGAGCTTGATACTAGGGTAATCTACGATCTTTATCAGATGCGTGGTGCGATGTAGGAGAGAATTATGAATACCTCAAGATTTGTTTTTAATAAAACTACTCCACAAAACACAGTACGTCCTCTAAAAGACTATTTAGATGGTCAAAGAGAGATTTTAGAAAAGCTTGAAAAAGTAATTCAGGCTGAGTATGAGTCTTTAAGAGATAGACATCTTGAGAATTTGAAGCCTTTATCAGAGATGAAATCAGATCTGATGTTAAAGTTGCAGTCAAATGATCAGAGAATAAAACTTCATCCTGAGGTAGCAAAACTACATACAGAGTTTTTACCAGAGGTTGCTATCATTAAGAACATGATGAAAAAATGTCAGTTCAGAAATGAGATCAACGGCAAGCTCATCACAATGTGTATGCAGTCAGCAAATAAGTTACAGGCAGTACTATTAGGTGTACGTGATGTTGTAACTCGTAACATGACCTATACAGCAAAAGGCTATGCTACAGCTCGTGGTCCTTCACGTTTATCTGTAGATGCCTAATCCTACCCTCAATAGCACTTTTAGTTTTTCTTTAAACATCTCAAAAAACTCAAAAGTGCTATTTTTATTTTCCTTTAAAATCAATAAATTCCTATCTAATTTTTCTAGAAATTTCACTTTTTGTCAGTAAATTTTAAAGTCACCAAAATTGTCTTTGTACAATTTGAGCTCGCAATTTGAGCGTATTAGTTTTTTTAATCCTAAAAGCTCAATTGAAATTGCTATCAAACATTAACTAAAAGAGCTTAGTGCTTATAGGAAAAACAAAGACAGCTAAAAGTGAATTATGGATATCAATAAAGTTTATTTAACAGGAACAGTAAGCTCTGTGTCCTATAGAACCCAAAGAAACTCCTTCAAATTGAAATTCATTCTGAAAAATGAAGGAAAGAATTCAGTATCACAAGATGAGGGCAATTTAAAAAAAGATGCTAAGAGCTCTCCTAATTCATCTTTATATGCTGATTACCATGAGGTGTATTTGTTCAAGCAAAAAGATGATGCTGAACAAAAAAGGCTAGCCCAAATTGTCAGATGCGGAAACCGTGTTTGCGTATCAGGACAGTTGCGCAATTTCAGAATTACTGATTCTCTAGGAAAGGTAGCTGTAACTAGCAAAGTTCTAGCAAGAGAAATCAAATTAGGCTCATAAAAGATAATTTAAGTGCATAACTAGGAAAAATAAATGATGTTTAACGTAAATTTAAAAAAGGTGTTTAACTCCGACAAGATCGCTATCGAAGAGTGCGAGTTAGAACCTAGCAATCTTATTGATCATATCCCTAATTTAGATAAGAACTATGTCTTTGAGCTTAATGTTCTAAATGAAGTTCTGCTCTATCTAATCTATCCATTTAAAGACTGCCTTTATATTAGTGGTCCGTCAGGTTGTGGTAAGACTACTTTGATCTTACAAATTGCAGCTAGACTTAACTGGGGCGTAGAACAGATCACCTTATCAAATAAGTGTGAGTCACTGGATCTTATAGGTCACACCACCTTAAAAAGAGGTGAACTGGTTTATGAATATGGTCCTTTAACTAGAGCGATGCTCTACGGTGAGATCCTTATTCTAAACGAGATCGATCTAATGTCGCCTGGTGACTTATCAGTCTTAAATGATGTCTTAGAAGGTAAGCCTCTTACAATTCTTGCAAATAACGGCGAGATCATTAAACCTCATCCTCAATTTAGAGTTATTGCAACAGCTAATACCAAAGGCTTTGGCGATATGACAGGTTTCTACAATGGCGCTAGATTGTTAAATCAGGCGTTCTTAGATAGATGGCGTTTTATCGAAATGAGCTACCCTAAGCCTATCGTAGAGCTTGAAATGCTAAAGAGTAATTTCCCTGATCTTGGGATTGAGATGAGCAAAAAGTTATTACACTTTGCACATGATTTAAGAAACGTTGTTGAACAGGGCTTAGAGAATGGTGTAAGGCAGATCTCTGCTCCTTTTTCGACAAGAACCCTGTTGAAAATTGCTGCTTTGTTGTCTGTTGAGACTCCTTATACAGTCCACAAGATCATCAAAATGTGTTTTGCGCTACGACTTCCTGATGTAGAGCATGAGTATGTAATGCGCCTTTGCAACGACATCTTTGGTCATGAAAAGCAAACCTTAAAAGTGACCCAGAAAAGCGATTTAGGCAATGATCTTGAGGTGAGTGAGAAAAATGAAGAAACCTTACCAGATGCTGAATGTGACTCTAAAGAAGTCAAGGTAGAGAAGAAATCAAGACGACGCAGTAAAAACTCAACAGATAAAGATGACGTTGATTAAGTAGTACAAGAATGAAAAGCTCTGCAGTTACTGTAGAGCATTTACTAGTATTAAGACCATTGTCTTAGAGTCATTGGTATAAGTATGTTTTACGGATTAACTAAATGAAAAAGTCGTTAGAACCCGGCATTTTTCTGATAAAAAAGGAAAACTTGCGTTTAAATAAAACTTTCACAGATCGCCGTACTAAGGTGTAGATAAGATCTTCTTAGGGCGACCTCTAGGTCTTTTCGGTTTGTCCACTTT
>OMZC01000048.1 GCA_900315395.1 uncultured Gammaproteobacteria bacterium
AGAGGGGATCTAAAACAGTTCATATGATACCTGAATTTTTATATTTGTAAATAAATATTAGTTTATTTTTTTATAAAATGTGATGGTGTTAACATAAAATACGAATAGTTAACTATTCGTTTTCTGTTTTTTATTCTGGCTTTAACATAATTTATGTTATATTGATACTGTCGAGATTATTAGATCTCTAAAATTAGTCTACTATCAAGGTGCAAGATAAGATTATGTCCAACTATGACAATTTCAAGAAATATGGTGATTACTATATTGGTTTAGATGTGGGTACTGGTTCATGCGGATGGGCTGTTACAGATAAGTCATATAATATCTTGAAAGTGTCAGGTAAATGTTTATGGGGCGTAAGACTTTTTCCTACAGCAGATACTGCAGCAGAGAGAAGAGCTCATAGATGTGCAAGAAGAAGAGTATTTAGGATCCGCCAAAGATTAAATTTATTAGAACAGTTATTTGATCCAGAAATTTCAAAAGTTGATGTTGGTTTCTTTCAAAGATTAAAGAATAGTGAATTTAAGGAGATTTCAAAAAGTAATCTTTTTGGGGATAATTCTTATAAGGATAAAGATTTCTTTAAAGAGTATCCAACTATTTATCACCTAAGATATAAGTTGATGAATGAGCCTGTTGATGACATAAGACTTCTCTTTTTAGCGGTTCATCACATCATCAAGCATAGAGGCCATTTCTTATTTGAAAGGTTAGATGTAAATAACATCGGCGCTTCTTTACCAGAGTTATGGGAACAATGTTGTTCTCAGTTTGTGGATATTTCACTTTTTTCAAATGTTTCTGATGATTTTCAAGAGATAGCAGATTCTTTAAAGCAGAATTTGATTGATATGCGTGATGACGTTATCAATGTTATAAGAACATCTTCTGATAAGAGATCAGATCTTAAAAAAGTTTTTGCTCAACTTAAATCTGTATATGATGAAATTTCAGATCCAGAAGTAAAGAAATCTACAGAGAATAAAGTTAATAGATGGTACTTGTTGTTATTAGGATATAAGGTAAGTGCCGCAGAAATCTTCACCATAGAAGAGAGTGATGAAGAAGGACTCTCTTGCAAAATTAAATTTAATTCTTCTGATTATGATGAACAAATACAAAAAATTAATGATGAGTTCAAAGGTGTTGTTGAATCCGAAAAAGCTGTTTATGATGTAATCAAATTACAAGAAATTCTAAAAGACTGTAATAGTATCTCAGAGTCAAAAGTTGAACTATTTAACAAACATGCAGAAGAACTTAGAATCTTTAAAAGTTTGTTAAGAGAAAGACTTACTGAGAATCTATTGGCAGAAGTTAATAAAAAAGTAGATGTAGCTAAAAATGAAAAGTTAACTACAGAGCCTAAATCATTTTATAAAGAAATCTTTGAAGAACGAAATAAAAATACAGAAAAAGGAAAGATCTGTTTTTACTATGACATCACGCACGGTGATAAATCTGCAAATAAAGAAGCTATAAAAGGCTCTTCAATCTACAAAAGACTACAGATTTTAGCTCAAATCCTACTTTGTTCTTCTGAAATCTATAAATTAAGTGAAAAAGAAAAAGTCCTTTTGCACAGAATTGGCGATTTATCTATTTTTGAAACACAAGTTTCTGCGGATAATTCCGTGATTCCCTATCAAATTAATTTAGCTGAACTAGATAAGATTCTTAAAGTACAAAGTAAAAACTTTGCTTTTTTATCAGAAAAAGATGATGCAGGAGTGTCAGTATATGACAAAATAAAAGCATTGCTAACATTCAGAATCCCATATTACGTGGGACCTTTAAATAATCATTCAAAGTTCTCGTGGATAGTTAAGAAATCTCAAGAAAAAATAGTCCCTTGGAATTTTGAAAGCGTTGTAGATACAGAAAAAAGTGCTGAAGCTTTTATTAAACGAATGACTTCTAAATGCACATATCTCAGCGGAGAGGATGTTCTTCCTAAGAATTCTATTATTTACTCTAAATTCATGGTGTTGAATGTTCTAAATAACATCAGAATAAATGGAATGAGGTTAGACGAAGCTCAAACAGGACTAACTAAAAAGGTATTTGACGAACTTTATTGCAATCAAATTAATGTTACTCAAAAACAGCTTGTTGCATACCTATACAATAATGGTTTTTTAACAAGTAAAGAAGAACTTACAGGATTCGATGATGAGCAAAAGGTATCAATGTCTTCTTACGTCAAAATTAAGAATGCATTAGGGACTGATAATTTTGATATAAATTTTGCTGAGTCTTTTATTAAATATTCAACTCTATTCCCAAATGATTATTTAATGATTGAGAAAAGATTGAAAAGAGAGTTTTCTTCTGAATGTGCTAAGTTCAATGAAAATTTGTCGAAATTGTGTCGCATTAAGTTTTCTGGATGGGGAAGACTTTCTGAAAAGTTACTTACAGGACTTTTAGGTCATAATAAAAATTCTGAATTTGATAAAAACTCAATATTAGGTTTCATGCTCAATGGTAAAGGAAATCTAATGGAGCTTTTAAGTTCAGAATACACTTTCTCTGATCTGATCTCTTCAGAAAATTCAACTTTAGATAAAAATGATGCTTTTTCATACCAAAACCTTGTAGAAGGTCTATATGTATCTCCTTCTGTAAAGAGAATGATTTGGCAAACTCTTCTAGTCGTTAGAGAAATAACGAAGAAAATCATGGGCTATGAACCTTCAAGGATCTTTGTTGAAATGGCAAGAGGTGCTACAGCAGATCAAAAAGGTAAGAGAACTAATTCTAGAAAAAAGTCTATCTTGGCACTATATGATAAGTGCAGAAAAGATTTTGATATCAGTGAAATATATAGTTCTTTAGAAAAACAAGACGACAATAAGTTATTGAGTGACAAAATCTATCTCTACTACACTCAGCTAGGAAAGAGTATGTATACAGGAAATAAGATAGAGCTTGAAGACTTGCTGAATAACTCAAAACAATACGATATTGATCATATTATTCCACAATCACTAACTAAAGACGATAGTATTGACAATAGAGTCCTTGTGGAAAGAACAGTAAATGAAGAAAAAGATAATAATTACCCTCTTTCATATCAAATAAGAGAAAATCAAACACAATTCTGGAAACATTTACTAGATTTAGGATTGATCTCCAAGTCAAAGTTTGAAAGGCTTATCAGAAGTACATCTCTCTCAAATTCTGAAAAAGAAGGTTTCATTGCTAGACAATTAGTGGAGACCAGACAGTCAACAAAGGCAATTGCAGGCTTACTATCTAAACTCTACAAGAAAGCTAAAATTATCTATCCTAAAGCAGGATTAACTGCAGATTTTAAGCAAAAGTTTGATCTAATAAAAGTTAGAGAGTTAAACGATCTTCATCATGCTAAAGACGCATACTGTAACATTGTAGTTGGGAATGTATATTACGAGAAATTTACAAGTAAGTACCAGTACGTCATTGCGAATAATGAAAGATATTCATTCAGTACTAGTGACACATCTTATATTTTTACAAATCAGAATGAAAAAAGACTTCAGCAATCTGGAATATGGGATTCTAGAAATGGTTGTTCTATATCAGTAGTAAGAAAAAATTATTACAGAAACAATATATTAAAAACAATAAAGCAAGAAGAAGTAAAAGGAAAACTATTTGATCTAACTTTGTATGGACCAAGCAAAGCAACCATAAAAAAGAAGAAACATCTTGGATGTGAATACGGTGGATATGATAAAGACTACAATACTTTTTTCAGCTTTATTTCTTTCATTAGTAAGAAGAAAAAAATATACAGGTTCATCGGAATACCTTTAAGAATAGTTGAAAATTCAAATAACATTCATGACAGCATTGTACAGTATTTGTTAGGTGAGAAATTTGAAAATCCACAAATTCTTATTGAGAAATTGCCTTTTCCTTTTATTTTAAAAAACAACGAGACAGGATTTTTATACAAAGTTTCGTCGTATGAAAAGGCAAATAAAAGAATAACTTTACAGCAATTCAATTCATTAATCTTGTCTATAAGATCTCAAAAAATTTTAAAAGCGATTGAGTCTTTTGAAAGAAAAGTTAAGTTGAATGATAAGAAAGTTAACTTTGTTTATGATGAGAAGAAAAGCGGATTTTCAGAACAAGATTTAACGAATTTGTTTAGTGAGTTAAAGTCAAAAGTAGAAAATACATTTTTCAATTGCTTACCTGTGGTTATTACCAATGTGTTGAAAAATATTGATTTGCAGACCTATAGAGTGAAAGAAAAAGATTCTGACGAAAGATTATTAACCATTGAACAAAAAGTTCATGTTGTTGTTGAATTGTTAAAAGCCTTTCAGAGTAATGGGGCTTCTAGCGATCTGCACGATATTGGAGAATCGAAAAACTCTGGTATTGTTAGAACTACAGAGTTAGATTTTGAAAAATACTCAATAATTAATTACTCAGTAACAGGATTTTACTTTATAGAGACTAAGTTGAGAGATTTTATAAAATGACCTGGAGAGTTGTATCTATTTCACATAGATCAAAACTTGACTATAAAATGGGATACCTTGAAATAAGACAGGGTAACTCGTTTTCAAAGGTTCATTTAAGTGAAATAGCTACAATCATAATAGAAAGTACCGCCGTGTCATTAACGACATACCTTATAAATGAGTTGATAGCAAAGAAGATAAATGTAATATTTTGTGATGAAAAACATCTACCATCCTCTGTTTTGGCTCCATTATATGGTTCTTACGATTCATCTCTTAAAGTAAAAAAGCAAGCAGAGTGGCCATCTAGTTTGAAATCTGAAATATGGCAGTCTATTGTTACTGAAAAAATACTAAACCAAGCAAAGGTACTTGCTTTTTTGGGACATGAATTAGCAGCAATTCAATTAGTAGGTTATTCTGATGAAGTAATGCTAGGTGACACATCTAATAGAGAAGGTTTTGCTGCAAAGGTGTATTTTAATTCTTTATTGGGACAAAACTTTTCAAGAAATTTGGATAGTTTCACTAACAGCGCTTTAAATTATGGTTACTCAATTTTAATGTCGGCTTTTGCAAGAGCAATATATTCTTGTGGTTGTATAACTCAGCTTGGAATTTGGCATAAAGGCGCAAGTAATAATTTTAATTTTGCGTGTGACCTAATGGAACCATTTAGACCTGTTATAGATCTTGAAGTAATAGGTTGTAACTTTAATTCTTTTGGGTCGGAAGAAAAAAAAGTTATAAAAAATATATTAAATAAAGAGTTGCTGTTTGAAGGTCATAAGCAGTATCTAAATAATATTATTCCAAGTTACACAAGGTCTGTTATCGATTCTTTGAATTCTAACGACATCTCGTATAAGAGAATTTTCCTGTTATGAGTTATAGGTTCATGCGAATCATCGTAATGTTTGATCTTCCAGTTGAAACTAAAGTCGATAGACGGAACTATCGCTTGTTTAGGAGATACCTTCTTCAGTCTGGCTTTATTATGATGCAAGAGTCAATTTACTGCAAATTAGTTCTTAATCAAACGGCTGGGAATACAGTTCAAAATGGAGTAAGAATGCATAAACCTCCTAAAGGTCTAGTTCAAATGATGAGCATTACGGAAAAGCAGTTTGGTGATATAGAGTATATTGTAGGTGATGCTCATACAGAAATTATTAATAGCACAGAAAGGTATATAGAATTATGAATATCACATTTCATGATTTAGATCTTTCATTTGAAATTCAAAAACAAGTTCCCAATGTTATTGCAATTGAATCTCCTACATATTTTTCTTTAGTTGTCGGATCAATTAACTCATCTGTGTTAGGTGAAAATCAATCATGCTGTGTAAATGATGAACTAGATTCTATTGATCTATCAAAAAATGCATTTTTATGTTGCAGCCCTTTTTATATAGATTTGAATGATAAAAGGTTCCTTGCATATGCAATAAAGCAAATTCAATTCATAGCAAGCAATGAGCCTGCAATTCAAGTTGAACTTTCAGAATCTATTTCCCATCTTCAGTCATCAATATTCAAGTTAATAGAAAAATCTGATTTTGATTTAGATTTTTCAAAACCACTATCATTATCATCAATTTTAAAAGTCTTAGGATTAACATTCCAACAGGAAGATATGTCTTTATTAAGTAAAAACATAGAATATATCAAGCTAATTTCAAAAGTGGTTCCTAACAATCCAGTTCTGTTTTTTGTTAATCTTTATTCGTATTTTGAAGAAAATGAAATCTCGGAATTATTTAAATTGAGTCAAGCAATGGAAATAACTTTTGTTGATTTTGAAGGAAATTTTAAAGGCAAATCTTCAATATGCAATGCAACTCTAACAACTTTAGATAATGATTTGTGTATAATCTAAACATGTTTGGTTCTCCTTTAAAACAAGGTAGTAGTGCACCATCCTGTTCCTTTCCTCAATTTGAGGTCTAGGAGTAGTGCTGTTTTCGAGGGGATCTAGACACGGCAATACTCGTATGTATCTTCAACTAAGTCTAGGAGTAGTGCTGTTTTCGAGGGGATCTAGACCACGGTTTTACGGTTGATGTGCACCCCATTGTCTAGGAGTAGTGCTGTTTTCGAGGGGATCTAGACCAGATTTTTTACCTCAAAAACGCTGATCCTGTCTAGGAGTAGTGCTGTTTTCGAGGGGATCTAGACGTATTGATTAGACGTGATGCGGTGAATGAAGTCTAGGAGTAGTGCTGTTTTCGAGGGGATCTAGACGCTCACTCTCATACCACACCAAGAGCACCAGTCTAGGAGTAGTGCTGTTTTCGAGGGGATCTAGACGATGAAAAGACAAAAGAATTTACAGGTACAGTCTAGGAGTAGTGCTGTTTTCGAGGGGATCTAGACTGATATTGCAACTGCATTAGGTTTTAGCACGTCTAGGAGTAGTGCTGTTTTCGAGGGGATCTAGACACGGAATTGTAAGGAATGCGGTTTGCGGTCGTCTAGGAGTAGTGCTGTTTTCGAGGGGATCTAGACTTCCGTCATTTCTAAATGGTTTTGCCATAAGTCTAGGAGTAGTGCTGTTTTCGAGGGGATCTAGACAGAAGTAGTCGATAAATATATCGACCAAGCGTCTAGGAGTAGTGCTGTTTTCGAGGGGATCTAGACATGCCAGTTGAAAATGGCTCTTTTGTGTCTGTCTAGGAGTAGTGCTGTTTTCGAGGGGATCTAGACTTTCCAAAAACGATAACTCTGATAAATGCAGTCTAGGAGTAGTGCTGTTTTCGAGGGGATCTAGACTAAAGCCCCTGAAAGTTTAACCGTGAATACGTCTAGGAGTAGTGCTGTTTTCGAGGGGATCTAGACAGCGGTTTATTGGGTTATCCGACTATGACAGTCTAGGAGTAGTGCTGTTTTCGAGGGGATCTAGACCTCTGTAATGCTTGGCTGTGATGGTGACGCGTCTAGGAGTAGTGCTGTTTTCGAGGGGATCTAGACATATGACGTTGAGTATCAGAGAGAAAAAAGGTCTAGGAGTAGTGCTGTTTTCGAGGGGATCTAGACAACTGCATACTCAGATCGTACTGAGAATGTGTCTAGGAGTAGTGCTGTTTTCGAGGGGATCTAGACATTTCTTAAAATTTCTCTATAGTCAAATTCGTCTAGGAGTAGTGCTGTTTTCGAGGGGATCTAGACTCTAGAAAATTCACAGAGGATGCGACAGGCGTCTAGGAGTAGTGCTGTTTTCGAGGGGATCTAGACTGGAGCTTTTCTAATTATGGTTATATACAAGTCTAGGAGTAGTGCTGTTTTCGAGGGGATCTAGACTTAATACTCCATACTCTACAAATCATTATAGTCTAGGAGTAGTGCTGTTTTCGAGGGGATCTAGACACTTCTTTCCTGTTTGACGAATACTGGCGTGTCTAGGAGTAGTGCTGTTTTCGAGGGGATCTAGACATTAATATATAAGTGCGATAAGCATCGTCTGTCTAGGAGTAGTGCTGTTTTCGAGGGGATCTAGACATTAGTGACGGTGTCCCAGCCTGTAACAGTGTCTAGGAGTAGTGCTGTTTTCGAGGGGATCTAGACCATAATTTTTATAAAGATGATAGCTTTCTTGTCTAGGAGTAGTGCTGTTTTCGAGGGGATCTAGACTTTTAAGCATTCATCAGGTATACCCCATTGGTCTAGGAGTAGTGCTGTTTTCGAGGGGATCTAGACATTAGACATCGGCTGCTAAACACTATTTTTGTCTAGAAGTAGTGTTCTTTTACAGTGAATCTAGGTTAAAAGAAAAAAGTTTGATGATTCGTTCAATTTTAAGCACATAAAAAGAAGTTCTTTAATTGCACTATGCTAATCAGCGTTCTCACATGTAATATATAGCAAAGCATTCGATGTTACTTCACATAATTAATACATGTTGTTAACATTTGTTGCTTATAATTGCTATATTTACATCGTTATACATACTTTTGATTTTATTTGAGAAATTAAAACTTAAAATGAACGCAGACCCGACTATATTTAGTCACACCATTCTATCTAACCTCTCTATTTTTTCATTTTCAAAGCTAGGAGCTAAATAACTATGCAAGAACAGGCTCTAGCTCATCCAACTTTATTATTCGATATGCTGTGGGTATTAGATCCTACTGCATGGTTAGGTTTATTAACCTTAACCGCAATTCAGATTGTTTTAGGTATTGATAACTTACTATTCATTGCTATTCTGTCAGCAAGACTTCCAGCAAGACAAGGTAAGACAGCTCGCTACATTGGTTTAGGTGGTGCTTTAATCATCAGAATTATCTTGATGATCTTCGCCGCTTACGTAATGGCAATGTCAGAGCCATTGTTCACTGTCTTAAACTTTGAAGTTTCAGTTCGAGACTTAATGATGTTCTTAGGTGGTGCTTTCTTGATATACAAAGCAACAGAAGAACTTCATTCCAAGTTGGAAGATCAAAGTGGTGATGAATCAGTATCAGTTACTAAATCAGCTGGACACTCATTTGTTATTGTAGCAACCCAGATCATGATCTTAGATGTACTTTTCTCCGGTGATTCAATCATCACCGCAGTTGGTATGACCAATCATGTTTACATCATGATCATTGCCGTAACTATAGCAATGGGATTGCTGATGTGGGCATCAGGCTTTATTGCAGTCTTTGTCTCAAAGCATCCAACAGTTGTTATTTTGTGCTTAGGATTCTTACTCTTAATTGGCTTTAGCTTGATTATGGAATCATTCCATATTGAAGTACCAAAGGGATACTTATACTCAGCAATTGGCTTCTCATTGTTAATCGAGATCTTCAATCAAGCATCACGCAAGACTGTTTTAAACTTGAAACACTCTAACAATATGCAGGCCCGTCAGGTTGCAGCTCACTTAGTTCTAAGACTGTTAGGCTCAAAAGATGATGATGTGCACTCAATTCAGGAAGCTATTGTTTCAAGACCTAGTGCTTATGTCTTTAATAAGCAGGAAAAAGAGATGGTATCTCGTGTGCTTGAGATGTCATCACTGCCTGTAAAGGCTGTAATGACAGCAAGAACTGATCTGCAAACAATTAAAGTTGATGGCTCAAAAGAGTACATCTTAAACAAGGCATTATCTTGCACTAAGTCATTATTGATTGCTTACAGAAGTGGTCACAAAGATCAGCCTTTAGGCTTTGTATCTCGCGCAGATGTTCTTGGCTTGTTTGTAGAAGACAAAGTAGATGCTACTCATATGGAAAAGATTGTCCAGGAGCCTTTATATCTTCCGCAAACAATTAACATCTTAAGTGCCTTAGAGCAATTTAGACAGTCAAAGAAATACTTTGGATTTGTCTTTGATGAGTTCGGAGGTTTTGAAGGTATTGTTACTGTTCATGATGTGGTCGAAGAGATCACAGGCGAGATGCCTGAAAAGAGTGAAACTCCAGAGATTGTACGTTTTGGTAAAGATGGTAAGTCATTTAGAGTAGATGGTGATGCTATCTTACCTGATGTAGCAAGAATAACTGGTTTAGACTTACCTCCATCAGAGCATTATCAGACTATTGCAGGTTACGTTTTAGACAGATTGCAGAGAGTTCCAAAGCAAGGCGAAACTTTAGATGTTGGTGACTGGAAGATTGAAGTTTTCAGCGCTGATGCAACTGCAATTAACGTCTTAAAACTCTATAGGATAAAGTAGGAAAAAACTTGATTTTTATCATTACTTTTGCTATAAATAAAGGGCTTGAAGCTGATAGCGTTTCAAGCCTGTTCAAGTGTGAGCTTGAACCTTCAGTAATAAACAAGTTTATTACTGATAGATATAGTGGAACTTCATAAAGAAAGGGACCCTAGTTGTGGTCCTTTTTTTGTGTTTAAAATTAAATAAATTGAGGTACTAATGGCAGGAACCATTGAAGAGAAAGTAGCAGAGCTAGTAACTCCTCTGGTGGAGTCTATGGATCTTACTGTATGGGGTATCAGATTCCGTGGCGGTAATGATCATGCGATGTTGCAGGTGTTTGTTGATTCTGAGCAAGGTGTAAGCGCAGATAAGTGTGGCGAGTTAATGGATGTATTATCTCCTGCTTTAGATGCAGCTGACCTTATCGCTCCTAAATATACACTTGAGGTATCTTCACCTGGTCTTGACAGAATTTTGTTCACACTTGAGCAAGCTAAGGCTTATACAGGTAAAACTGTAAAAGCTGAACTTAGAATTCCTACTCAGGGCAGACATAAGCTTCAAGGTACTTTAGATGAAGTAACTGATGATGGCATGCTGAAGATTAACGATAAGATCTCAGGTCTTATCGAAGTTGCATTCTCAAATGTATCTACAGCACGTGTTGTCCCAGAGTTTCCAACTAACAACAAAAAAGCTCCTAAAAGCGGATCATAGAGAGGTCTTAAATTAAAAATGGGTAAAGAGATCATTGCCATCGCAGAGGCACTATCAAACGAGCGTGCTATTCCTAGAGATAAGATTTTTGAAGCTTTAGAGACTGCATTAGCAACTGCAACCAAGAAAAAGTATCCAGTTGATATCTTAGTTCGTGTTGTAATTGACAAGAAAGACGGCTCATATGACACCTTCCGCCGTTGGGAAGTAGTTGATACTGACGGTCCACTAGAGAAGCCTGCTCAGGAAATATCACTTGCAGCAGCCGCTGTTGACCATCCTGGTATTAAAGCTGGTGATATTGTTGAAGAGCAGATCCCTTCTGTTGAGTTTGACCGTATTACAATTCAGACAGCAAAGCAGGTTCTATCTCAGAAAGTTAAAGATGCTGAGCGCGAGCAGGTTGTAGCAGAGCAGCGTGACAGAGTGGGCCATGTTGTAAACGCAACCGTTAAAAAGCAGACTCATGACATCATGGTTTTAGATTTGGGCAACAACGCTGAAGCTGTTTTAAAGCGTGAGCAGATCATCCCTCATGAGACCTATGGTCGTGGTGACAGAGTTAAGGTTTTATTACAGGATATCCGTTCAGAGCCAAATCGTGGTCCACAGATCATCTGCTCAAGAACTTCACCTGATTTCTTAAAAGAATTATTCAGAATCGAAGTACCTGAGATTGGTGAAGACGTAATCGAAATCATGGGTGCAGCTCGTGATCCTGGTTCACGTGCAAAGATCGCTGTAAGATCCAAGGACAGAAGAATCGATCCTCGTGGCGCATGTATCGGTATGCGTGGCGCTCGTGTAATGGCAGTATCTAACGAGCTGTCAGGTGAAAAGATTGACGTTGTTTTATACGATGAGAACTTAGCTCAGTACGTAACCAATGCTATGGAACCTGCTGAAGTATCACGTATTATCATCAACGAAGATGACCACACTATCTTAATTGCTGTAGCTGAAGAGAACTTAGCTTTAGCAATCGGTAGAAACGGTCAGAATGTACGTTTAGCTTCACAGCTTATCGGTTGGGATCTGAAGGTTATGACTGAGAAAGAACTTGAGTCAAGCATTCAGCAGGAAGTAGGTAAGGTAGTAAAGCTATTTGAAGATTCTTTAAATGTTGATGAAGAGTTCGCAACTGCTCTTTCAGATGCAGGCTTCACCACCTTAGAAGAAGTTGCATACGTTGAACCAGAAGAGCTTTTAGCTATCGATGGTATGGATGAGGAAACAGCATCTCAGTTACAGGAAATAGCAAGAAAGGTTGTTGAGAGCAAAGAAAATGCTGAAACTGCTGAAGCTATCAAACAGCTTACATCACTAGACGGTATCGATAAAGAGTTAGCTGCTAAGTTAGTAGCTCACGGTATCAAGTCAGGTGAAGATCTTGCAGATCAGGCTACCGATGATTTAACTGACATCGAAGGCTTAGATGAGAAGAAAGCTGGTGAAATCATTATGGCAGCTCGTAATGAGTACTGGTTCAAAGAAGAAAACAAATAATACAGGAAGACTTGAATGATGAATGAAGAAAATCAGGGCAATGCACCAAAGCGTATGTCTTTAAAGAAGAAGTCTTCTGGCACTATGACTTTGCAGAATGCAGGTGGTGCTAAGAAAGTTCAGGTTGAAGTTCGTAAAAAGAAATTTAACTTCGACCCTAAAGAGCGTAAGGCTCAGTTAGAGCAGGAAGCTATTGCAAAGCAAAAGGCTGAAGAAGAGGCAAGAAAAGCTGAAGCGGCTCGTAAGGCTGAAGAAGCTAAAAAAGCTGAAGAAGCTCGCAAGGCTGCAGTTGCTAAAGCTGAGGCTGACAAGAAGGCTAAAGAAGCAGCTAAAGCTGCGGCTGTTAAGGCTCAGCCAAAGCCAACTCCTGCTCCTCATAAAGAGAAGCATGAGGATAAGGCAACTGAAGAGTTACGTCGTGCTCAAGAAGAGCAACAAAAGCGTAAGTCTGAAGAAGAGTCAAAGAGACTTGCTGAGCAGGCCAGAAAGTTAGCTGAAGAAAACGAGGCTCGTTGGGCAGCAGAAGAAGAGGCTCGCTCTCACGAGAATGATGACGACGATTCAACAACTTCTCAGTATGTTCGTGAAGCTGAGGCTCGCCAGGAGCGTGAGGCTGAAAACAGAGGCCGCCACCGCGACAGAAATGGTGACAGACGTTCAGCTAAGCGCTTTGAAGAAAATGAGCAGAATTCAAACAATCGCCGTCAGAAAGGCGGTAAAGGTGGTAAGAGCGTAAAGGGTGCTGCAAAATTAAATCAGCAGCAACACGGCTTTAACCGTCCTGCTGTTCCTGTAAACCGTGATGTTGAGATCGGTGAGACCATCACTGTAGCTGAATTAGCAGCTAAGATGGCTGTTAAGGCAACTGAAGTTATCAAGACCTTAATGAAATTAGGTGAAATGGTAACTATCAACCAGGTTTTAGATCAGGCAACAGCTCAGCTAGTTGCTGAAGAAATGGGACACAAGGTAATTCTGCGTAAAGAGAATGAACTTGAAGACGAGTTATTAAACGGCAACAAGGATTCAAAAGCAGAGGCAACTCCTCGTGCTCCTGTTGTTACCATCATGGGTCACGTTGACCATGGTAAGACCTCTTTACTTGACTACATCAGAAAGTCAAAGGTAGCAGTAGGCGAAGCTGGTGGTATTACCCAGCGTATCGGTGCTTATCATGTACAGACTCGTAATGATGGTATCACCTTCTTAGATACCCCAGGTCACGCAGCATTTACTGCAATGCGTGCTCGTGGTGCTCAGTGTACTGATATTGTAGTTTTAGTTGTAGCAGCAGATGACGGTGTAATGCCTCAGACCTTAGAAGCAATTCAGCATGCTCAGGCAGCTAAGGTTCCTATGATTGTTGCTATCAACAAGATGGATAAGCCAGGTGCAGACCCTCAGAGAGTTATCAATGAGTTAATGCAGCACAGTGTTATTCCTGAGTCAATGGGTGGTGAGAACCAGTTCGTTGAAGTTTCAGCAAAGACTGGTATGGGCGTTGATGATCTGTTAGAGGCTATTACTCTACAGGCTGAAGTTTTAGAGTTAAAGGCTGTTCATGATGGTATGGCTGAAGGCGTAACCATTGAGTCTCGTCTTGACAAAGGTCGTGGTCCTGTAGCAACAGTTCTTGTGCGTTCTGGTACCTTAAAGAAGGGAGACATTATCCTTTGCGGTCTGCAGTACGGTCGTGTTCGTTCAATGAGAAACGAAAACGGCAAGGAAGTAACCGAGGCTGGTCCTTCAATCCCTGTTGAGGTATTTGGTCTGTCAGGTGTTCCTGCAGCAGGTGACGAGGTTACCGTTGTAGCTGATGAAAGAAAGGCTCGTGAAGTTGCTTTATTCCGTCAGGGTAAATACCGTGAGTTAAAGATTGCAAAACAGAAGAGTGCACAGTTAGCTTCTATGTTCAAGGAGAGCAATGCTTCAGAGTTGAAGGTTGTTCTAAAGGCTGATACTCAGGGTTCTGTTGAAGCTATTTCTGATGCTCTGCTAAAACTTGGTAACGAAGAAGTGCAGGTTAAGATTATCGGCTCAGGTGTTGGTGGTATTACCGCAAACGACGCAACCTTAGCTGCTGCTGATGGTGCTGTTGTAATCGGCTTTAACGTTCGTGCTGATGGTCCTGCCCGTCAGGTAATCGATTCAGAGTCAGTTGACTTACACTACTACAGTGTTATTTACGACTTGATTGATGATGTGAAGAAGGCTATGTCTGGTCTGCTCAAGAAAGAGATCAGAGAAAACTTCATCGGTTATGCTGAAGTTCGTGAAATCTTCCGTCACCCTAAGTATGGTGCAATCGCAGGCTGTATGGTTGTTGAAGGCGTCGTAAAGCGTTCAGCTCCTATCCGTGTGTTGCGTGACAATACCGTTATCTTCGAAGGAGAGCTGGATTCATTACGTCGTTTCAAGGATGACGTATCTGAGGTTAAGCAGAACAACGAGTGCGGTATCTGTGTTAAGAACTACCAGGATGTTCGTGTAGGCGACCGCATCGAGTGCTTCGAGAAGGTTGAAGTTGCACGTACTCTTGATTAAAGGAAATTATGCCAAGAAGTTACGGTAGAAATGAAAGAGTTGCAGCAGCTGTAAGACGTGAGCTTGCAGATGTGCTGCAAAATGAGCTTCATGATCCTCGTGTGAAGAATGCAACTATCACTGAAGTTGATGTTTCACCTGATCTTAGAAATGCTCGTGTTTACATTTCTTTTTTAACAGATAAGAAAGAAGAAATTGATGCTGCTATGAAAGGCTTAAAGAGTGCTAAAGGCTTTTTACGTTCACAGTTAGCTTCAAGACTAAACTTGCGTTATATGCCTGATCTTGATCTGCGTTATGATTCATTACTCACAGAGTCAATGAAACTTGATGCTCTGATTGCTAAAGGCTTAAACAAGAACTAGTCTGTATATACACAGAAAGGTACCCTGAATCATAAAAAGTTCAGGGTATTTTTTTTGAGATAGAGGAAAGTGTTTTAATTTCAATGAGCAATGAAAGGTGTTGTTAAAAGAGCTTTTCCAAGCCTGCTTATTTGCATTCCCAGTTAGCAGTGCTTCTGCTGTGAATTGTATAAGCAACAGGAAAATGTCTGTTTGTAATAGGACTGAACCATATTTCGTGTGATCCTTTGACTTGTCTGACTAAATAGCCCCCTTTGTCCTTGAAGTAAGCTATAAGTTTATCGTAGTAATCTGTTCCCATTTAAGCCAAACGTTCCATGTTGTTGAGAAAATAAAACTTAGTATGACGTGGCTTCAAGTTGTAATTGAGCTCAAGAAGTTTTTCTGCAATGATGTTAACTTCTTTTATAAGTCCCTCAATTGTAGGCATCTTAGCAATCAATCCCGGAAGATCTGGACTTTTGCACCAATAAACCTAATTTTCATTATCTTTATGAATAACAACCCTAAAAGTTAGTGTAAAGCCGAATTTGTAGGCAATTTTCCATAAGGGGCAGTCTAATACGGTAGTTCATATCATATCTCCTAACAGTTAGCATAAGTATAGATTAATTATCTTGTCAAATTATGATCGTTTATACAGCTTTTTATCGGTAAGTTCTGTAACTTTGAAAAAGACGTAAGCAGAATGTACAATAGAGGCTTGAATAATATAATTTTAGGAGAGAGTCGTGGTAGCTTCAATGGTACAGCAAAAGCCAATTAAATCAGCTGTAATTGTATCTAAAGTATATAAGCGTCCAGTGTCTGGAGCTATCAGAGATATTGCCTCAAAACTAACCAAATTAGGTGTAAAAGTATATCTTGAGGCTAATACATCTGTAGGCTTTAATATTCCTGAAATTGAAAGTATTACCCGTCGTCAGATGCGAGATCTTGACCTTATCATCGTTGTAGGTGGAGATGGCTCTGTTTTAGGTGCAGCCAGAACTTTAGTAGATTTGAAAGTTCCAGTATTAGGTATTAACCGCGGACATTTAGGTCTGCTTACCGATGTCAATCCTGACAATCTTGATGAGAGCTTAAAAAAGGTTGTAAAAGGCTACTACTCATTAGAGGATAGAACCATGATTGATGTTCGTGTCTCTCGTGATTCTGAAGATGGAGTTGGTGAGTTAATCGGTCAGTCATTAGCAACTAACGAAACCGTTATTCACTCAGGCACCATGGCTCATATGATGGTGTTTAAAGTAACTATTGATGGTACCTATATGTACACCCTAAGAGGTGACGGTATTATCGTCAATACACCTACAGGCTCAACTGCATATTCATTATCAGCAGGTGGCCCTATTATTGAACCAAATCTTGATGTTCTGTCACTAGTGCCAATGTTCCCACAGTCACTAAACTGCTCTCCTATTATCATTCCAGGAAAATCAGAGGTTAGAATCGACTTTGAATGTCCTGATGATATGGCAGAGTTAATTGCAATCAACTGTGATGGTCAGGTAACCATGAGAGCTGATACTAAAAGCTCTGTACTTATAAGACAGCATCACATACCTTTGACACTTATTCACCCTCAAGGTTATGACTATTACAGCCTGTTACGTCAGAAATTAGGCTGGGCTCAAAGTCTTGTTTAGGACCAAACTTTCAGTTTGAGTCTGTTTTTGGAGTAGTTATGCTTGAACAATTAATCGTAAAAGACTTTGCTTTAAGTGATAAAAATACCCTTGATTTTCATAGTGGCATGACCTGTATTACAGGTGAAACCGGTGCTGGTAAATCATTAACAGTAGATGCTTTATCTATGCTCTTAGGTGCAAGAGCAGATGCTATGTGCGTAAGAACAGGCTGTGCTAAAGCTGAGCTTGATGCGGTGTTTTCAATTGAGAACAATCAGGCTGTTATCGATTTTCTAAACGAGCGTGAGCTTACAGCAGAGGATAACACTCTAATGCTCCGCCGTGTTATAGGAGCAGATGGTAAGTCAAAGTCTTATATTAACGGCTCTCCTTGTACTTTAGCCTTACTAAAAGAGCTAGGCTCTTACATTGTGGCAATTCACGGACAGCATGCAAGCATTAAGCTTATTGATAAGAACAATCAGCTATCCTTAGTAGACAGCTTTGGCAGGTTAAAAGACAAAGTTGAAGCTGTAAAATTATCCTTTGATAAATATAATAAGAACCGTCAGCATTTGCAGGAACTAGCAGACGAGCAGCTAGTTGGCGCTCAGACCTATAAGACCTTACGTTATGAATTAGACTTATTAAATAAGCTTGATCTGCACGAAGGCGACTATGAGCAGATAAGCTCAGATTATGATGCCCTGCAGCATCAGACACAGGCATCAGATGCTGTAGCTTTAGCTCAAGGTGTGCTTGAGAACGAAGAGCACAACATCATTGATATCATTTCTGCAAGAATTACCGATTTATCAAAAGTAGCTGTCTTTGCTAAAGACAGTATCGATCCTATTGTTGCAGATCTTTCAACTGCTTGTGAGCATTTGGATTTAGCTCGTGAAAAGTTAGATTCACTTACCTTAAAGGCTAATCCTGCTTTAGTTGAAGAGTTATCTGACAAACTCTCAAAATGCCACGAATTAGCTCGCCGTTTTGAGATAAAGCCAAACGAGCTTTATAAGATTAAAGACAAGTTAGAAAAAGATATAGAGCACTTTTTATCTTTAAAAGAGCAGATAGCATCATTAACTGCTAACGTTAAAAAGTTAAGAGATGCCTATGAGACAGAAGCTAGAGAGTTATCAGACTTAAGAGCAAAAGCTGCTACAAAGATGTCTCAGGATGTAACTTTAAAGATTAGAACCTTAGCAATGCCAGATGGCGTGTTTGAGGTTAAAGTAACTCGTGATGAGACTATAAGACCTAGAGCTACAGGTCGCGACAATGCTGAATTTTTGTTCTCAGCAAACCTAGGAGAAGCACCAAAAGATTTAGGTGCTGTAGCCTCAGGTGGTGAGTTATCACGTCTTGCTTTAGCAATTGAGGTTTTAACCTCACGTAAAGGCTCGACACAGACATTGATCTTTGATGAGGTTGATACTGGTATCTCAGGTCGTACGGCTTCTGCTGTAGGTGAGCTGTTACACCTTTTAGGTAAGGATGTGCAGGTAATTACCGTAACTCATTTACCACAGGTTGCAGCTGCTGCTGATCATCAGCTCTTAGTCTCAAAATCTCAGCAGGGGCAGAATGTAGTCTCAAATGTATCTGAGCTTGATAATGATGGTCGTGTCGAGGAAATCTCTCGTATGATGGGCGGTAACGTTGTAACTGAAGCTACTCGTCAAAGCGCTCAAGCGCTGTTAAATAAAGCCAATCAAAAAGCTTAATACAGGTAGCTTACGTGAAAAACAATACCGTCTTTGTAAAAGGAAATCTTAAGGTTCATATCCGCTGGGCTAATGTAACTGATGCTAGTAACATTGCGCGCTTAGAGCTTAATGCCTCTCATTATGAGAATCGCAAGGAACCTTTTACCTTTACCCATCCTCAATTTACTGCACTATGGGAGAACCGTCTTTCTGATGAAAATTATCGGACAGTGCTTGCTTGTGGTGCAAAAAATCTCTATGGCTTCTTAACTTTTAAAAATGAAATAGAGTCAGGTAAAATTCTCGCACTGTATATCGATCCGCTTTATATGCGACTTGGAATAGGTAAACTCTTACTTCAGACAGCAGAACAGATGGTTAGAATGAAGGGCGGATCATCAATCGAAGTTGATGTAGAAGTGCTCAATAAAGGGGCAATCAGCTTCTATACCTCGTTACAATTTGCAAAAGTAAGTGTAAAATTAGACCACTTAATTGTTATGCGAAAGGAGTTTTATAATGCTTAAGGTTGGTATTGTAGGTTTAGGCGGACGCATGGGCCACGCACTGTGGGACTGCTGTTTAGGTCTTGATGGCGCAAAGGTTGTATGCGGCATTGATAAGAGCACCGATACACTACCATCAGGCTGCAATGTTGAAGTTGTAGATGAGCCTTCAAAACTGTCAGCAGCTCCTGACATGTTCATCGATTTCTCTCGTCCAGAGTGCTCATTAAATATTCTTGAATATGCAAAGCAGCATAACTGCAAAGTTATCTTAGGTACCACAGGTTTCGATTACGAGCAGCGCGATAAGATTAAGGAATACTCAAAGCATATTCCTATCGTTTTTGCTGCTAACTTCTCTGTTGGTGTTAACGTTTTATTAAACCTTGTTAAAAAGACAGCTCAGATCATGGCTGATGCTGATATCGAAATTGTTGAAGCCCACCACCGTTATAAGGTAGACAGCCCATCAGGCACTGCTTTAGCAATTGGCGAGGCAGCTGCTGAAGGTCGTCACGTAAATCTAAAAGACGTTATGGTAGCAGGTCGTAACGGTATTACTGGCGAGCGTATCTACGGTTCTATTGGTTTCTCATCAATCCGTGGTGGTGATATCGTAGGTGAGCATACTGCTATGTTCTGCTCAGAAGGTGAGCGCGTTGAGTTAAGCCATATTGCAACCTCACGTCAGACCTTCGCTCGTGGAGCATTCAGAGCTGCTCTATGGCTTGAGAACAAGAAAACAGGTTTATATGATATGAATGAAGTTTTAGGTCTGAATAAGGCTTAAGCTTACCTTTATTCATACAAAAGCCAGAACCTAAAATCGTGGTTCTGGCTTTTTCACATCAATACTTACATCAAAGAACTATCTTACATTAATTATTTAAATTACATTAAAGCCGCTAAAATACCTCCATCTACAGGGATCTCTGTACCTGTTACAAAGTCAGATAGAGGGGAAGCTAAGAATAAAGCTACTTTTGCTACATCCTCAGGTTCACCAATTCTGCCCATAGGAGTTCTGCCTACTAACTTTTGAGTAAGCTCTTTGTTGTTTAAAATGCCTTTGGTCATATCTGTTTTAATGTAGCCAGGAGCAATCGCATTTGACTGAATATTGTATTTTGCCCACTCTACAGATTGAGTCTTGGTTAACATCTTAATTGCACCTTTTGAAGCACTATAAGCTGCCATACCAGGACTGGTTACATCAGCTAAGATAGATGCAAGATTTATGATTTTGCCACCACCTTTTTCTTTCATCATCGGGAAGCATTTCTGGCTTAAATTAAAGGCAGCTGTAAGATTGGTATCTAGAACTTTATCCCAAAGCTCAATATCAGTAGTTTCAATAGAATTTGAGTTAGCAGTGCCTGCTGCGTTAACCAGAATATCAATAGAAATACCGTCAGCTTTAAAGCGCTTGAATACCTCTTCTACAGCAGTATTAGAAGTAATGTCACAAGGAACAGCAAATACTTCTTTACCTGTAGGATCTAACTCCTTTGCTGTGGTAGAGAGCTTGTCAGCACTCCTTGCCATGATATAGATGTAACTAACAACTATTGCGAACACCCATAGGAATGCGGTTTGTGTATCATTAGGT
>OMZC01000102.1 GCA_900315395.1 uncultured Gammaproteobacteria bacterium
TAAGATCTCTACAGATCGATGACTAGAGAAAATGACAAAACAAAGCACTCAAAAGGATGCCCTCTATAATCGCGTTATATGCGCTTATAGATCGCTTTTGAATAACCTTAAGAAAAAAGCTATTTAACTAGACTTTGTGAGCTTGTTCACAATGTAAAATTCTAAAGAACTCACTGACTGTAAAAGCCAGTGTAAAAAAGCTTTAATGCTACTCAGGATCTGTTAGAGGCTCTGAGTAGTTACCAGTTTTTTATGTGTCTTCAATATACCTAGTTTTGGTTACTTCGGTAGAGTTTGGTGGGGTATTTGGTGGGGTATTTGGTGGGGTAGGTGTGGTGGGGATTTGGGAGAGTGTGGGGCTGTGCGGTGCGCTAGCCTTGATCTGTGCTCGATCTTTGAACTTATCCTGGATCTTTTGCTTAGGAACGGTGAGCAGGAGGGGAGCGCGTGATTTGGGGAAAGTTCAAAATTCTTTTGTGATCTGTAACTTATTTTTATCTGAATACACCTACAAAAATGTGCTACATATCACTAATTTTGATGCTTTTAGTTGTTTTACATTCTTGTCTGAACCAAAATTACCTCAGCTCCACGCTTTAGGAGCTTTATTATGGGATGTAAAAAATGAAAAAAGTTAATCTTCTGGCAGCTGCTGTCTTAGCTGCTGCTTTCGCAATGCCTGCTCAGGCTGACTATACTCCAAATGTAAACTTTAATGGTTACTTCCGTTCTGGTGTATTCCACGGTGAGGGCGGTCGTTTAACAGGTTTTGAAAAGAATAAGGTAGGTCGTCTAGGAAATGAAGCTGATACCTATGGTGAAATCGGTTTAGGTGCTGATATTGCTAAGGTTGATGACACTGTTTGGTCTGTTTATACCATGTTAGCTGTTTCAGATAGAGAATTCAGTAATTCATGGCAGGAAGCTGACAGAACAAGTGATGCTGGTGTTTATGGTAATTCAGGCGATACCATGAGAGCTCAGATTGCTTTCCGTCAGTACAAGTTAAACGTTAAAGGTTTGTTAGATTGGGATAAGGATGCATCAATCTGGGTTGGTAAGAACTACTACAAACGTGAAGATATCCATATCACTGACTGGTACTACTATGATATCTCTGGCAACGGTGCGGGTGTTGAGGATTTATCAGTTGGTTCTGGCAAGTTATCTGTTGCTTGGTTAGCAAAGACTGATGCTACAACTTATAAAGATGTTACCACCTCTTACAAAGATGATAAGATCAAGTTAGGTTCAGAACCAGTAGCTTATCGTCAGGCTCAGAAGTTTGATGTTCGTTACAATGTTGGCCTGTGGGATGGTGCAAACTTACAGATTAGCAACTTGTATCTGGTTCCAGAAGAAGAGAATGCTTTAGTTCATTCAAACAACGGTAACGTATTTGGCTTAGAGTTAACTCAGGGCTTCAACGGTGGCTGGAATAAGACTGTATTCCAGTGGGGTCATGCAGCTTACGCAGGCGCTATGATGTGGAACGGTGATCTGTCATGGTATGATGGTGGCGACACTCAGAACAATAACGGTTTCCGTATCATCAACACTGGCGATACCACAATTACAGATTCATTCAAGATCCAGCACGTAGCTCAGTATGCATGGGGTACCAAGAAAGTTGATGGTCAGGATGATGAGAAGGTTAAGTTTGCACAGTTGGTTGTTCGTCCATTCTTACAGTTAACCAAGATGACACGTCTGATTTGGGAAGCTGGTGCATATGTACAGACCCAGAAGAAAGGCAACTATGTGAATAATGTAAATCGTGGTCAGAAGTTAACCATGGCTTATGGTATTACTCCTGATGCTTCAAATGTCTGGTCACGTCCTGAAATCCGTTTCTTCGTATCTTACATCCACGCTAACAATGCTGATATAAACGGTAAGATTGAGAACGAGAATGTGACACGTAAATACGGTGAAAAGGACTGCAACAACGTTCAGTTCGGTGCACAGGTTGAGGCATGGTTCTAATCTAAATCATATTTTGATTTAGCTGAACTCAGCAGATAATTTTAAAAGGCAGGATCTAACGGTTCTGCCTTTTTAATTTTATTCTGAAACATTAGAAAAAGCGCAATCAGTGCCACAATATCCGCATCGTTGCGATTAAACATTGTAGTCTTGAATTGATACTGGGTCTGACAAGGTAAACCAAGCAAAGTTACATTACATTTCTTTGATGTTGAGTACGATTTCCCTGTATTGGATGGTGGTAACATGGAAATCCGTAATACCTACATGTTACCAAAGAAAAATTCAGATAACTCATGGTATACAGCAGAAACTAAGGGTACCAACAACTTCATGATTGAGTTAAATCAGGGCTTCTCTTTAGGTTGGAACAAGACTGTATTACAGTATCAGTATGGTCCTCAGGCTGGTATGAACACTTTTGGCTTCCAGAGATGGGGTGCAGGTGACGGTCAGACTGGTTTAGCAGATAACGCTTGGGGTATCAACTTATTGAACTTTGGTGAGACTCACTTCACTGAGAACTTTGGTATGTTCCACGTAATTGGTGCTCATTTTGCAGGTGGTCGTGATGGTTTAGCAACTTATGAAAATGGTGCTTTAACCAAGGTTTCAGAGTCATCATTCAAGGATAAGAAAGCATTCCAGTTAGTTGTTCGTCCATACTACAAGCTAACTAAGATGACAAGATTGTTATTAGAAGCAGGCTTCTACACAGAGTCAACAACTCATTGGGCAAAGGCTTCTGTAAATGACATCAACTATGTAACAGAAAACACATCAAATGTTCAGGCTAAGAAGGTAACTTTAGCTTATGCATTAACTCCTGATGCAGGCAACTTCTGGTCACGTCCTGAGTTACGTTTCTACGTTTCATACTTAAACGGTGGCAACGATCAGGGTACCTTAGGTCAGTACGGCAATGCTAACTACACAGTATCATCAGCAACTGATGAAAACTATAGCTACAGCCACAAGAAGACCAACCAGTTCATCTTCGGTGCACAGGCAGAAGCTTGGTGGTAATAGTTAACACCTAAGTATTAACTTATCTAATAAAGAGCGGCATTTGCCGCTCTTTTGCGTAGGTGTTGAAATCAATATTTGAATCTCTATCTAAAAATCAACATCAAGCTTAACTTTTAAGGATTCATCAAGATCATCCTGATTCAGGAACATCACCATATACCAAGGGAGATAAGTTATCTTTTCTTCTTTTTCTAAATTACCTTGGCAGAAAACAATGGCTTTATCTAATTGCCATTCAGCTACGTTCATCACGTTATCTAGAGCAGCATGCTGTCTATAGCTTTTACCTGATTTAATCTCTATAGGTAAAATCTCAGATCCTTTTTGAATTACAAAATCTACTTCACCAATCTTTTGCTTATTGTAGTAGCGTAATGAAAATCCATTTGATGCTATAAGTTGTGCAAAAACGTTTTCTAAAATTCCACCCATGTTTATGGATAGGTTTCCTTTTAAGATCTCAAATTGAACATTCTCAAGACACATTGCACATAATAAACCAGTGTCACAAAGAAAGAGCTTAAAGAGTCTGCTCTGTTCGTTGATCTTAAGAGGAACCTTAATTTCATTCAGGTTATAGCAAGGTAGTGCAACACCTGCATCTTTTAACCATACAAAGGCATCTTCATATTCACGTAAACGGGCATTCTTATCAATGCTAGCCAAATTAAAACGCCGTGTTTTAGCTTCAAGTTCTGACGGGATCCTGTCAAAAACATTAGATATCTTTGCTTTATCTTTTTTAGAATACTTACTTATATCTTGTCTGTATAAAGCAAGAATATCTTTTTGCTTTTCAATTACCTTACCAATGTCATGAGATTCTATGAATTCAGATACAACCTCTGGCATTCCTCCTACAATAATGTAGTATTTAAAGAGATCCTGCATCTTATTGTGTATAAGCTCAGATGGTGCAACACTTTTTTCATAGCAATCTTTAAGGTATGTCAGTGTTTCTTTCTTAACTCCAGATGCTATGCAAAACTCTTCAAAATCCATAGGATACATTTGCAGACTTTCTTCAAATCCAACTGGATAAGATGGTACCGCTTTATAACTTACACCTAGTAAAGATCCTGATTCTATGTAGTCAAATTGTCCATCTTCTACTAAGAACTTAATTGCAGTTCTTGCGTTAGGACATTCTTGGATCTCATCAAAAAAGATCAGAGTCTTGTTAGGAACAAGTTCATCTCTTAAAAAAGCAGACAGATTCATGATCACTGTTTTAGCATCTAGATCACCATCAAATATGGCACAAGCTGATGGTTGAGTAATGAAGTTTATCTCAACAAAATTCTCATAGTGCTTCTTACCAAATTCTCTGATGATATAGGTCTTTCCGATCTGTCTTGCTCCAGTTATCAGAAGAGCCTTTTTATGATTTGACTCTTTCCAAGCTAAAAGCTTCTTTTCAATTTTTCTAAACATAAAAATCACGTTTTATTAAAAAATATAACTTAATATATCACGTTTTATTAAAATAATAATTATAAAATTTCACGTTTTATGATTATTTTTTAATATGAAAAGATCAAAGCAGATATGAAAGTTTTCAATCTTTGAGAAAATCGAGGTTAATCAATACTTATTTTGAATAATTAGCGATGTGAATATTGTAATGATGTACGACTGTTCTTCTTTACCGAAGTAAAGTGAGAAGTCCGTAACAGTTTTTTATGTGTCTTCAATATACCTAGTTTTGGTTACTTCGGTAGAGTTTGGTGGGGTATTTGGTGGGGTAGGTGTGGTGGGGATTTGGGAGAGTGTGGGGC
>OMZC01000049.1 GCA_900315395.1 uncultured Gammaproteobacteria bacterium
GATCTTCTGATAATTCTCATCTCGTCTTAGAGCGATTAACTTTTTGTAGTAGCTAAAGGTTGAATTCTCATCATGAATTTGAGCTTCAACATTTAACTCATCTTTGTATGAATAGGTCTTAAGCCAAGGTTTTACTGTAGAGAAACCAGCATACTCACTGTTATCCCATGGCATTGGAAGACGAGCATTGTCTCTAGTTTCATGACTGCATAAAGCTAAAGCTCTATCTTTATCTAAACCGTCTTTTAGACAGGTCTTATACATGTCGATGGTTGCTAAATCATCAATCTCATCGATAGAGTTAAAGCTAGGATTTTTAAGGCCTAACTCCTGACCTTGATATATAAATGGAATACCACGAAGCATCATTAAGAAGGTGCCAAAAGCCTTAGCACCATGCTCGTTTTCCCACTCTTTTGGAATGTAGTAGCTAATTCCACGTGGTTCATCATGGTTTTCCATCACAGGAGCTAGAAAACCTACATTATTTGCAGCTGCCTGAGACTTGAAGGTGGCATCACGGAACATGGTAAAGTTCACAGGACGTCTTTCATAAACCTTAACGCTCTTTTCTACTAACTCACGAGGCTTGAAATCAAAGATGGTTCCAAAACAGCCTTTATCACCGATAAAGTTTGGATAAAGAGCAGTATCAACACCAAAAGCCTCACCTACTGAGAACTTGTCATGTAAAGCTACGGTTCTTTCATTCATCTCATTTAAGAAATGACCAATTTTGCCTGAAAGTTTGTGTGACATGGTGGCACTTGAGGCCATACCATCATCAGAATCAGCTGGAAGGCCAGGGAAGGACAAATCCTTTTCAATATTCATAATGGCATCAACTCTAAAGCCATCAATACCACGCTCGAACCAGCGGTTCATCATGGCATAAATTTCTTCTCTTACTTTAGGGTTGTACCAGTTTAAATCTGGCTGCTCTTTAGCAAAGTAGTGCAGGTAATAGGTATTATCCTCATTAGGAACCTTCTCCCATACAGAACCTCCAAAATAGGAACGAAGATTATCAGGAGGAGTACCGTCAGCTTTGCCCTGTCTGAAATAGAAATAGTCTCTATAAGGTGAATTCTTATCAGCTAGTGCCTTTTTAAACCAGATATGTTCAGAGGAGCAGTGGTTTACCACCAGATCCATGATAATAGAGATGCCTAAAGCTTTGGCTTTTTTTACTAATTCATCAAAATCAGCATCTGTACCAAAGACAGGATCGATATGCTCGTAGTCAGCGATGTCATAGCCCTGATCAACAAGTGGAGAGACATACATAGGTAAAATCCATACAATCTCAACTCCTAAATCACGCAGATAAGGTAGTTTTGAGATAATACCCTGAATGTCACCAATGCCATCGCCATTGCTATCTTTAAATGATTTTGGATAAATCTGGTAGGCAATTTTGCCATGCCACCATTTCTTTTCAATTGTAGTTTTTTGCATTTTATTCACCCATTCATTTCCCCAAATGATGTTCTAATTATATGAATAAAACACTAATTAAAATTTATCAAAATTAACCAATATTTATACAATATTAAACCTATTAAAATAAATTATTGCATTTATTGCTATTTTTATAACACAAAATACGTTAGCTTTGATGTATATCAAGTTTTACACAATTTAAAAATTAAAAATAAAACTGAATATTATCGTATGAGATATTTCTACTATCTGAAACTTTTTACAGGGTAGAGCTGAAAAATCTGATTTCTACAAATAAGGTGAGAGAACTTTACATACAGTAAAGATAATTCTGTGTAATATTGGCGCTAATAAGCGTGTTTTCATATGAAATTTGTTGCGATTTTTGGTATGCTTAGCACTTAAAAATCGTGATTTTTGATCATGTTTATGCTAGAATCACTAGCTTTCAAAATTAAGTCTCTGCTCTTTAGTTCATAGAGAAATTTTTCTTGTTTTATTTTTAGCGCAGGAATGCAAAGTGAAGCTATTTTGCCCGATTTCAAACAGCAATAAAGAAAATTTAAAAGACGCATTTAATCTCATCTTTACAGGCATGATCTTTATGCTTGCTATCATGACATTAGCTCGTCTTGTCATGCTCTTTCAGTTTGCACTTAATCCTTTTACAGAAATCTCCTTTAAAGAACAGCTAGGTTTCTTTATCCTCTCTTTAAGATTTGACTTAAAGATCGTTACTATTGCTTATTTACTGCCTTTATTACTCACAATTTGCTGTTTTTCATTCAATTTCTTTAAATATATTAAGAAATTCATGCAAATTTACAGCCATTTTGTAATTTTTGTTATTTTTATCTTTGCAGTAATTAACTATTTCTACTTTAAGACCTATGAAAAGTGCATTGATACCTTTATCTTTGCGATCTCAAAAGAAGATCCTCTGGCAGTTTTAAAGACCGTTATTAACGATTACCCTGTCTTTACAGGTTTAATCTGCATTATTGCCGCTTGTTTCGTTTATAAGTTCTTACACAAGAAGCTTTTAAACTATTTAGCTAAGTTTAATTTAGTACCATCATTTAAACTTACCTTATCTGTTTTCTTTTTAGTGTTGATTCTGGCATTTTCAGGATTCATTCGCGGATCTTTTGATACCTTCCCACTAAGACAGTTAAATGCACAGATTTGTGATAAGCCTGCCGTAAACAACAATATTCCAAACGGCATCATCGCTTTTTACTGGGCATACAAGTGGAACCAGATCTCAGCAAAGTTACCTACAGTTACCACCGATGAGATTGCTGCTACCTATAAGAAATTAGGCTTTAAGGTAGATCAAAATGATTTTGAAGATCTGTTCAGACCTTTAAAGAAAACTACCCGTAAAAACGAGTTCTTAGAAGAGCACAGACCTGATATCGTCTTTAATGTAATGGAGAGTATGAGTACTCACCTTTTAACCTATGACGATAAGGATACACGTGATCTTTTAGGTGCTCTGCGTAAGAACATTAAAGAAGACATGTTCTTTACCAACTTCGTTTCAGAAGGTGACGGCACCTCTGACAGCTTAACTAGATTGTTTGTCTCAGTACCTGATTTAAATCTCTCTACCTCAGCACATTCTGCTAAACCATATATCTGCAATATCGTAGATTTATTTAAAAAGGCAGGATATGAGACCATCTTTGTCACAGCTTCCACTTCATCTTGGAGAAATTATGACAATTTCTTAAGAGAGTTAGGCTTTGACAGAGTTGTTGAGAGAAGTAATGTTTTAAAAGACTTCCCTAATGCTACAGCTAGCGCTTGGGGTATTGATGACGAGTACCTCTTTAAAGAGACCTATAAAATTCTAAAAGAGGAACATCACAAGCCACGTTTTGTCATGACATTATCCATCACCAATCATCCTCCATTTAGATTACCTAAGGATGTTGAGGTCCAAAAGATCAAGTTAGATGAAAAGACTTTAGACAGATTCCCTTATGACAATACTGAGACCATCTTTGCAACCTTCAGATATGCAAATGATGAGTTAGGTAAGTTCATTGATGCAATAAAAGATGATGAGACACTAAAAGACAATATCTTTATTGCAGCAACAGGTGATCACAACATGAGAGGCATTGGCTATTCAGACTACCCAGAGGAATTAGTCTTTGGTCATGAAGTACCTTTCTATTTATATATGCCAGAAAAGTACATTAGAAACACTGCTGTAAGATATGATCCTAAGCGACTTGGTTCTCACAAGGACATCATTACAACCTTAGTTTCACATGCAGTATCTGATTACACTTTCTACTCATTTGGCTGTGACATGTTATCTAATGATAAATGTAACTTCCCATATGCTTTCAATCAGTCTGTAGCTATAGGCTATGATAAAGATTATGCCTGTGCTCTGCAGACAGATAACTATGGTGTGTCTTACAAGATAACTGATGCGAAGAGACTGTTGGTATCATCAAAAGCAGATGATGCTAATTGCACTAAGGAAGCAGCCTTAAAGAAACTTGAAGCTCAGCTTTACTATCTGCAGGCTACTATGCCAGTAAAGCTAGAAAAGAAGAATTAAACTTAAAGGCGAGAGTTTTAAGCGTGTGTGTTTAAGTGTGAGAAAGTTTTAATTGTCAAAGAGTTAAATGTAAGCAGTAGTTACAGCTAAAAAGTCACTTTTCTTTGAGAACAAAGCCTGACATCTGTCAGGCTTTGTTTTATAACCTTCTTATAACTTAGTCTTGTAACTTAGCTAAGATTTGAGCTTATTTTAAAAGCTCTTCGATACCTCTTATCATGATATGAATGATCATGGTATGAACTTCCTGAATTCTGTCAGCATAACCATCATGAGGTACGATAATTGGGAGATCGCAAAGATCTTTTAACTTACCACCATCTTTACCTAAAAGAACGATACTTGTAAGACCTTTTTCTTTACATACCTTACAAGCTTCAATGATGTTTTTAGAGTTACCTGATGTAGAAATACCTAAGAAGACATCACCTTTAAAGCCCATGCCCTCTAAGAAACGAGAGAAGACATAATCAAAGCCATAGTCATTACCCACACAGGTCAAATGGCTAGGATCAGCAATAGCAATAGCTGGATATGAAGGACGGTTATCTCTGTAACGACCGGTTAACTCCTCAGCAAAGTGCATAGCATCGCACATGCTACCGCCGTTACCTGCTGACATGATCTTGCCACCGTTCTTGATAGAAGATGCCATAATAGAGATAGCCTTTTCGATTACCTCTTTAGTATCAGGTTTTGCAATAAAATCACTTAAGACCTTCAAAGACTGATTTAAATCGTCTAGAACATTAAAGGTTAATTTAGACATATCTATTCTACCTATTCTCTGTATCCTACTTTTTCTCAGTATTCTGCTTTTTTACTCTGCCCATTACACGATCTTCCCACTCCATGTAGGCTTCATGATCTTTTTGCATATATTCTTTTAATAAAGATTGTTGCTCAGAAGTTAATAACTTTTGAATCATTTCATCCTTTTGAGCTTTTAATCTTGCTTTGTAATCAGACTTTTTCTCTTCTTCGCCTTTTTCAAGGAAAACCATATCATAATCAGATGACCAGTTAGAACCTGCCATCTTAGGTTTACCCTCTTCACATTTTAAAGGACGAGATTGAGATAGAGAAATCATTTTATCGATGTGAACTGCAAGTCTGTCAGCCTCTACCTGCATTATAGGCAGTTTAGCACCTTCAGGTCTCTTCCATCTAGCACTACCATGAGCACTGACCTCTGAGAACTCAAGATCACGCTGACCACCTGTCATAGCTAGATATACTTCAGCTAAGATCTGAGCATCTAACAAAGCTCCGTGGACAGTACGAGCTGATCTATCTACATCAAAAAGATTACATAAGTTATCAAGGTTTACCTGATGTCCTGGGCACAGTTGCATAGCTAAAGCCACAGTATCAACAACGGTTGCCATATCTGTAGTAGTTTCACTAAGACCTAATAACTGCCACTCTTTATCCATAAAGCCTACGTCGAACTTAGCATTATGAATTAAGAGTTCTGAACCTCGAATAAAATCGATTAACTGATTGGCAACTTCTGAAAATTTTGGTTTATCTGCCAAAAACTCATTAGAAATGCCATGAACCTGAAAAGCTTCTTCATCAACTGGTCTTTCAGGATTTACGTATAACTGTAGGGTTCTGCCAGTTAACTTTCTATCAATAATTTCTACACAGCCTACTTCGATAATTCTGTGCTCGCCTGGAGTACCATCATCGGATTTACCGGTAGTTTCTGTATCTAGGGCTACTTGTCTTTTCAAGCTAAAATCTCCACAAACAATGTGCTCATTTTAGCTTAAATTGGCTTAAGTTTTTAGACTAATTGAGCACAAGTTTTAAGCTTGCAAATTGAAACTAAGACTTTGCTAAGTCAATGCTAAGTTTAAAAGCGTACCGTTTTAGTGACACTTAACAGAGATTAAAACTTTGAGGAGTAACTTTGTTTTACATAGAAAGTTAAAGTTACATAGTTAAAGTTATATAGTTAAAGTTTTACATACAGAGTTAAAAAAATTGAATTTTTAACTTTCTGTTTTAAAGCAAGATTAATTCTAGGTTAAGTAAGATGAAGCTAAATTCACAAGATTAATAGCAATTTTCAGAAAAACGCATTAATAATTAGATTAATAAGTATTTGTAAAAGGCTGTTTTTAAGATTTTCTTGTTGATTTATAAGTAAAATTATTTTAGCTAATTATCTGTTATAATGTCAGTAGTGTTTCTTTACACTGCTTTTTGTTTTTTAGGAAGGTTAGCTTCTTCCATCGAAATTTTTAATGACTATGAAAGAAGTTCTAATCTATACCGATGGTTCCTGTTTAGGTAACCCCGGCCCTGGTGGTTATGGTGTGATCCTAAGTTATAAGGGACATATAAGAGAACTTGCCCAAGGTTTCATCCGTACGACTAACAATCGTATGGAACTCATGGCAGTAATTGTAGGGCTTTCATCTCTTAAAGAGCCATGTCACGTCACCATTACTACTGATAGTCAGTATGTAAAAAACGGTATGACTTCATGGCTTGAAGGTTGGAAACGCCGTAACTGGGTTTCTAGCACAAAGGCGCCTGTGAAAAACAAGGATCTCTGGCAAAGACTCGATAAGGAATGTTCTAGACATCAGATCACCTTTAAATGGGTGAAGGGTCATGCAGGACATGCACAGAACGAGCGTTGCGATGAACTTGCAAGAACGGCCGCTTTAGGAGATAACAAAATCCTCGATGAAGGTTTTTGCTCCTAATTATCGTAAGTAACAATATGGATGAAAATGGTACAGACGAAAATTCTATACCTCAGTAGTCAAGAAGTTAGGTAGGATGATTAGAAAAACTTTATATCTATGCGTTGGTGTAGTTGCGGCTGCACTGATGTCAATCAATGCGTGCTCATCGAACGTTCAGGCAAATACTAATGAGTCTGAATTAGAGCGTATCGCTCACGAAAGAGAGCTTGAAGCTGAAAGAGAGCAGAAATCTGTTTGGGAAACAGATTTAGCTGATGAGTCTAGATTTACTTTAAATCTAAAGTTAAATGCTCAGGAAAAGGCATTAGCACGCAAGTATGCACGTACTATTACTCATAATCTGAAAAGAAATGATGTATACGTACACTATCTTTTAACCAAATTCAAAGAGCACGATGTTCCACTTGAGTTAGCAGCTATTCCTCTATTAGAGAGTGGCTTAAATGCTAAAGTTCACAATGGTGGCGCACACGGTGCTTGGCAGTATGTTCGTTCTACAGGTAAATCACTAGGTTTACACAAGACACAGAACTACGACGGTATTTATGATTTCTTTGCTTCAACTGATGCTGGTATCAAGTATCTGCAAAGATTATATAGAGATTTAGGTGACTGGGAATTAGTCGCAGTTGCTTACAATCAGGGTGAGTATGGCGTTAAGAAAGCTTTACAGAGAGCAGCTAGTGCTGGTGTAAAGGATCCTAATGCAGAGAACATCCGTTTATCTCGTTCAACTAAAGCATACTTAATGAGATTTAAAGCTTATTCAGATGTTTTAAAGAACCCAGAGCTATACGGTGTAAGACTACCTAAGATTAAGAACCGTCCTGCATTTAGAAGAGTAGAGATTGCTGGCAGATTAAACAGCTTGAATGAAGCTGCAAGATTATCTGGCGCTAGAATTGAAGTTATCAGAAAACTAAATTCTGGTTATACAGGTGATAAGATCGACGAAAACCACGGCTTATATATGCCTGTTGAGCATGCCGAGGTTTTAGAAAAGGCAATTTCAGATAAGGATTCTGTAGCATCTAACACTAAGGTTACAGATTCACCTTTAGTTGTGATCAAATAACTGTGATCTAAAAACAAGTCTTGTTTGGTAAACAGCTATAGAATGACTCTTGTATTTCTAACATAATACACCTCCTATGGACTGCAGAGCGAAAGCTCTGCAGAACCACTCTCAATCAGTACTAGACTAAATCTTAAAGACAAACGCTCAAATTAAGAAATGGCTTAGTACCAGTTTTAAGCTTATAGATCAAGCTAAGAGAGATTATGTTCTTGTAGGATACGTAAGAACTCTTCTTCGTAGATGATCCTTACATCAAGCTCGGTTGCTTTTGTAAATTTAGAACCAGGATCACTGCCACAAACAACTGCAAAGGTCTTTTTAGAAACAGAGCCTGAAACTTTAGCACCTAAAGATAAGAGCTTAGCTTTAGCCTCATTTCTGTCCATTGAGTCTAGTGTACCTGTAATCACAAAGGTCTTACCTAAGAAAGGCTGATTGTCAGCATTAAGTTCACTTTGTTGAGGTAGTGGGGTTAATTCAATACCTGCGCTAAAGAGGAAACCATCTTCTCTTTTTACCAGTCTGTCTATGATCTCAAGATTATGCTTTTCAGCAAAGAAATCAGCAATATGACGAGCTACTACAGGTCCTACGTCAGGTAGGTTTAAAAGCTGTGAGTAGGAGGCTTTAATTAAATCGTCGATTGTCTTAAAGTTAGAAGCTAAAGTTCTAGCAGTAGAAGCACCTACCTCGCGAATGCCTAAAGCATAGATAAATCTGTTTAATGGAGTTACACGTGATTTATCAATAGCAGCTATAAGTTTCTTTGCTACTACATGACCTAAGAATCTTACTTTCTTCTCTTCATTACCGCCATCTAAAATGGTAGTAGCCAAATCATTCTCTGATAAGGTGTAAAGATCAGCTACAGAGGAGATCTTTTTAGTAGCTACTAATTGCTCAATAATTCTGTCACCAAAGCCTTCAATATCCATTGCATCACGAGATACAAAGTGAATGATAGACTGACGTAATTGAGCTGAGCAGACCAAACCGCCGGTGCAACGGGCAACCGCTTCACCTTCAACTTTTTCAATTAAGCTTCCACACTCAGGGCAGTATTTCGGAAAGACAATGTCTTTTTCAGTACCATCACGCTTTTCTTTTACTACACCTGAAACCTGAGGGATCACATCTCCTGCTCGACGTACAATCACCATATCGCCAATCTTTAAGCCCAAGCGCTCAATTTCATCGGCATTATGTAAGGTTGCACTAGACACAGTAGCTCCACCAACATACACAGGATCAAGTTTGGCTACAGGAGTGATAGCACCGGTTCTTCCGACCTGAAACTCTACATCTAAGAGCTTGGTCATCATTTCCTCTGGTGGGAACTTATAGGCTATTGCCCAACGTGGATTTTTAGCTGTAAATCCCATCTCCTCTTGGGTATCTAGTGAGTTAATCTTTAAAACTACACCGTCGATGTCGTAGTTTAAAGTTTCACGTCTTGAGAGGATATCCTCATAAAATGTCTTTAAGCCATTAAGACCTTTTACACATTTAATATTTGGATTTACAGGAAAGCCTAATTCTTTTAAAGCTAAAAGACGATGATACTGATCATGAGGTAAGTCATAACCTTCGCATTCACCTACATAGTAGGCAAAGAAAGCTAAAGGACGTTTAGCAGTAACTTTAGGATCTAACTGTCTTAAAGAGCCAGCAGCTGCATTACGTGGATTGGCAAAGACTTTGCCACCAGTTTCACGAGCTCTTTCATTCCATTGATTAAAGCCTGAGCGAGTCATAATTACCTCGCCTCTTACATCAATGTATGAAGGCACATGCTCACCTGTAAGCTTTAATGGAATAGCTTTAATGGTCATGACATTAGAGGTAACATTCTCACCTACCTTGCCATCACCACGGGTAGCAGCCTGTATTAACTTGCCCTCTTTATAGATT
>OMZC01000051.1 GCA_900315395.1 uncultured Gammaproteobacteria bacterium
ACTAAGAAAACCTAATCAAATTGAGATCTTGGTGTGCTTAAATAATTTCGCCATAATTAAAAACTAAAATAATGCACAAAAATGATCAGTTTAATGATATGACTTAAATGAGATGAATGCTTATTTTGAAATTAAATTTCAATAATTAAATTTAATTTATTGAAAATAAATAAAAAAGCAGTATTTATTTTTAATACTGCTTTTTTAGAGATTTTTTAAACTAAGTAAAATGTTAGTGGATAAATCTAACTATTTAGATTCTCTTTTCTTTTGAAGTGATAAAACTGAAAATTTTTCTTGTTTCTCGAAAGCATAACAGGTAAGTTTATCGCCCCAGACACAGCCTGTATCTAAAGCTATGATATGTTCTCGGTCGCATTGAGCATTTAAAGCAGCCCAATGTCCAAAGAAAAGAGTGAAGTCCTCTCCTTTATACTCAAATGGTTTTCCAAAGTTAAACCATGGGTAGATATTGTCCTTTTGAGCATCAGTAACAGAGCAGTCTGAATGACCATAATCAAGGATAAGATCACGAGAGCACAGTCTCATTCTAGTAAAGGCACTTACTATAAAGCGCCAGTAGTTAAGATCGGATGAGAGCATCTTTTCATCAAAATGATCAGGATGATCTGCATACATGTTAGCTAAAAGGACTTTTAAATGATATGGATCCAACATTACCTTTGATAAGACTTTAGTATGTTTTAAAGCTTCATCAATAGTCCATTGTGGATAGATACCTGCATGAGCTACAGCAAGTTTCTTTTCAGGATCTACATATAAAAGGGGAGTGCTTTTAAAAAACTCCACATAGTCGTTTAGCTTTGGTGAATTTAGGATCACGTCTAAATTGTCTTTAGCTTTGGCTTTGTGGTAACTAAAGTAAACAGCTAAAAAGTTTAGGTCATGATTTCCTAATACAGAGTGAATACGGGCAGGGTGTTTTGCTTTTAACGTTGTGATTAGATTTAAAGTTTCACAAGGCTTAGGACCTCTACCTATCAAATCACCTGTAAAGATGAGTTCATCTTCGTTTTCGTTGTAGTTGATATTTTTTAAAAGTGCTGTAAATTCATCATAACAGCCATGAAGATCACCAAAGATGTAAGTAGACATTTGTTTTCCGTAAAAGCGCTAGATTTTATTTTTTGATTCTGAATTAACGTTATTTAAGGCGATTTGTAAAAAAGTTCGTCAAATTCGTATTTTTTGACACTATTCTACCATTTTTGTATTAATTGTCGGTTATATTAGTCGTCTGTAAAGACAACCTGAATGTCCATATAATACACAGTAATCGTTAACTTTATGTTAAGCAATATGCTGTTATAAGACAGAGTTTTGATTAACAGGATCTTGAATAACAATGTCATTAACAGTATTAAGAGAAATCACTAAGAGTTTGCCATGCCGTTTATTAAGAAAAGTTTTATCACCGAGAAGTTGCTACCTAATGTGCCAATTGAAAAGGTTATAGGTCAGTATGTAACTTTAAAAAAGTCAGGCGCAAACTATACTTGTTGCTGTCCGTTTCATCATGAGAAGACACCATCATTCAGTGTTACTCCAGCAAAGCAGATGTTTTACTGCTTTGGCTGTAAAGAGCATGGCAACGTCATTGATTTTATTATGAAATTAAAGAACCTGAGTTTCCCAGAAGCAGTTGAAGAAATTGCTCAAAACGCAGGTTTGACAGTTGAATATGACACTACTAATGTCCGTTCTAAAGATGAGGTTGATCTGCAAAAAGAGTATTACGACCTCATGGACAGATGTGCAACTCTATATACTCAGGTTTTAAACTCACCTGAAGGGGCTCAAGGCTTAGAGTACTTTACTAAAAATCGTGGCTTATCACGAGATACTATCTTAAAGTGCCGATTAGGTTTTGCTCCTAAAAATCCTCATTTTTTGCAGGAAAGATTATGTCAGGATCCTAAGACTGAGCAAAAGTTAATCGATCTTGGTATGTTAGTGCGCAATGACTATGGTGTGCACTCTATGTACCGTAACCGCGTCATGATCCCTATCTTTGACAGACGTGGCAGAATTATCAGCTTTGGTGGCAGAACTATGGGCGATGACAAGCCTAAGTATATGAACACCAAAGAAACACCTATTTACCGTAAGCGTAATGAGCTATTTGGTCTATATGAGGTCTTAAAAGCCAATAACAACCGTCCTCCACGTATTGTCGTGGTTGAAGGTTATATGGACGTGATCTCAGTGCGTCAGGCAGGTTGTAGCTATGCTGTAGCTTCATTAGGTACAGCTACAACACCAGAACAGATTAAAGAGATGTTCCGCTACACTGACAAAGTAGTGTGCTGCTATGACGGTGATAGTGCTGGTCGTCATGCTGCTTGGCATGCTTTAGAGACCGTAACTCCAATTTTGCAGGATGGTAAGGAGATCCGCTTTGCTTTCTTACCTCCAGAGCATGATCCTGACTCATTAGTTAGAGAGCAGGGCTTAGGTGCCTTTGTAAAATTCCTAGATGAAGCTATGAGCTATCCAGAGTTTTTGATTGTGCACAAGTCTCAAAGTTATGATTTAAAAGATCCTAATGCACTGTCGAACTTTATCTCTGATACTGTAAAGCTCATTAAAGCAATTCCATTGGTATCATTGCAGTCTGTCGCACTAAAACTACTCTCAAAGCCATCTGGTATCTCTGAGAATCAGCTTTATGACATGCTAAAGCAAACTCATGTAGAACAGCCACGTGCTTATGTAGCTCAAGAGAAAAAAGAGCAGGAGCAGATTGCTAAAAATGAGGTTTCAAGAGATTTCTTTAAGACTCCTATGAGAAAGCTCATGGCCTTTATTATTCAGCAGCCTACTGTGGTCTCTAATGTACAAAGAGAGTTTGCGCTAGATGAGTTTGTAGCTTTGTGCAAACGATTAGGTGTAAAGGGCGCAGATGAGTTAGATGGTTTATTGAAGATCATTTCCAAAACTCCTGATATAACTCCAGCTAAATTCATTGAGCAGACCCGTCAGACACCTTATGAAAAGATTGTAAGACTGTTAATCAGTGCGCCTCTGAATCTAACCTTTGAATCAGGTGGAGAAATACGAGAGATCCCTTATGTTGACAGAATTGAGTATTTTGCAGATATCTTAAGTGAGGTTATCACTAAGCCTCTAAAAGACAGAGCTAAAATCCTTAGTGTGGAGATGAGTCAGGGTAAGATGGATGCTTTATCTGAGTACACCCAAATCCAAAAGGAGATTTTGAGTAAGGACTTGAAATCTTGACGGATGAGGGGTTAATCTGTACAATAATCCCTCGAATAACGGCCCATTAGCTCAGTTGGTTAGAGCAGACGACTCATAATCGTTAGGTCTCCTGTTCAAGTCAGGAATGGGCCACCACTTAATCCTTCCTAGAAAGACTAATCATTCTTAATTGAGTTATAAACAGCAGGACACTTAGTATAGCTGTCTTCAGTTGCTGTTACATAACGACCGTTCTGTTTAACCATTACAGAGCCCTGTGAGCTACCTGAGATTAAACGTACCTTTTTGCCTACGGCATACTTACATGAGAATGGCATATCCACAATCAATGGACCATTGTCTGAATCGATGGTTAATCTTACGCCGTCATGACGATCTAGGTATTTAGAAGCAGAACCAGCAGCTAATGCACCTAAACCTGCGCCTACGATAGTACCAGAACTCTTTTTATTGATTAAGTTACCGATAATGGCACCACCTACAGCACCTAAGAGGGTATTTGAGGTGTTGTCGTTCTTTTTATTGGCAATATCAATTGCTTCAATACCAGTAATGGTACCTTCATAATAGGTGTTAACAGTACCAGCTTCTGAAACTGGATTAGTGCAGGCATTTAAAGTTGTTGCACATAACATTCCAAGACAAGCATATCCAATTAAAATTGAATTCTTACTCATAGGATGATCCTTTTTGTTTTAAACTTTGTATATGTATAATCTTATGCATTCAATCTTAGTGTAAACTTAGAAAAAATACAGAGACAACGCTAAAAATAATCATCAAAGGCCTTAGTAAAAGCTCATGTTAAAAACTCATGAGCAAAAAATCGTGAGTGATAAGTCAGCTTTTATAAAATCAAGATCTTAAGGATAGTAATTACCCATGCCTAAAAAGATAAAACAGATCTCCTTTACTGAATATAAAGATCCTGTAGAACTTTATGTTGAAAAGTTAAATGACAAAGGTCAGGGTATTGCTCATTATGAGAACTATGAGATTTACCTAGACGGTGTAATTGATGGAGAGACCGTTTTAGCTAAGATTGAAGAGCCTTTTGTAAATGGCTCTAAAAGGCGACCAGGTCAGGTACTTAAGATCATTAAAGCCTCACCTGACAGAGTTGACTACAAAGATGCATCACTACAGTCGGTGATGTCTTTTGGTCCAATCAGCTATGAAGGTACCTTAAAGCGTAAACAGCAAATGATTGTTGAAGCTTTAAAAAAGGCAGGTTGTGAAAACTGTAAAATAAGTCCGATTGAAAAAGCTGATCTTTCAAAGCCATCACGCTATAAGAGCATTCGTTACTTTGCAAAACAGGACAACAGAATTGTAAATGGCTTTTACAAAGTTCATTCTCATGAGGTAATCGCAGTTGATAACTGCTCATTAGAACCTAGCTGGTTCTCAGAGTTTGCACACGATCTGTGTGAGTTTTTCACAGATGAAAGCATTAGTGTTTATGATGAGTCCTCTCAACAGGGACCATTACGCTCACTGTTGTTGCGTGACACCATAAAAGAGAAAATGGCAGTTTTAGTCCTATCTAAAAAGCCAAGTGACATCTTTATAGATAGGCTTAAAACAAAGTTTAAAGATAAAGTAGATTCACTTTATCTTAATGTGAACGAAGCTACATCTAATAAGATCCTGTCTGAAAAGATGAGCTTAATCTCAGGTAAAGATGAGATTTCCCTAGATCTTTGTGGTTTTAACTATAAAGCAGGCCCTTATACCTTTTTACAGGTAAATTACCCAATAGCGCAAAAGATGTACGAAAAGGCAGTGTCTTTTTGTGGTGAGAATAAAGACAAAACAGCTTTAGATCTATGCTGTGGTGTAGGCACCATGACCTTACCTTTATCAAAGAATTTTAAAAAGGTCATTGGTGTGGAGATTGTGCCTGAGTCTATTAAAGCTGCTATTGAGAATGCAACGCTCAATCACATTAACAATACTGACTTTATCGTAGGTGACATTAAAGAGGTCATCAGCTCTCTTGTAAAAGAAAAAGATATATCCTCAATTATCTGTGATCCTTCAAGAGTGGGGATTGGAGAAGATGCCTGTAAAGCAATCTCACGATTAAAGTCACCTGTAAAACTAGCTTATATCTTTTGCTCATTAAAGGCGCTTGAGCGCGATTTAAAGACTTTAAAAGACAATGGCTTTGTAATTGAAGAAGTGCAGGGCTTTGATATGTTTCCATACTCATCTCATGTTGAGACCGTAGTTTTACTATCGAGGGAGAAATAAGGGTGCTCGGGAAGCCCTTGAAATCAAAGGGTTTGCGGAGTTTGATGCTTTTTTGAGCATGACTGTAAAGACCGATTTGGGCTGTATGTGAAAACATATCGAGGCAGAGAGATACAGCATAGTTGAGTATCAGGTTTTGCTTTTGGGTAGGTTGTGGCTATGGTTTTGTTGATATGAAAAGGTAACAGATAGCTGAAAAAGATCTGAAATTATGGGATTCCGATATATTTCCTTTAGCAGGGAGTATGTCGGAATCTTTTTTTTTGTTGTTGTCTATAGTTTTGAATAGAACAACTACTGGTTATTAGGCATGAGATTGCTTTATGCTTAAAATATGTGTGATTGGTCACAATCTAAAATTATAATTTGGTATTCGCATACCAAAAGTATTGAAAAATGTATTTATGGGTGTTATATTATAATCAGAAGAATTTAAGAGAGTGCTTCAACAAGTGTTGGATGGTTTAACAAAGAATGTTAGAAGCACCAGATCAATGATTGATATGTAGATAGAAAAACGTCGGTAATTAAAAACAACGGACGCTGAATGTAAGGGGAATAAGGATGGACATGAGAGCAGAAGATAAATATAGCAGGCTTCGATTAGTAATGAGTGGGGAACAGATGATTTCCGGTGCCATTCTCGCTGCGGAGACAAAGGCTGAAAATAAGGGTAAAGACTTAAATAGAGAAGAAGCCTACGAAGCGATGTTGATCGTGGCCGGCAAGATGCGTGAAATAAATCCTTTTAAGAATTCTGATGATTTTTATCAAGCTTACCTTTTGGTTGATGAGAACCCTGACTGGGAGAAACTTCTGTATAGGGGACTCGAATTTGAAAGATATCGCGTTACTCTTGTTCCTGCGCCTCTTATGAAGATTATGAATGATCAGATAGAAGGCGGAACAACAGTACTGATTGCAGATGGCGAGAAATTCGTGCCGAATTTGAGAGCGACTGTTGATGCACATCTGGATTGTAATTTCACAATTACCACGCAGAGTGCAATGTACGCCAAGGTTATCAAACGCATATTTGAGGGATACGACAATGTTAAAGTCAAAGAAACCAGTATTTACAAGTACAGCTTTTTGAATGAACAATTCGACAGAATATTATCCGTACCTATATTCAACGGCAGGGATCTGGCTGAAGATGAGAAAAATTTTATGTGTCGTCAGACAGATATGGTTGCTTTTGAAAATTTACTTCTTCATTTGTCTCCTATCGGGAAACTGATAATTGTTCTTCCTGCTCGTATCACATTTTCTGGGGGGCGCATCAGTGATCTACGAAAGTTTGTCACGCAAATGTATAAGTTGGAGATGATTGCTGAATTGCCTGAAGGTATTTTTCAGAACACAGGCATTAAAACTTTCCTTATTACAGCTGCGGCTGGTCGGACAGAAGATGTTGTCATTCGTAGATATGCAGCAATTGATCGCAAATCTAAACGTGGTTCATTTGAAAAGATGGATATTACTGATGATACCTTCGCAATGTTGGAGGAGCTAGAAGAGATCGGCGATTGGAGCATTGATAAGCTATTGACTCAGCAGAATGAAGAATACATGAAATACCAGTCTTCTGATACAAAGAAAATCCAGCTAGGTGAAGTTGCGGAGATCTTCCGAGGTAAGTCAGTATCCCAAAAAGATACCAATGGGGATATCGGAGTGGTAAACATCTCCAATATTGGCCAATTTGAAATTGATTATAGTAGCCTGGATAAACTCGACGAGGAAGAACGCAAGGTGCAAAACTATGTGCTTCAAGAAGGTGATGTTCTAATTCCTGCTAGAGGAACAGCTATAAGAACGGCGGTTTTTGAGAAGCAAAGTTACCCGTGCATAGCATCATCGAATGTAATCATAATTCGACCTGATCCTAGAAAGCTGAATGGTACCTATTTGAAAATCTTCATTGATAGTCCAATAGGAAATAGTCTGATTAGCAGTTTACAGCAAGGCATGGCGGTAATGAATATTAGTTACAAAGACCTGAAAGTTTTGGAGGTTCCTTTTCCTTCTTTAGATGAACAGGAACGGATCGCAAAGAAGTACAAAGAGTCCTATGCCGAATATGTAAAAAGCATTTCTGAAGCTGAAGATAGATGGAATGAAACTCTTAGTGAGTTGCAGAAATTTTGAAAGGAAAGGATGCTATGAAAAAACAGTACAACAATGTCGGTATGAAGGTTAACTACTTTTAACAGGGCTGGTTAATAATTAAAACAACAGGTGAGGAGTAAGCATATGTCAATTTACCTAGTAAACCAAGGAAAAACATATAAATATGAACGTAATGGTG
>OMZC01000117.1 GCA_900315395.1 uncultured Gammaproteobacteria bacterium
AATTTTTCTTTAAAGATCAAAGGGGTTTACCAAATTTAATTTATAGAACTCCCCTATATTAAATTGAATTAAATTCTTAATGATATAAAGAGTAATATTCGACAGTTGTTAAAGTAAATCTGTTTTAATACAAAGAATTAACTATAAGATGGTTGTAGTAATGTATTGTATTAAATTCTTAATAAAGAGAATAGCAGGTATTGTTTACACAAACTTATCTTTTTATACCTATAAATTTACAAAAACTGCAAATCGACTTTACCTTCTAACAAGACAATATTCTCATAGTTAAACACATGCTATGGAGAAATAAATGTCAAATTCAAGTCCCGATCTGTCAAGACGCAATTTTTTTAAGGTATCAGCTGCTGCCATTGCAGCTGTAGGTGTAGCTAACTTCTTAAAGCCATCATATGCTGCTGAGCTTAATGTAAAAACAGTAGCACTTTCTAATCTTCCAAAAGATCCTGTTGAAGTAGCTAAATCCTCAGAACTTGTACAGAAAGCTTGGGATTACTTATTAGGTGAAATCAATTCATTACATGATCTTGCTTTAAGAGAAAAGGTCTTAAGTTTCTATCAGAATACAGTTCCTACCTTTATGGAACAGCATCAGGGTAAAGCTTCAGTATCTAAGGTATATCAGAAGCTACTACAGGAGAATTTAGTAGATCCTGCTTTAACTGATGAAGCTCATCTGTTCCCACCTTTAAAGGATTTAAACACTAATCCTCAGCCATTTTTCTCAGCACCTGGCAGTGGCTATGGTAGCCATCATGCCTATCCAGGTGGCTTAGCTACTCATACCGCTGTAAACGTTGAGATCACTAAGTCTATCCTAGCTACTTACTCACACATCATGGATTATGAGTATGGCTATGATATGGCAGTTGCAGGTCAGTTATTACATGATTTGGCAAAGCCATGGGTATTCCAATGGAATAAAGATGGTTCATGTCTGAAAGAGTACACCATTGCAGGTACTGGCGCTCACCACATCTTCTCAATTGCTGAAGCTATCTACAGAGGAATGCCAGCAGATGAGGTAGTAGCTCAGGCTTGTGCTCACAATCATCCTGGTACTCCAAAAGATGAGGAGTTAGTTGTAGGTTGGATTAAGGCAGCTTCTATCTTAGCTTTAGTAGATCCTGTTGAGCGCGGTTTATTAGATAAAGACGGTAAGAGATTACCTACACCTCATAAACAGGCAGGTTACCTAGTTCACTTAGGTGATCACGATTTCGTTCTATCAGTTCCAGCAGCACAGCAATCTGTAATTGCTCTAAAAGAAGTTGCAGCTAAAGATTACGGCATGAATGACAAAGAGCTAGAAGGTGAGAAGTTTAATACTTTTAGAAACTACATTGCTTCTCAGTACAGCTTCATGCATATCCATCAGGCAATGTCTGAGTCCGATCCTTATCTTGCGGTAAAGGCTATTGCTAGAAAGGTTGTGTCTTAAGAGTTAAGAACTAATAAGACAGTTAATTTTCGGGTAATCGAATTTAACGAAATTCTAGTTAAGCGTACATTCTTATTGAACATAAATCCAAGTTAAACATAGTTAATTGCCACAGGGCACTGTGGCATTTTTTAGGAGAAATAAAATGGGCATGATGTCTATTTGGCACTGGGCAATCTTATTGTTAGTAGTAGCTCTAGTCTTTGGTACTGGCAAGTTAAAGAACATGGGTAAAGATTTAGGTACTGCAATCAGTGGTTTTAAAGCAGGACTTAAAGAAGAGAATAATCAGAATTCAGATTTGACAGTGTCAAAGCATGAAGGTCAGAAAGAATAATAAGACAATGTTTGGGTTTTCATTAGACCAACTGCTGTTGCTTTTTGCTGTGTGCTTTTTAGTCTTAGGACCAAAGAAAACAGTAGAGATGGCATACAGACTTGGTATTCAGGCAAGAAAAGTAAAAAGCTATTACGATTCTTGCAAAAAAGAGTTCGGTCTTACCGATCTTGAGGCGGTAAAGAACTCTTTTAGTAAAAGCTCAAAAGATATGGAGCAAAAAATAAACTCAATGTCTTATGAGCTCAAAAACGCTATGCGCTCAGATCCTCAAGAAATTGATAAGTCTGTATCTGCCTGTGAAACTAAAAAAGATGACTTATCAAAAGTCAGTCAAAAGCTAAAGCCAAACTTAAACACTCAGATATCGTCTGAAGATAAAGAGCTTAATCTTAGAATTGCTGCCCTTGAAGTAGAGCTTATTAAGATTAAAGCCAAGCTTTTGCAAAGCAAGAGTGAAAGATTATAAGAACAGCTAATACCATAAACAATCTTTATCATGAAGAATAAAAACTCAAAGTCAGATGACAAGCTTTACCGATCACCTTTTGTCTCAAATCTTTTTGTACTGCGTAAAACCATTCTTTTAAGTCTATTAGGTATCGCAGTTTGTATTGCAGCTTTAGCTCCCTTTACTAATCTGTTATTTGATGAGGCAACCAAGCCACTTCTGTCATCACTGCCACAAGGCTCAAGAATGTTGGCAGTAGGCGTAGTTTCACCTGTATTAGGTCCTTTAAAGGTATTGCTCTTTTGTGCCTTTGTGCTCTCGATGCCTTTTACTTTGTATATGATCTGGACCTTTGTTTCACCAGCTTTATACAAACATGAAAAAAGAACCGCTCTGCCATTTATCCTGTCATCAGTTTTAATGTTTGCTACAGGTACTTTGTACTGCTACTTTGTAGTCTTTAGAGCTCTCTTTCCTTTTATTGCCTCATTTGCTCCTGAGACTGTGAACTTTGCACCTGACATTGAAGCTTATATAAGCTTCCTCTTACATATGTTTTTAGCTTTTGGACTTGCTTTTGAAACACCGGTTGCTGTGTTCTTATTAGCTGCAAGTGGAATTGTAGAGTTAGACAGGTTAAAAAAAGGCAGACGTTATGTAATTGTAGGTGCTTTTGCACTAGCAGCAGTACTAACACCTCCTGATGTTACCTCACAGTTACTATTAGCATTGCCTTTACTGGTACTTTATGAATTAGGTCTTTTGGTAAGCTCAATCTTTTTAGCAAGAAAACTAAAAAAGCAAAACTCACTTGCAGTAGTTCCATAAGCTTCATCTCAAATTACATCCAAAATAAAAGCTGTCTTATGACAGCTTTTATTTTGAGATTAGTTTTTGCTTTGAAAGTTATTTTGAGAAAGTTTTTACTTTGAGATTGTTCTTTATCAGTTCTCTTCTTTAAAGATCTGACTGAAGACATATTGGCCAATCATATTGCCACCAGGTGTGGTGTAATGGGTCTTGTCATAATAAAGAGCCTTACCGTCATCAGTTCTGGTTCTGAACTTACCATTTCCAAGATCTTGAGCGGCATTTCTGTCAATAAAGGTTACATTGTCTTTGCTGTTTGCATATTCACGAATGGCATTGTTAATAAGATCTCTTCTGTAACCTAAGTAGTCTTTAGTAAAATTGCATCTGTCAGTTTTGAAGATATGTCTTAAAGCACTATCCTGTAAATTAGCTTTTAAGCAATTTACGATAGACTGACTAGTGTTAATACCTTGACCTATGATGTAGAAATTGAGCTTAGGATAATGTTGAATTTCATAATCAAAGTCCTCAATCAAAGCTTTAATGAAAGCATTAAAGCTCTCATCATTATCTTTTAAATTGAATTCTCTGATGTAATAGGTGTAGTAAACATCCCATCTATTGCCAATTACAACCTTGTCTCCATCCTGCATTTTATCCAAAACGTATTTGTAAATTCTGTAGAAAGTTTCTCTTTCTTCATGTGTAGAGATAACTTTTACCTTATAGCCAGAGAAGTTTGGACCATAGCCAATAGTTCCATGCATAAACATGAAATATAAAGGTCTTTTATTGATGTCTCTTAAATAGTAGCTGTAATGCTCACTATGAGAATCTCCTACTACAAAGGTATGAGCCTTCTCATTCTGATTGCCAAGCTTATAAACCGGTACCTCATTTAAAGTCATCATGATCTTTGGCTTGTAGTTAAGATCTTTGATGGTATCTAACATCACCATCTTTTTGCCATAAGGATCAATGTAAGGGGAGAGTAGGTTTTTACCATCATCTGAAAAGACAAAGATAGAGGCAATCATACTCAAAACATAAATTAAAGCTGAAAGTCTGTTGCTTACCTGTCTCTTTTCAATATACAGGTATGAAAGAGCAGTAAAGATAGCAACTAAGACTATTGCAGACACAAGGTGAATGTAATTTGAGCTGTAACCTAAGTCAAAGCAGAAGATAATAACAGGCCAGTGCCATAAGTAGAGTGAGTATGAGAACTTGCCTATAGAGGTTAATGGTCTAAAGCCTAAAAGAGAATGCTCATTGTGAGCTAGGATAACTAAAGAAGTACCGATCACAGTAAGTAAAGATGTAGATATATACCAAGCAGCACCGTTACTTAAAGCAGTAGTAAATACTGAGTATAAAAATAAAGCTACACCGATAATTTCAGCTGTGTACTTAAGATACTGCCTTTTAGCAAAGACTAAACTGTAAACAGTATCTTTATAGAAGAACAGCACTCCACCTAAAAACATTTCCCAAATTCTAGTATGAGTTAAAAGGTAACCCTGACCGCCTTTTGAGAAAACATAAGAACTTACAAGAGCTAGTGCTAAAACTACACACATAGCTTTTGGAAGATTCTTTAAGCCAAAGAGCTTTACTAACAGCAGTATTAAAAGAGGGTAGATAAGGTAGAACTGTATAGTAATGCAAAGATACCAGGTGTGAAGCAGTAACTTTTCAGAGGTATCTAGTGCAAAGTAACCGCCAGAGTGAGCAAAGCGGTAGTTGCCTATGAAGGTTAAAGTATTGATAACCTCCAAAGAGAGCTCTTTGTAAACAGATGGAAATAAAACAAAATATCCTACAACCAAGCAAAAAGCGCAGACTGCAATTAAAGGAGGCAGGATCCTTAAAAGACGTCTTTTGTAAAAAGCGCTTAAGGAAAAACTTTGGTTTTCTAATTTATAGACAATGCCTGAAGTGATTAAAAAGCCTGAGATAATTAAAAAGATATCAACACCTAAAAAGCCACCTGAAAAGGTTGTAATAGTTGATGATTCAAATGACTTTAAAAGATCAAAAAAGTGGTAGAGCACTACCGCTATGATCGCAATGCCTTTAAGTCCGTCTATATCACTACGGAATTTAGCTGCCATAAGTTTTTTCCTAAGATTATGTTGGCCTTTTACTAAAGCTCTGACTCTTCAAGGTTCTTATAATATTCTTGTTTTAAAGCAAAAGAAGCTTTTGAGTAGTCTATGATTTGTTTTAACAGCTTTTCAAGCTCTTTATTCTTTGAGTAGTCAGCTGGAGCAAAGTACTTAATTCTCTTGTCTCGAATTAAAGAATGCACGCGCTCTTTATTCTTTAATTTTGGATCATAAACACCAATAGCTTGTCCTCCTAATGAGGTTACAAGTTTCATACAAGGAATATCGGTTTGGCTGTCACCAATATAGACGATGTTTTCAAAAGGAATTCTTATAGATTCTTTTGGAAAATAACGGTTAACGTCATTGTCGTTAACATTTAGAGTGCCTTTAGAAATTCTAAATAAGAACTGAGTCTTATTGGTGAAGTTAATGTTTTGAGCAGGCCATACAGCAGTACCGTTTCTGTCATAGAAAAAAGCATTGGCATAAATTGCTTTGAACTTGTCGGCAATAGCAGTGCCTTCAATCATTTCTTTTAAACCAGAGGAAATGATGTAGTGCTCAACTTCAATACCACACTTTTTACCATAAGCATTGATCCTGTCAAACCAAGTATCTACGCCTTTGTAGAGCTGAACCTTAGAACCGAACTCATGTAATTTATCTTTTTTAACCTGAAACTTACCTTTAGCACCGTTTAGCATGAGGTACATATAAGACAGATTAGGATCCATCTCGTTTTCAACAGCAAGTCTTGTAGCAAGATCCCAGAATTCATCTACATTCTCATTGATTTGCTGAATGTAGCCTTGAGCCTGCATTTCGTATGGGGTTAGAGTTCTGTCAAAGTCATAACAGATAGCTAGAACATTGTTTCGATTATATGGCATATGAGTATTCCTTATTTCATCTTTGCAAGCTTACTCTAAAAAGAGGAAAAAATATTTGATGTAACTAAAAAAGAGCACTTAAAAAAGTACACGTGCAAAAGTACATATGCAAAAGTACATATGCAAAAGTTCACCTGCAAAAGTTCACCTCCACGAAGAACAAGACTAAACTTAAGCGAAATTTGAAGATAAAAGGTCATTTGCAGTAAGAAAAGCATCTATTCAAAGAATTTGACTTAGAAATCTTACAAAAATGAGTACAATATGACTAAGTTTAGATTAGGAGCAACTATGTCAAATACACCTAAAGCAGAGCAGGATTACTTTCAGCAGTCAAAAGAATTGACCAAAGAACAGGAAAAAGAAGGTCAGACTTTATATGATCCATATAAGAATGCACCTTTGAGCATGAATGAGAGAATTTACTTTAATACCTCAATTGTCTATGTAACTTTGATCTCTTCATTTGTGTTTGCGCTGGTGATGGTAGCAAGACCATCCTTTTTCAGCGCCTTTTTAGGTTTGGTATGGGCAATGCCAGGTCTTTTAGTTTTAATTGGCTTTAACCGTGGCAGAGCTAAAAAGCGCCTACGTACTTTCCATACCTTTATCTTTGTAGCAGAGCTTTTATTCTTGTGCTATGTGCTCTTGTTAGTAGCAACAGCAGTAGCTTCAGCAAAACTGCAAGACAGCTCACTGCTTTATACAGCTGTATATCCAGTGTTCTACGTCTTTTACGTACTAGCTTTAGAGTTTGGTATCTTTAGAATTGTAAAGAAGCATGAAGATGCTTATTACAATGAGAAACTAAAGGATCCTTTGAAAAAGTACTAGTACTAATAATCCAAAACGAAAAAAAAGTCCAAAACGAAAAAAGTTCAGAACCTGTTTTCATTAAAGGAAATCGATAAAAATGACATCCATTAAAAGTGAATGTCATTTTTTGTAGGAACTGACGTTAAAAAAGTTAATTTTAATTGTTGACAATTTTTAATTTGTCCTTATAATGTGTCTCCGTTGTCGAACACAAACGAAAATACCTGTTTAGGGGTATAGCCAAGTGGTAAGGCAGCGGGTTTTGATCCCGCCATTTCCCTGGTTCGAGTCCAGGTACCCCTGCCACTGAACCAAGTTTTTGTTTGATAACGGAAATGTTGGGGTATCGCCAAGTGGTACGGCAGCGGATTCTGATTCCGCCATTACCTAGGTTCGAATCCTAGTACCCCAGCCATCAGATAAGTGGCTATGTAGCTCAGTTGGTTAGAGCGCGGCACTCATAATGCTGAGGTCACTGGTTCGATTCCAGTCATAGCTACCAAACGACCACCTTTAGGTGGTTTTGTTTTATCTGAATTTCCAAATTCTTTTCTATTGGGGTATCGCCAAGTGGTACGGCAGCGGATTCTGATTCCGCCATTACCTAGGTTCGAATCCTAGTACCCCAGCCATCTTGATTTCCCAAATCTAAATTTTAGCTCATAGGGATTACTGTCTTTAAGTTTTTCAAAGCCTGTTCTTACTGGGCCTTAACGCTATTTTGAGCCTAAATTCAGGTTCAATCTCAAACTAAAACTCAAAGTGAAAACACCTAGAGCTGAGCTACCACTTTCTTTACCATCTCAACTAGAGAGCAGTTCTCAATATCAACAGCAAATTGAGAACAACCATAATCAACATAGACATGGTTACCTCTTAAGGTAAGGTTCACATCATCATCTATGGCAAGTATTAGCGCTTTTGTTAACAGCTTTAAGATCTCATCTTTCTTTTCAATTTCAGTCATCCTAGTATCCTCCATGATCTATGTATTCTCTGTGTTACTGTCTCATTTGAATTTACTTTGAAACTTTACCATGAAAATAGACTTACCTTATGCTAACTACTCTCCATATTGGTGAGAAATTTAGCGATCTTGTTAAATAGAGCCATAGTTCACAAAATACTTTACAATGTTTCACATTAGCTCGGAAAGAGGACTCTTTTCGACGACTTTTGAATATAAACACTCATTTATCAAGCCCTTAAATTAGACAATAAGACACAGGCTAAAACGAAATTTATCAAAGAGGCAAGCAAATGATCCCTAAGATATCTGACCTTCCACAGTTAGATCCTATCTATGCACAATATCTAAATGCTTTAAAAGTATCAGGCTTTAAAGGTGATGTGGAAAGTGCGCATGCATCAAGATTGCTAGTTGCAACAGATAACTCTGTATATCAGAGAATGCCTCAGGGAGTAATCTTCCCAAAAGATAATGAAGACATCTCTATTGCTTTAAAGTTAAGAGCAACTCCAGTTTATGAGCGCCTGATTATCACTCCAAGAGGTGGTGGTACCGGTACTAACGGTCAGTCATTAAATGACGGTATTACCATTGACTGCTCTCGCTATATGAAAGCAACCTCAAACTTTGATGCTGATAAGAGAGAAATCTATGCCCAGTCAGGTGTCATCAAAGATGAGTTAAACGAATTTTTAAAACCATACGGTCTGTTCTTCTCACCTGAGTTATCAACCTCAAGCAGAGCCTGTTTAGGTGGCATGATTAGTAATGACGCTGCAGGTCAGGGCTCATTACGTTATGGAAGAACCTCAACTCATATTAAAGATGTAACCGTAGTTTTAGCTGATGGTACTATCACAACCTTCGGTCCTGTAAGTGGTGAAAAACTGCAGGAGTGCCTGAAAAAAGAAGGTTTAGAAGGTGATATCTATCGTGGTTGCTACGCTTTATTAAAAGACAACCGTGATGAGATTGAAAAGATCTTCCCTAAATTAAACCGTTTTATGACAGGTTACGATTTAGACCACTCATATGATCCAAAGACTGATACCTTAAATTTAGCACGCCTAATCTGCGGTGCTGAAGGTACTTTAGCAGTGATCTGCGGTGCCACCTTAGATTTAACCAAGATCCCTGATTTTAGAGAGCTGATGGTGGTAAAGTATGAGAACTTTGACAGTGCCTTGCGTCATGCTGTAGATCTGATTGATGCTGGTGTGTTCTCAGTTGAAACAGTAGATTCAAGAGTTTTATCTTTAGCTAAAAAAGATACCATCTGGTCATCAGTTAAAGACTATATCCATGAAGTTGAAGGTCATGAGATCTTAGGTATCAATATCGTTGAGTTCAACGGTTATGATGCTGATACAGAAAGAAGTAAGTTAGAAAAAATCTTTGCTTCTGTAAATAAAAAGGCAGAGACTTTTGAAAACGGTATTTTAGGTGCACAGTTAGCTCAAACTCCAAAAGCTGTGAGTGCTATTTACGGTATGCGTAAAAAGGCTGTAGGTCTGTTAGGTGCAGCAGCAGGTGACAAGAAACTGGTTGCCTTCACCGAAGATACTGTAGTACCTCCAAGAAATTTAGCTGACTATATTTTAGAGTTTAGATCTTTATTAGACTCATTACATGTAACCTACGGTATGTTCGGTCACGTGGACACTGGTCTAATGCATGTACGTCCTGCTCTTGATCTTACAACTGACGAGGACAGAGAAAAATTAGTTACTATCTCTAATAAGGTTGTAGAACTGGTTAATAAATACCAAGGACAGATGTGGGGTGAGCACGGTCGTGGTTACCGTTCCTGCTTTGGTGAGGTTTTCTTTAAAACATTATATCCTGTAGCACGTAAGGTAAAAGCTCTGTTTGATGCAAAGAATATCTTAAATCCTGGCAAGATCTGCGTTCCATTTGGTAATGAGACCGACAAGATTGTTTCAATTGACTCTCTTATGAGAGGCGATCTTGATAGAACTATACCATTGACTGTAAGACAGTCTTTTAAAGGTGCTGTAAGCTGTAACGGTAATGGTCAGTGCTTTAGCTATCAGACCAGTGCTCTAATGTGTCCTAGCTACCGTTATACCAAGAACCACATCCGTTCACCAAAAGGCTTTAGTGAGTTAATGCGTGAGTGGATGAGACTGATGAATGACAGAGGTTATAATATTGCCTCTGAAGAAGTGTCACTAATGACCTCTTCTCCAAATCCAATTAACTTTGTAAAGAGAGTTATCAACACTCTTACAACTAAAAAAGAGGATTACTCAACTGAGTATTTAGAGAATATTCAGACCTGTCTGTCATGTAAATCATGTAAGAGTATCTGTCCTGCTCACGTAAATGCAGCAGATATGAACTCTCGTTTCTTAGCTCTGTACTACAGTCGCTATCTAAGACCTTTAATGGATATCTTAATCCTAAATGCTGAGTTTACTCTGCCTTTAATGGCCAAAGTACCTAAGTTATCCAATGCCTTCTTGAGCAACAGCATCATCAAGTCATTAACTAAAAAGATCTTTGGTTTTGTGGATATTCCTCTGTTCAGTGAAAAGACTTTCCACAAAGAATGTCATGACAATGGTTTTGAAATCTTAACTGCGGATAAGGCAGCTAAGTCAGACTATGAAGTTATCATTGTCACCGATCCGTTTACTGTAAGTTATGAAGCTCATGGCTTGATTGCAATGGCTTCATTTATGAGAAACATTGGCTATAAGGTAGCTTTCTTACGCGCTTATGTTAACGGCAAGATTAAAGTTATCCGTGGTCAGAGAAGAAGCTTTGTTCATTTTGCAGCAAAGCAGGCTGCTAGACTTGAGCTTATAGCAAAATCAGGCAAAGCACTTGTAGGTTATGATCCAGCTTTAACTATCTGTTATCGTGATGAGTACACTCAGATGCTAGGTGACAGACGTGGTGAGTTTGACGTAAAACTCCCTGAAGAGTGGTTAAATGAGCAGTTTGGCACTAAGACATTTGTAGACCGTTTTGCTAAAATTAAAGATAAAGTTGAACAGGCTGCAAGAGCAGATGAGTTTAAAGATCCTTATTTCTTATTTACTCACTGTACCGAAAGAGCTCTAATTACCCAGTCTCCAGTCCTATGGCAGACTTTAATGCAGCACTTCTTCATCAATGTAATTCCTGAGACTGTAGCTTGCTGTGGTATGGCAGGTCTGTTTGGTCACATTGCAAAAAATCATGATGAAACCTATGCTGTTTATGAGAAAAACTGGAAGGGTAAGATTAAGTCACATGACTTTAAGCATTGTTTAATTACAGGCTTTAGCTGCCGTTCACAGGTACACAGAATGGAAGGCAAGGAAGCTGTTCATCCATTATTTGTATTAAACGACTTATTAAATAAAGCCTTAAAGTAATGAGGTTTTAAGTTAACGAGTGTTCAGGAAACGAGTGTTTTAGTTAATGAATTTTAAAGATCTGCTAGCCTATATCTTTGGAAGTGTTCTGCTGTTTTTAGCAGTGCCATCTGTGATGATTTATCTTGGGGTAAATTATACATATGATTTCATGCCCATAGGTTTGACTAGCAGTATCTTTGGTGCAATCTGTTCAGCCGTTGGTCTGTTTTTTGTCATTTGGTCTAATTATGAATTGATTAAAAAAGGACACGGTGGAGCTGTAGTTTTAGGTAATGTAAAATTAACTAAACAAACTGACCGCTTGGTAACCGAAGGCCCATACTCTCTTTGCAGAAATCCTATGCATATGGGTATTGTCCTGTTTTATTTAGGTCTGTGTTGTGCTATAAATTCACTTATAACTTTAGTGATCCCTTGTTTATTTTTAATCTTTGCTCAAATCGTAGCTGTTTATATTGATGAGCCAAGACTTAAAAGAGATTTCCCTGAAGAATATTCACAGTGGGTACAAAAAGTACCTCAAAGGTTTTGGCCTAAACCTAAAAAAGGCTGATTATAAAAGGAGATTTTCATGACCATGATGTCGGGCGCACAGATGGTAGTGCGCACCTTAGAAGATTTAGGTGTTGATCGCTTATTTGGTTATCCTGGTGGAGCTGTGCTTGATATTTATGATGCTCTTCTCGAGTCCACAAAGATTAAACACATTCTAGGACGTCATGAGCAGGGCGTAGCCCATGCTGCCGACGGCTATGCAAGAGCAACAGGTAAAGTCGGTGTATGTTTAGTTACCTCAGGTCCTGGTGCTACTAATACTGTAACTTCAATTGCTACAGCTTATATGGATTCAATCCCAATGGTAGTTCTTACAGGTCAGGTAGGTACTCCACTTATTGGATCAGATGCTTTCCAAGAAGTTGATACTGTAGGTATCACAAGACCTATAGTAAAGCACTCATACTTATGTCAGTGCGCACTGGATATTCCAAAGTATATAAGACAGGCTTTCTATTTAGCTGCATCCGGCAGACCTGGCCCTGTTGTAGTTGATATTCCAAAGGATTGTGTAAGACCTTCATTACGCTTTGAATACCCAGAACAGAAAGGTCCTGTAAAGTTACGTTCATACAACCCAACCATGCAGGGGCACCGCGGTCAGGTAAAGAGAGCTGCTAAATTATTAGCTGAGGCCAATCACCCTGTAATGCTAATCGGTGGTGGTGCTCAGTTATCAGGTGCAACTGATGAAGTGCGTTCAATTGCTCATCGCTTTAATGTACCAGTAACTGCAACCTTAATGGGCTTAGGTGTATATCCTGGTACTGATAAACAGTTCTTGGGCATGTTAGGTATGCACGGTACTTATGAAGCAAACCTTGCTATGGATAAGGCAGACTTGGTCTTTGCTGTAGGTTGCCGTTTTGATGACCGTGTAACCAATAACTTAGCTAAATTCTGTCCTGCTGCTAAGATTGTTCATATTGATATTGATCCTGCTTCAATCTCAAAGACAGTAAATGCTGATATTCCAATCGTAGGTGATGCTAAGACCGTTTTAAATCAGTTCATTGATGCTTTCAATGAGTTTGATTTAAAAGAGAACGAGACTGCGATGAAACAGTGGTGGGCTGAGATTGAGAAGTGGCGTCATATCGATTGCCTGAATTACCGCCATGACGAGAATTTAATTCAGCCTCAGGAAATCATTGAAGCTGTTTATAAGGCAACTGACGGTAAGGCTATCATTGCAACCGACGTAGGTCAGCATCAGATGTTTACAGCTTTATACTATAAGTTCGATGAACCTCGTCATCTGTTAACCTCAGGTGGCTTAGGTACTATGGGCTATGGTTTCCCAGCTGCAATCGGTGCTAAAGTAGGTGAGCCTGATAAAGAGGTTTGCTTATTTACAGGTGACGGTTCATTCCAGATGAATATTCAGGAGTTATCAACCTGTTTAGAGTTTGGTATTCCACTTAAGATCTTTATCTTAGATAACCACACATTAGGTATGGTTCGTCAGTGGCAGAAAATGTTCTATCACGGACACATCAGTTCTACTAACTTAAACTCAAATCCTGACTTTATCGCTTTAGCTAAAGCTTATGGTCATGAAGGCATCAGAATTGAAGATCCTAAAGATCTTGAATCTGGTGTAAAGAAAGCATTAGCTATGAAAGATAAATTAGTGATTGTAGATATTGTCTGCAACACTGATGCTAAGGTTCTGCCTATGCAACAGATGGGTGGCAGTATGTCAGACATGTTCCTAAATGAGGATTAGTATGCGCCAGGTTATTTCAATCTTATTAGAAAACGAAGCTGGAGCTTTATCAAGAGTCGTAGGACTGTTCTCTCAGCGTGGCTACAACATTGAGAATATTACTGCAGCTCCAACTGAGGATAAATCCATCTCAAGAATCACCATCTTAACAGAAGGTGATGGCACTGTAGTTGAAAGAATTACCAAGCAGTTACATAAGTTAGTTAATGTAATTAAGGTGTCAAGCCAGCAGGATAATTCCTGTGATATCGTAGAGCGCGAGATCCTCTTTGTTAAGGTACAGGCAGTAGGTCATACCTTAAGAGAAGAAATTAAGACTTTATGTGATATCTTTAAAGCTGAAATCGTGGATATTACACCAGAGCTTTACATCCTGCAGTTTGTGAACACTTCATTTGAAGTGGACAGATTTTTAAAGGCTGTCTCAGAGCAAGCTGAAGTCATTGAAACCGTGCGCTCAGGCGTGTGTGGTATCTTCAGAGGCGAGCATTCACTGCATTCTTAATTTACAATATTTAAGTATAGAGCCTCGCAGTGCGGGGCTTTTTAAATTATGACAGAGCAAGAATTTACAACTTACAAAACTGAGCTTTTAGCAAAAGTAGAAAAGCTTTATAAAAACGATGAATTATTTAAAATCATCGACCTTTTAGAGAACAGTGAGCTTGATTTTGAGCTGTGCATGGAGCTAGTTAGAACCTATATCAATGCAGCTAACAGAACCTCTGATCCTTTTTCTTTATTTGAAAAATCAGAGATTTTATTAGATAAGTTCTCATTAGAAGGTAAGATTTCAGCTAAATACCATTTTTTAAGAGGCTATATCCTTTTTAAGAAAGGACTTATTTCCGATAGCTTAATCCGTTTTGAAGAAGCACTAAAACATGCTTCAGTTATGGATGGTCAACTGTTCTCAAACATCACCATCATGATTGATAATGCCAAACGTCTTTTAGATAAAGCTGAGTTTAAAGGTTTAGATGAGAAGGACTCAAAAGAGCTTTTATCTTTTGTAGAAAAGAACTTTGGTAAAGTAAATCACTTATGTGAGTTCTCACATGTTTCTCTGTATCAAATTGCACCTACAAAAGAGCATGACTACAACCTGATTGTAAGTGTTGGTTTGAGTGGTAAAAACACAGAGTCAAGTTCAGAGCTAAAACAAGAGAATATAGAGCTCTGTCTTGCACTGCCAAAAGACTACAGATTTAATAAAGACTCAAAATCAGCATTTGAGATTTATATGTTAATTGAGATAATAAGCTATCTTATAACTGAGAAAAATCCTGTAGGTTTTGGCTATTATCTTGAAAAGGAAAATGGCTTTTCAAAGAGAACTGCTTTTACCGGTGCGATGCTAGCTTCATTAGGAGAATATCCTAAAGAGAGTCAGTCGGTTATCTTATCCTCTGGCCGCAATGTCAATTTCTATGAATTGTTGCCACTGCGTCCTATGGAACTTAATTTTAGAAAAACTCACAGTGCGCATGAACTGTTAGAGCTTTTCAAAGAGCATCTTATAAAACTGACTCCTTTTATCAGTACTCGAGATGATGTCTGCCAGAGACTGAATAAAGAGTAGAATAGTAGGTCATTAAATCAGGTTAAATGCCAGATTACAGAATTTTATTTGTAGTAAGCGAAAAAAGAGGAGGCTGCAGCTATGAAATATAACCGACAGATCACAATAAACTATTGCTTACTAGTACGAGTGCGCTAATGACTGTTTGCCTTACATGGCTTATTTGATGTTTTAAAGATTAAAAAAGATTTTAGAGATAAAAAATATGGAACAGTTAAACGGTGCACAGCAGGTTGTTAGAGTTTTAGAAGATCTTGGAGTAACCAGAATTTTTGGTTATCCAGGTGCTGCTGTTACAGATATTTATGATGAGTTATATGACTCAAAGAAAGTTGTTCATACACTAGCCCGTCACGAGCAGGGCGCAGTTCACATGGCTGACGGTTATGCCAGAGCTACAGGTAACGTAGGTGTAGCTATCGTAACTTCAGGTCCTGGTGCTACTAACACTGTTACAGCTTTAGCTACAGCTTATGGAGATTCAATTCCACTGGTTTTAATTACAGGTCAGGTAAGTACAGATTTAATCGGTACTGATGCTTTCCAGGAAGTTGATACTATGGGTGTTACAAGACCTGTTGTAAAGTACAGCTTCTTATGTAAAAAGCCTGAGGATATCGCTAAAAATTTACGTAAAGCCTTCTTTATTGCTTCAACTGGCAGAAAAGGCCCTGTAGTAGTTGATATTCCAAAGAACTGTCAGAGCAGAAACTATTTCTTTGATTATGATACCAACCCTGATGTAAAGATCCGCTCCTATAATCCTACCGTTTATGGTCATAAAGGACAGATAAAAAGAGCTGTAAACGAGATCTTAAAAGCTTTGCACCCAGTAATGTTAATCGGTGGTGGTGTAGTGCAGGGAGATGCAACAGGAGAAGTTTATAAGATTGCTAAAAGATTAAACTTACCTGTTGTAAGTACTCTTATGGGGATCTCAGGCTATCCAGCTTCAGATCCTAACTATTTAGGTATGTTAGGTATGCATGGCTTGTATGAAGCTAATGAAACCATGCACCACTCAGATTTAATCTTTGCTGTAGGTACTCGTTTTGCTGATAGAGCAACTAATAAAGTATCTAAGTTCTGCCCTGATGCAACTATCGTTCATATCGATGTTGATCCTGCTTCAATTTCAAAGACAGTTCAGGCAGATATCCCAATTGTAGGTGATGCTAAGACTGTTTTAAATCAGATCATTTCTACATTAGATGAGTCTGATACTTCAAAGCAGCCTGACTTAAAGCCTTGGTGGGACGAGATTAACACCTATAAGCAAAAGCACTGCTTAGCTTATGCTAAAAAAGACGGCATCATCAGACCACAGGAAGTAATCGAGACTATCTCAAGAGTAAGTCATGAGTTAGGAATTGACCCATACGTAACCACTGATGTAGGTCAGCATCAGATGTTTACAGCTCAGTACTTTAAGTTTGAAAAACCGCGTCATTTCATTACATCAGGTGGTTTAGGAACTATGGGCTTGGGCTTCCCAGCAGCTATCGGTGCCAAGTTTGCAATTCCAGATGCAACCGTACTTTGTATCTCAGGTGACGGCTCTTTCCAGATGAATATGCAGGAATTGGCCGTTTGCAGAAAGTACAATTTACCAGTTAAAGTTTTCATTCTGGATAACTCTGTATTAGGTATGGTTCGTCAGTTCCAGACTGTGTTCTATGATCACCGCTACAGTGCTACAAATCTTGATGGAAACCCTGACTTTGTAAAACTGGTTGAAGCATATGGCTTTAAGGGTATTAGAGTAACTGATGAGAGTAAACTTGAGAGCACTGTAAGAGAAGTACTCAAGGCTAAAGATGAGTTTATCTTAGTGGACGTTATCACTGATACTAATACAAAGGTAATGCCATGGTTAAGAGCTAATGGCTCAATGGTTGATATGATGTTAAATGATGAGGAGAACAAATAATGAGACACGTAATTTCCATTCTGATTGAAAATGAGGCTGGTGCTCTGTCACGTGTCGTAGGTTTGTTCTCACAGCGCGGTTATAACATCGACAGCTTAACCGTAGCTCCTACAGATGATGCAACCTTATCACGCTGTTCTATCCTAACCTCCGGAGATAAAAGTGAGGCTGAGCAAATCACAAAGCAGTTGCATAAGCTTGTTTGTGTATACCGTGTATCTGCTCTTTTAGATGAGGCAGAAGGCGGCATCGAGCGCGAAATGGTTTTAGTAAAGGTAAATACTCCAAACCGCAATGTAAGAGATGAGGTAAAAAGCCTTGCTGATATCTTCAGTGCTAGGATCATTGATGTTAATGCGGAGATCTTTACTTTAGAGTATGTCGGTAATTCAGATGATACTGATAACTTTATAAGTACAATCTGTAAGCTTGCTGAAGTGGTTGAGGTGGTACGCTCAGGTGTTCTTGGTATTGCCAAGGGTACTCATTATATGAAACCTTAACTGAGCAGACTGTCATCATAAAGAAAGACCGGCTGTGTGCCGGTCTTTCTTTATCAGAAACTGAGCAAATTTTTAGAGGTTATACTCAGTCTTCACTGTCAATTGTAAAACCTACAGCTCCTGCAGCGCTATTACTGCTCTCTTTTGTATCGCCATCAATATCAATAACCTTGTCGTTATCAAGTGCCTTAAGCTCTCTTGATGAATTTGCATCAAATCTGTCTATCATTGATTTGAAGTTGCCTTTGCCTTTATAAAGCCTGTTCTCAAGCTCATCGACGCTGTCTCTTAATTTCTTTTCAGCAGAGGTTATTTTTTCACAAGAGTCGATGACGTTATTGAACTTTGCGTTAATCTTTTGAGCAAATGAAGCTAAATCCCTCATTCTGTCAGATTGCTCTGCTAATACCCATAAGTTGCCCACTACTCTTAGAGCAGGTAATAAAGTAGAAGGGGACACTAAAAAGATCTTGTTCTGTGCAGCTCTGTCATACAGAGATGAATCAGCGTACAGAGCGTCAGTAAGAGCGGCATCAACCGGTACAAACATAAACACAAAGCTTGGACAGTTAAGGGACTCATAGGAGCTGTAATCTTTTTTTATAAGCTCATTTAAATGAGAGTTTAATGAATCGATGTGAGCTTTCATAGCTGAACTCTTTTCAATCTCACTCTGAGAGTTGATAAATGAGGTATATGCTGTAAGAGAGCATTTTGCATCAATGATAAGGCAGTGGTTGTCAGGCAGTCTTACCACGGCGTCGGGTCTTCCTCTCTCTCCTAGGTTTCGGTCACCAGCGACTTCTCTTTCATATTCAATACCAGATCTTAAACCTGAGGCATTTAATACTCTCTCTAACTGCAGTTCTCCCCACATTCCCTGTGATTTGCCTCCAGAACGCAGAGCTTTGGCAAGCTCTTCGGCCTGTTTTGACAGTGTGGAATGTGATTCTTCTAAGATTTTTATTTCCTTTTGCAGTTCACCTGAGCGTCTTGCATTACTCTCCTGTGTCTGAGCAATATAGTTCTTGAAGTTAATGAGTTCTTCCTTTAATGGATTAACTACCTGTGTAAAGTTCTCCTTTGAAGTCTTTGACAGATCTTCGGTTCCTGCCTTCACAAGGTTGTGCCCCATTACCTTTAGCTGTTCCTGCAGCTCTTTATATGAAGTGTCAAAGCGCTTTTGCAGTTCCTGGTTCAGCACTCTGTTGGACTCAATATCCGAATGCAGTGACGCATTCATGGTATTGAGAGAATTTACTCTGGATACAGCATCGTCAAACTTTACCTTTAACTCAGACAGTTCGTTTGTAAGACGGGTGTTGTCAAAATCCAATCTGTCGCGTTCCGAGACAAGAGAGGTTCTCTCGGTATTTAAATCATTGAGCTTATCCTGCAGGGATTTTACATATTCACTGCTCTTTGTTAGTGCCTCTTGAGCCGAATGCAGGTTGGCAGCATCGGTCGCACTCTGTTCGGTAAGTTTTGAATTTTCTTTTGAAATTTCAGTAAATTTATAAATAAAAAAACAGAGCAGCAGTGCCAGCAACACCATCACAAGATTTGTCAGAGTAAGTAGGTTTTCCATTGATAAGCCCTAATTTCCATAAAGACGAAAATATATCTCTTTGCACCAGCAAAATGATTCAAAAATCGAGTTTTCGGATTGAGAAGACTCTAAAGAGTACTAATATCTTGTCTGAAGTTGTACTGTTGTAGGAAAAAGCTTGTTTAACATCTCATTTACCTTTTCCTGAGTGTTAATGAACTTTGTAAAGTTCAGACCGTTTGCTGCATGATATTTTGCAGTTCCCTTTAATTCGCCGTTTTCATAGTATTCATAGCTGATGTCACTTGTAAAGTTTGCAAGATCCCAGTGTGACTGAGACTGACAGGAGATAACTTTACTGCAGTCTGAAGTATTTGCGGCACTTACTTCTCTTACAGTAAAACCTTTGGCTGTCAAAGCTTTGATTGTGGAGCTGTAGGCTACTTTTCTGTCTGATACGTCTGGAATTATACAAATCTCATCAGTAGATAAATTTCCTGCAACTGGTGCAATAGATGTGGATGAACATGCTGAAACCAGAACAGCAGACACAGACAGACAAATAAGAGATTTTGCTTTCACAGTTAAGTTCCTCAATAAGTTTTTTCGTGTAGTTTTATTATATAACAAAAACTATACAGATAGTTATTATATTGAAATAAATTCACAAAATATGATAAATGAAAAGGTGGTGAAGAAAACAGCTTTATCGTCAAGTTATGTTTTACGTAAGAACGGAATCAGAACAGTGAATTTTAAAACGTTTATAAGATAAGGCTCCAGCCATACTGACTGGAGCAAACAGGAAAGAAGTGGTGGTTATTTATCCTGACATAGCTCCAGGTTCTCTGGATCAATTTCTACAACACTTTTGTCGCTTTCCTTTTCAAACCTGAATTTACCATCTTTTGTACCTTCAAGTATAAGTCCCGGCTCCTTAGTGTCGATTGTGCACATTCTCATCTTGCCGTTGACAGTGTTCTTTTTGATTAACTCCTGCTGCATCTGACCTACCATGGCAAGCTGCTGTAAACCTGGATCGTTAAGAACTTCGCTGTTCAGACCATCTGAAGAAACAGACTGTCCGTTCTGGGCTTCAAGACTGGCTCTGGCTTCCTGTTTATTCTTTTCACGCTGTTTTGCTCTTTCCTCATCCATGACCTGCTGGATTTCGAGAAGCGTCTTGTCCTTGCCGTTAATCTCATTGAATTTTTTAAACCTTTCTCTTGCAAAAGTACAATGACCAAACGGCAGTTTCTCTTCAGTTAAGATAGTGGCGGTATGCATTTGTACGTCAGTATGATTCCTAAATGGCAGGTCTGTTAAGTCAACATTTTCTGGTGCAATCAAGGTGAACACGTTAAAGTTATCATCCTGAGCAAAGTACATAGCCATATTGCAGTCCTCGTCAAGAAAATAGTAGACAGACAAAACTCCCATGCTCTTAGCATAGGATTCATCTTTTCTTGTTCCTAGAGTTAATCTGTTATCAAGAGCTGCGTTAATCTTTGCATATGGAACACCATAAAGACTGTCTCCATAGTTGTTGATCATATAGTCAAGATCTTTGTCACCAGATATACCGATTGAACTGAGTGTACCGTGAACGGCACTCTGACCCACTTTTATAAAACCGTTGTACACGGAACAGCCTGTAGCAAGAGACAGACATAATGAGGCTACACACATTACCTTTAAAGCTTTTTTTTACATGTTTTTTTCTCTTTGAATTTTTTGTTAGCTGTATCTGAAGATTTATGATTTCAGAGCGTATTTATTTTACAGGAAAAGCAAAATGAACGATTTCTTAAGATGATAAATTTCAAATCGATGTCAGAAAATGTGTGGCAGTCCAGAAGTATTCAGCTTCACTCAGATTTAAGTTGGTCAATATATAAAGAGCATCTGAATTTAGACAGAATATATTCTTCTTATGAAGTGGAGTGAGATGATCTGAAAAGTTCTGATGAGGAGCTGTTATAAAGCCCGTTCATGGTCGTGAACGGACTTTTTATACTCGGATTTGTGTGTCATAAAACTCTGCAAATCCGTAGAATGAGTTTATTACTGTCAGATCCTGAATTTACCGACAGTATTGTTTATTCTGACAGTGATGTTACTGAAGGTTGAAGAACATGATTCAACATTATGGGCTGTATCTGCCATATCCTTTGTAATTTCCTTGATTGACTGCAGATTTGATGACATTTCCTTGGAGGTGCTTGACTGCTGTTCGGTTGCAGTGGCAATTTGAGTTATTTCCATGTTGACATCACCTATCTTGGAAGTCATCTGTGTAAGAGTATTTTGCAGCTGTTCGGCATCTTCAGCAATCTTAACCATTTTCTCCACGGTCTGAGTGATGGATTCATTGGCTTTATTCACACCGTCAGATACAGTTGTAATCATAGATGAAATCTGTTTTGTAGCTGATGCTGATCTTACAGCCAGAGCTCTGACTTCATCGGCCACGACAGCAAATCCCTTTCCGTATTCTCCTGCACGGGCAGCTTCAATAGCAGCATTGAGTGCCAGAAGATTGGTTTGAGATGCAATATCGTCGATGGTTGTAATAATGGTGTTGATTTCCTGTGTCTTTTTATCAAGAGCAAGAATCAGCTGGGCATCCTCTTTTGTCTTTTGTGAATGGGATCTTATCTCATTGACCGTGTTCTCAACTGACAGCATACCATCGTGAGCCATAGCCATGCTCTGCTCTGAGCTTGCAGCTGCAAGATTACAGTTGGAGGAGATTTCCTGAGATGTTGCAGCCATCTCCTCGGATGCAGATGAAACAGAAATCAGTTTATCAAGAACATTGCTTGCCTTGGTATCTATGTCTTCTGATATCCTGGTCATTTCAGAAGATGATGTTCCAAGGACGGAAGCGTCAGAACTCATTTCCCCGATTATTTTCTGCAGACTTTCACGCATATGGTTAAGATTCTTTCTTAGTTTTCCAAGTTCATCAGAGCCTAAATATCCCACTTCCTGTGTAAGATTTCCGTCACTGAATCTGTCGGATGCTTCTGCAAGAATGCGTATTCTTGAAGTGATTGATTTTGAAAGTTTGATAAAGAAGAAAGCATTTAAAACAAGTACAAGCAGCAGAAATACAATTGTAACTGTAGGTTTTACGTCTGAGCTTAAATTTTCTGATGACTGTTTTGAATATTCTTCAAGCTTCTTTTCAAGTGTGGCTGTATGTTTATCAAAACTGTTTCCGATAGGAACCAGTTTGTCACGGATCACAGCTGTAGCCTCTGGAACTTTTCCCTGAGTGCAGAGTGCTGTAAGTTCATTTTTAACTACAGAGTCGTAATCTGACAGATCCTTTAACAGAGTCTGGGTTTCTTCTTTAGTAAAGACAACGTTTAACGCATTTACAGTATCAGTAATGCTGCCGTAGTCTTTAGCGTATTTTTCCTTCAGTGCAGAGACATCACCATTTTTGGCAGTAGGCATTTTGATGGCAGAGATTCTCAGTTCCTTAAACAGTCCCGCAAGCACTCCTAACTCATTGACAGAAGGAATAATCTCATTTACTACAATGTCTGATGAATGACTTGCCTTAACAGCTTTGTAGGTTGATATCATTCCTGCAAGTAAAAGTAGGAAAAAACTGACAGAAAGTATAAAAGTAAATTTTCCTTTTATGGACAGTTTTTCAAAAAGAATCATGTTTTTTTTCCCGAGTATATCGAATTTTTTGTAATATCGTTATGCAGTGTCAGATTTCACCACAACATAAAATTATACACATATGACTAATAAAATAAACTTAATGTTTAGAAAAATTCCCATTAGGTCACATTTACCGTATCAGAATTGTAATATTTTGTGAAAATTATAATTTGGGCTTTTTGAACTGATACGGAAAATAATACTGGTTTTAAGCTGTACAGGGAAAACTGCATGAAGGAATTTTTTTTCTGAAAGTGAATATACTGATTCTGACAATTAGATTAGATTGTGAATCTGTGCTTTTAGAATATGTAACAGGTATAAAAAAGTCAGAATTTTTATTTGTCTCCCAAAATATTACTACAAAAAAATATGATTTAACATATTGTATTATAAAGAATTTGTATTAGTAACTGTAAAACATGTTTTTACACCTTTGCATTCAACAATACAAAGGTTACAAAAAAGGTCCAGTCACAGGACTGAACCTTTGTATAAGGATTTTAACAATGCTGTTTTTTTTCAGGATCGTCTGACTATTCACCATCAGTTCTGGAGATAACAGCTGTTTTAGCATCGGTCTCATCAGGTACAGGCCCGAATCTGTTTTCGGTCTCATCACCTTTTCTAATGGTAAGAATGAAATAAAAGATCCATCCTGCAAGAGTAATAATTACTCCCAGGAAGATCATTAAACCTAATGCTGCATATGATGAATATGGATTTGAGACAACATTTGAGTATGCACTTGCAATCATAATTACAGAAATTATCAGAGCTGCATAAGGGATTAAAACAAAGAAGCCTGATTTGTTAATATCGTGCATACGGCGAACTGCTACAGCAATATTAGGAATGATCACAGCCAGCGATACAATAATGGAGACAGCTGTTCCCAGGAAAGGGATTACATTTAAGAAACTGATTAAAGATGCATAGATAAACACAAAGAAATAGGTTGGCCACCAGAACTCAGCACGGCCTGCACGTCCACTGAAGTTAAGATAGTTCTTTATGTAAACCTTTTTCATGGCATCTAAAAATTCAAGCTTTAAAGGTGCAGGCAGATTTTCAGCCTTTCCGTAAGCAGATGCAGGATCAGATGGAAGCACTACAAGGTAGGCTATATATGCGTTGAAAAGGGCACTTAAAGCACCTAAAAACTGTGAAAAACTCAAAAGTCCAACACTGAATGAAGAATAGCCAATACCAGCAATTACAAGTGCCACAATACCAAGCCCAAAAGGTACCAGAATGTACCAGGCAGGCTTACCCACATCATGCAGACGTCTAGCACTTACTGCAAGAAGTGGAAGAATTACTGCAAGAGTGTAAAGCACAAAAATAATTGTTCCCAAAACTGGAACAATTAAAAGTATGCCTGCGATTATGAACAGGAAAAGAATGCTTACCAGTACAGAAAAGTACTCTGTTCTTGTAGCTTTGCCGCTGAAGTTGACATAGTTGTTTTTAACTGAATTCAATGCCAGCTTGAAATATGAAATTAAGGTTTCCATGAGGTTGTCCTTGTTAACATTTGATCATCTGTTGCTCTATCATTAAAAGCACAGTGAAAATGCGATTATACATTCTCATGTGGGCAGGTAAACTTTAAAACGCTTAAAAAAGCTGACCATAGTATGAACCCCATTATTGATCACATGATTGATAATTGGGTTTTTGTTATGAAATTAACTTATGAAGAAAGACTTCTAGTTATTCAGGCTGTGGACCAAAACGGTTATCTCCAGGAGTACCTGCCTGACAGATAAATACAATGTAAACAATCCATGAGATGAAGTTTACGAATGGAATCATACCTAACAGCCAGAATACCAGAACCAACCAGCCTGATCTGTTGGTGTCGTGCAGTCTTCTGATACCTGCTGTGAATGATGCAATTGAACCTACAATAACGTAAAGAGTAAATATAATTCCAATAATTAAAGCTAAAGTAGAATCTGCTCCTAAAGCTGCAACAATGAGTCCAACGATTAAACCGATAACGAAAAATGACAGCTGAAACCACCAGAACTCAGAGCGTGATGCTCTGCCTGAAATGGTAAGAGTCTTTTTAAGACAGGTTTTAACTGAATCTAAAAATGTCATATTGACCTCTGTAAAAAAGTAGTAAATATAAAAAATGGCTTACAAGCCCAAGTTTTACCATCATATCCGAATGTCTGTGTTATTTGAATTTTATGCGTTTTATGTTCAAATATTGTGCAATATAATGTACAGCAACTGTTAAGGTTTGTTAAAGAATGAAATCTTCAGAAATGAGCATTTTCAGCTTTCATTAAAAATACAAAAGCCTGCTTGAAGCAGGCTTTTACAGTTAAACTTATTTATCAACAGAGATTTGACTGCTAGTCTTTCCTGTCACCATTGGCAAACTCTTTTGCGATCTTTTCCTCTTCCTGAGCCAGATACTCATGAATATCAATCTGAGCTCTTACTTGAGGATCACCTGGCTGAGCCTGAACATAAACGTTCTTCTGCTCAGCATCAATGATTCTTGCCTTACGGTTATCCTGTTCCTGAAGTTTTAAGATACCCTTGATACGTTTCTGCAGTTCAGGATCTAATATTCTTGCACCAACTTCAATTCTTAAATCAAGGTTTCTCTTCATCCAGTCAGCAGATGAGATGAATAACTCCTCATCACCGCCGTTATTAAACAGCATTACACGAGGGTGCTCTAAGTATCTGTCAACAATAGAGGTGATATAGATATTCTCAGATAAACCTTCAACACCAGGTTTGAGAGAGCACATACCACGAACCACACCGCGGATCTTTACACCAACCTGTGAAGCTTCATAAAGTTTGTTGATTAAAGGTACATCAACTAAAGCATTTACCTTAAAGTGAATTGATGCATACTGACCCTGTTTTGCAAAATCAATTTCACGGTCAATCATGAACTTAATTCTGTCACGAGCATTTAGTGGTGATACTAATAAGTTCTCAAACACAGGTCTTGTATATGGGTATTCAATAAAGCTAAAGACATCATCAACTTCTTTGGTGATCTTCTCATTAGCAGTAAAGAGGGCAAAGTCTGTATAGATCTTAGCTGTCTTTTCGTTGAAGTTACCGGTACCTACGTGAGCATAACGTACGATTCTGTCGTCATCCTCATGACGGGTAACTAAGCATAGTTTTGAATGGATCTTTAAGGTTGGTAAACCGAACAGGACCTTAACACCAGCCTGAGTTAAACGTGAAGCCCACTTTACGTTGTTAGCCTCATCAAAACGAGCTTTTAACTCTACCACTACGGTTACACTCTTACCGTTGTTAGCTGCATGAATTAAAGAGTTAATTACACGGCTGTTGCTTGCAACACGGTAAATATTGATCTTAATTGAGCTTACCTTTGGATCATATGAAGCATAACGTAAGAACTCAGTGAAGTAATCAAATGAGTAGTAAGGGTAGTAGAGTAAAATATCCTTTTTAGAAATAGCTTCAAAAGGAGTTTCAGCCATTTCAAACTGTGATGACTTAATCTCAGATAAGGTAGGATTTTCCATGTCATCACTGCCTAAGCTTGGGAATGACAGGAAGTCTTTGAAATTGTGGTAACGGTTACCTGCCATCATGGAGTCAATAGAACTCATCTTAAGTTCTTTTGCCATGAATTTAACCATGTTTTCAGGCATCTGAGCATCATATGAGAAACGTACAGGCATAGCGTTCAAGCGTTGTTTTAAAGCCTCAGACATATTCTCAAGCACTGATCTGTCAATATTTCCTAAAAGATCATATTCAGCATCACGATTCATTTTAATTGAGTAAGCTTCAATTTTGTCATATGAGAATAAACCGCTGAAGATCTTATGAATACCTACACGAATTACATCATCTAAGAACATGAAGGTAACTGATTTATCAACTGAAGGCAGTCTGATAAATCTTGGGAGCTTGTCTGTAGGGATCTCAATTAGAGCATGATGTACAGTGTCTCCTTCTGTCATATCAACTAGAAGGTAGGTAAACTCGTCTTTTAAGAAAGCAACTAAGTCGGTGTCTTCATCAATGATAACTGGGTTGATGTGCTTTAATACATGGTGCTTAAAGTAAGCGATAACCCAGTCTTTTTGCTCTTTGGTAATAGAGTCTTGGTCTCTCATAAAGATATTATGATCAGCTAACTCTATTAAAAGCTGCTTATAAATATGGTTTAAGGTTTTCTGATAACGGTTAGCTTCATTTTGTACATTTCTTAAAAGATGTACTTTATCCTCATTATCCCCCTGAGCTTTATTGATAATAATCTGTCTTTTTAACTCAGCAACTCTAACTTTAAAGAACTCATCTAGGTTGCTTGAATAGATACCTAAAAATCTAACTCTTTCAATTAAAGGAACTGAAGGATCGGCAGCTTCCTGTAAAACTCTTCCGTTAAATGAAAGCCATGACAGCTCTTTTGGCATGATTTCGTTATCGTAATTTACGTCTGTCATAAAAACCTCAAAAAGTAATAATGTGAGCGCAAAGTTGTTTGTAATATGGACGTTGTTTGAACAATGAATCTGTAACCTGATAAAACAGGTAAGGATCATACAAACAGATTGTTAACAAAAAGTCTTATCAAATGTTAAGTTTATGTTAAGACAATTTAGACAAAATTGTTTTGATACAGCTTTATTTTTTTTAATGATTTTCTGTATCATCAGAAATTTCTTGTTTATTTTCAAAGGAATTATCTTGAATTTGAGCGTTATTGCTCTCTTCTTCAGAGACAATATCAAAGACGTTTCTGAATAAGACAGAATCTGACAAAAAGACTGAAGCATTGACGTTGTCATGCTTGGCTGACTCACTTAACATTTGAGCACCAATCTTTACAGTCTTAGGATCTTTTACAAAAATTCTGCCCAAAATGTTGTAGCCTTTACTGATACCTAAAAGGTTAATTACACGTAAAGACCAGTAAGCTCCATTCTCATAGTCATTATGAGCATAGTAAAGTTGAGATATCTTAGCTGAGACAGTAGCTTTGGTAAGATAATAGCCACGATATTCAGTAAGTCCTGAAACTGTTGCCTTTTGCAGACACTTTTCAAATTCTAGGTTCAGATCTTTTCTTTGGAAAAAGTACTTATCCTCAATCAGCCCTCTGTAAAAAGACTTGGCATTATCAGGTACATCCTCAGGAGGGAGGGATGAGATATACATTGATAAAACATCAGGTGCAGCATTCATGTCACCTGTAGTGCACTTTTTAGTTAAATCTAAAAACTTTAAGGAGAGGGGACTGTCTTTTTGAGTAGATGTGTCTTTTAGAGGGACAACAATCTTATCCTCAGTCTCATCTTCAAGGGTACAGCCCTGAATAAAAACAGAAGAGCAGATAACTATCGCTACAGAAAAAATAAAAGATGCAGATTTTACAAAACTACGTCTAAAAAAAGCGAAAGAATTTTCGCCTTTTTTATTTAATCTTGATGAGTTTTTGCTATTCAGGAAGATCAAAGTCTGCTGCCTTTCCACCGTTAGGTGCGCTCTTCAGCCCTTCACCGAAGGTTGTAGGTTTCTTGTAGTCACCTGACATATCAACTAAGGTATCACCATTGAAGAGTAATACTAGCTTCTGTACAGTAGGAGAGCTCCAACCTTCACGTTTGAAACAAACGTAATACCAGCGTGACTTGTCATAAGGATCGATGAGCATTGGAGTTCCCAGAACGAAACGAACCTGTTCTGCAGACATTCCATAAGCTAGCTGGTTTACTAGATCCTGCTCAACATAGTTACCTTGGTTCAGATCAGCTCTATAAGCACAAGAAGTTGTCAGAAGGGAAACTGTGGTGGCAAAAACAGCTACAGATAGTAATTTCTTAATTTGCATAATAAATCCTTTGTTACTTTTGAAATTGTAGCAAAAAAATCATTGCTTAAAATTAGAAAAGCAAAGATTTTTACTAAATTTCTGATACCGGTCTTGAATTTTATTTAGCGTAACCCCATGTATTCATAAGCGTTAATTCTACGAATTTTTTAAGAGATAAAAATGCAGACTGAAGAAACACAAATGCAACAGGCTTTTGAAAAAGCACAGGCAGAAGCTCAAGAAAGAGAGCAAAAGCAAGAAGAAAAGGCTCAAGAGGTCCAGACTAATGGTGAAAACCAAGCTCCACAGGATGCAGCAAATGCTACACCTAATGACAATGAGTCAGAAATTGATTTTGATCCAAAAGAGCTTGTAACTGAAAACGAGCAGTTAAAGTCTCAGTTATCTGCACTTGAAGCTAAGTACAAGGCTGATAACGATAAATTAGTCAGAGCTTTAGCTGAGTGTGAGAACCAGAAAAAGAGAATTGAAGCTGACGTTGAGCGTGAGCGTAAATTCGGCAATGAAAAGATTTTAAAGGCTTTAATTCCAGTAGTTGATTCTTTAGAGCTTGCTCTAAAGCATTCAGATGTTAACGATCCTGCAATTAAGCCTATTGTAGAAGGTGTTCAGAACACTACTACATTACTTCTAAAAGAGTTAGGCAAGTTTGGTGTTGAAGCAGTTGACCCTCAAGGTCAGCCATTTGATCCAAATCTGCATCAGGCAATATCAATGGTGCCATCACCAGAGGTTGAAGCTCAGCACGTTCTATCTGTAATGCAAAAAGGTTATACCTTAAACGGTCGTGTAGTAAGACCTGCTATGGTAATTGTATCAGCTGGTGCTCCTGCTGGTGCTAAACCAAATGAGAGTGCATCACAGGATAACGGTGAGCAAAAAAATTCTATAAATATTGAAGCTTAGACTTGAAAAAGAAAAATTAAGCTCCATTTAGTAAGACAGAAAAGATTTAGAAAGTTATTAAAAATAACAGTAAGTTTAAAAGACTGATTATTAAAGATAACGAAAAACAGAATTTAAGAGGATTTTAAAATGGGAAAGATTATTGGTATTGACTTAGGTACTACTAATTCATGCGTTGCCGTTTTAGATGGTGACAAAGTTCGTGTATTAGAGAACTCAGAAGGTCGTCGTACCACTCCTTCTATCGTAGCTTACGCAAAAGATGGCGAAATCATCGTTGGTGATGCTGCTAAGCGTCAGGCTGTTACAAACCCAAAGAATACACTGTTCGCTATTAAGCGTTTAATCGGTCGTCGTTATGACGATGCTGAGGTTCAGCGTGATATTGGCATTATGCCATTCAAGATCACCAAGGCAGACAATGGTGATGCTTGGGTTGAGGTTGATGACAAGAAGTTAGCTCCACCACAGATTTCAGCTGAAGTTTTAAAGAAGATGAAGAAGACTGCTGAAGATATCTTAGGTGAGGAAGTAACAGAAGCTGTTATTACCTGCCCTGCATACTTCAACGATTCACAGCGTCAGGCAACTAAGGATGCTGGTCGTATCGCAGGCTTAAACGTAAAGCGTATCATCAACGAGCCTACTGCAGCTGCTATTGCTTACGGTGAGGACAAGGCTAAGGGTGAGCAGAAGATTGCTGTTTACGACTTAGGTGGTGGTACCTTCGATATCTCAATTATTGATATTGATGAAGTTGACGGTGAGAAGACCTTCGAAGTTTTAGCAACTAACGGTGATACTCACTTAGGTGGTGAGGATTTCGATAACCGTATCGTTGACTACTTGATTGACGAGTTCAAGACTGAACAGGGCGTTGACTTACGTACTGATCCATTAGCTCTACAGCGTTTGAAGGAAGCTGCTGAGAAGGCAAAGATTGAGTTGTCATCATCACAGCAGACCGATGTAAACTTACCTTACATCACCGCTGATGCTACTGGTCCTAAGCACATGAACATTAAGATCACACGTGCTAAGTTAGAGTCATTAGTTGAAGAGTTAGTAACTAAGACCTTAGAGCCAGTTAAGACTGCTTTATCAGATGCTGGTTTATCACCATCAGATGTTAACGACGTAATCTTAGTTGGTGGCCAGTCACGTATGCCTATGGTTCAGAAGTTAGTAGCTGACTTCTTCGGTAAAGAGCCACGTAAGGACGTAAACCCAGATGAGGCAGTTGCTATCGGTGCTGCAATTCAGGGTGGTGTTTTAACTGGTGATAAGAAAGACGTTCTGTTACTAGATGTTACCCCACTGTCATTAGGTATTGAGACCTTAGGCGGTGTTATGACTACCTTAATTGAGAAGAACACCACTATCCCAACTAAGAAGTCACAGGTATTCTCAACTGCTGAGGATAACCAGCCTGCTGTAACCATTCACGTATTACAGGGTGAGCGTAAGAGAGCTGCTGACAACAAGTCATTAGGTCAGTTCAACTTAGAGGGTATTGAGCCTCAGCCACGTGGAATGGCACAGATTGAAGTTACCTTCGATATCGATGCTGATGGTTTAATCCACGTATCTGCTAAGGATAAGAAGACTGGCAAAGAGCAGAAGATCACTATTAAGTCATCTTCAGGTCTGTCAGACGACGATATCAAGCGTATGGTACGTGAGGCAGAAGAGCACTCAGCTGAGGATAAGAAGTTTGAGGAGTTAGCAAACGCACGTAACAGAGCTGATGCTACCGCTCATCAGGTTAAGAAGCAGTTAGCTGATCTTGGTGACAAGGTATCAGATGCTGATAAGACCAAGGTTAACAAGGCATTAGCTGACCTAGAGTTAGCTGCTCGTGGTGACGACAAGGATAAGATTGAGCAGGCTGAAAAGGCTGTAATGGAAGCTGCAACCGCTTTATTACAGGCAGGTCAGGCACAGGCTCAAGCTCAGCAGGCTCAACAGGCTTCACAGCAACAGTCACAACAGGGTAATTCATCAAAGGATGATAATGTTGTTGATGCTGAGTTCGAAGAAGTTAAAGACGACAAGAAATAATCTTAAATCATAAAGATTAGTTTAAAAGGTGGGTGGAGTATTCCACCTGCCTTTTGTCAGTTATAAAGAGGATAAAATGGCCGAAAAACGTGATTACTATGAGGTGCTTGGCGTAGACAAAGGGGCAGATGATGCAACAATCAAGCGTGCGTTCAAGCGTCTTGCTATAAAGTATCACCCTGACAGAAATAAGGATCCTGGTGCAGGTGATAAGTTCCGTGAAATTAACGAAGCTTATCAGGTGTTGTCTGATCCTCAAAAGAGAGCTGCTTACGATCAGTATGGTTTTGCTGGTGCTGATGGTTCACAGGCCGGTGGTGGTAATCCATTCGGCGGTGGTGGTTTCAGTGGCGCTGATTTCAGTGATATTTTCGGTGATGCTTTCTCTGATCTCTTCGGTGGTCGTGGCGGTTTTGGTTCTCGTAACCAGGGACCACGTGAAATTAGAGGTCGTGATATCAGAGCTAAGTTAACCTTAACTTTAGAAGAAGCTGTAAAAGGTTGCAAGAAGAAGTTAAGTGTTAAGACTTATGTTAAGTGTAAGGACTGCGGAGGCTCAGGCTTAGGCAAGAACGGTAAGAAAGAGACTTGCCCTGATTGTAAGGGTAGCGGTACTGTTCATGTACGTCAGGGCTTTATGGCTTTTTCTCAGACCTGTTCACGTTGTAATGGTACAGGTACTATTATCACCAACGGTTGTAAGACCTGCGGTGGCACTGGACGTGTAGTTGATTTAAAGACCTTATCAGTTGATATTCCTGCTGGTGTTGATACTGGCGATAGAATTCGCTTAAGTGGCGAAGGTGAGGCTGGTTTAAACGGTGCTGGTTCAGGTGATTTATATGTTGTAATCGAAGTAAAAGATCATGAGATCTTTACTCGTGATGGCAATGATTTGTACTGTGAAGTACCAATCAGCTTTACAACAGCAGCACTAGGTGGCAAGGTTGAAGTTCCTACATTAGATGGTCCTGTAAATATTACAGTACATCCTGAGACCCAGACCGGCGTAATGATGCGTCTGTCAGGCAAGGGAGTTAAGTCTTATAACTCAACCTTTAAAGGTAACCTGTACTGCAAGATTGTAGTTGAGACACCTGTAAACTTAACTAAAGAACAGAAAGATCTGTTAAAGAAGTTTGAGGAATCATTAAACGGTGATGACAAAGCTTCTACAACAGGGGATAGTAAAAAGAAAACTGACACCGCAGCGAAGCATAAGCCAAAGTCAGCAGGCTTCATAAAAGGTGTTAAGAAGTTCTTTGAGGATCTATCAAGTTAATAATGTGAGTTGTACAGCTAATCATAAGTTTTCATATTGAACTAAGTTATAGATTAGGTTATTATCAACTCATATGATCATGAGGACGCCTGATGTAACAGTTAGGCGTCATTTTTTTATATTTTAAATTGAGGCTATTATCATGGATCAGACTCCAATGACTCCTCGTGGCGAGGATTTACTTCGCAAAGAATTACAGCGCTTAAAGACTGTAGAGAGACCTCGCATTGTAGCTGCAATTGCCGAGGCTAGAAGCCATGGTGATCTTAGCGAAAACGCAGAGTACGATGCTGCAAAAGAAGAGCAGGGCCTTTGCGAAGCAAGAATTAAAGACATCGAAGGCAAGCTAGCAAGTGCTAACGTTATCGATGTATCTAAGTTAAAGACTCCTAACGGTGGCAAGCTAAAGGTTATCTTTGGTGCAACAGTAACTGTTGTTGATGTTGATACTGACAAAGAGACAACTTACAGAATCGTAGGTGAAGATGAGGCCGACATTCAGGCTAACTTAATTTCATACAAGACTCCTATCGCTAAAGGCTTATTAGGCAAGTGCGAAGAAGACGAGATTGAAATTAAGATCCCTAAGGGAACAATCTGCTACGAAATTGAAAAGGTTGAGTATATCTAAGTGATAACTTAGAACTCATATGTAACTGGAAAATCTTGGTTGCATAATCCAATTTAACAAAACGGAAGTACCTAAAAGTGCCTCCGTTTTTTTTGATCTTAAGATAATTGTAGACTTTAAAAGTAGACTTTAAGTAGACTTTAAAGTAGACTTTATCTAGAGGTAATGATTATGAATTTAGGACATGAAAACGAAACTCTTGAGTTCAAAGAGAGTTTAGGTCAGCTTGACAAAGGTCTAAAGTCTATAACTGCAATGTTAAACAGATCTGGCTATGGTTGTGTTTGCTTTGGTGTATTAGACAATGGAGATGTTAAAGGGTTAACCGTTGGTCCTAATACCTTAATGGATATTAGAAATAAGATTAAGTTTCTTATCAGTCCTCAGGCTCTGGTTCATATAGAAAAAGTGACAGTTGGAAAGCTTGATTACATCAAGGTAACCGCTCAGGGCTCAGATATTCCTTACAGTTGCGATGGTCGTTACTACATTAGAAATGTGGCTGCAGATGAGACTGTATCTAATGAAATATTACGCAAAATGTTAACTACATCAGAGACTGACATCATAAGACGCATACCTTCTGAAGATCAAGATCTTACTTTTAACCAATTTGATAGTTTTATGTCTAAGTATGGCATTCATACAGAATCCTCTATTTCTTTCCATAAAAATTACGGTTTAAAAAATGATGAAGGTAAGTTCAATCTAATGGCTTATCTGTTGTCTGATCAAAACAATGTAAGCATTAAAGTTGTTAAATTTGAAGGTACCGATAAAAGCACAATGTCAGAGAGAACAGATTTTGGATCTCAATGTCTTTTAAGATCTGTTCAAGAAGTTCTTGAGTATGTAAAAGTAAACAATGCAGTAAAAGTAGATCTTTCTGGCGGCATAAGGAAAGAAACTCCACTACTAGATTATGAAGCTTTTAGAGAGGCTTGGATAAATGCTTGCTTGCATAACTCTTGGTCGGAGATGTTGCCTCCATCTGTATTTGTGTATGACGACAGAATGGAGATCGTGTCTTATGGAGGTCTTCCATTTGGTTTGTCTAAAGAAGGATTCTTTAAAGGAACAAGTTTACCTGTAAATAGAGGATTGCTAACAATCTTTATTGCGACAGGTTTTGCTGAGCAAAGTGGTCATGGTGTTCCAATTATCGTATCTAAATATAGTGAAGAAGCTTTTTCTTTTGAAAACGGTATGATAAAAGTTACATTGAATTTTAACTATGAACCTGCTGAAGTAGTTCGTAGAATTGAAATAGAAAAGACTGAAGATAATCTCACTGTTAAACAAAGAGAAGTTCTAGAGTTAATAAAAGAAAATGTAAAGATTACCCAAAAAGAACTGTCTGAAAAAGCAAATTTAAGTTTAGCTGGAGTTAAGAAGATCATGCTTAAATTGCAGAATATGAACTTAATAGAAAGAGTAGGTGCTAAGAAAAATGGTTATTGGACTGTAAAGAGTAGACTTTAAAAGTAGACTTTAAGTAAACTTTAAAGTAAACTTTAATTAAGAAATGTCTTTAAAATCTAAAGAGTATAAAATCTTAATAAATTTAAAGTCTATTAAAAGGTACTATAAATTTGAATACTAAGTTACAGTTGTAGGCAGTAGAAATAAAAAACGCCTTATTAAAAGGCGCCTTTTACAATTTGAGTGAACCTAGAAGTTCAACTTAAAACTAGCGAGGAAGAATGAATCTGCTGTCGTCTTTTCTCTGTCTGAATAGAACAGCAATTCTACCAACTAGAGATACTAATTCAGCATTAACTGTCTTAGCAGCAGTTTCTGCCTGCTCTTTTCTACCTTCACCAGCATTTAAACGGATCTTGATAAGCTCGTGATGCTCAATGCTGCTGTCTAGCTCTTTAAGCACTGATTCTGAAAGACCGTCATTGCCTAGTAAGACAACTGGCTTTAATGAATGAGCTTGTGCCTTTAAAAACTGGCGCTGATGTGAATTCAATGACATACAAAACCTATAATAAGAAAAAATATCTGTTAAAAGCTTAATCTATTGTGATTTAGACTTCGCATAAATGTTGTGCAAATTGTATAATATTATCGAGTAATTTTAAACTGAAAAATCTATAGTAATATTTGGGATTTAAATTTAATGCCAGCAAAGAAAAGAACTGCCAGCCAAACTAGATGGTTACAGGAACACTTTTCCGATCCTTATGTGAAGCAGGCCCACAAGTTAGGACTGCGATCACGCGCTTCATTTAAGCTAGAAGAGTTGCAGAAAAAAGATCACCTGATCCGTCAGGGTAATATCGTAGTTGATCTTGGTGCCGCTCCTGGCGGTTGGTCTGAGTATGCCGTAAAGTGCATCGGAGATAGCGGACGAGTTATCGCCTGTGACATTCTGCCAATAAGACCTATTCGTAACGTACAGTTTTTGCAGGGTGACTTCAGAGAAGATGAGGTCTTCAAAAAACTGTATTCAATGATCGGTGTCGGTGCTCATGTAGTACTCTCTGACATGGCTCCTAATATGTCAGGTAACCTAGCTATCGATCAGCCAAGAGCCATGCTGTTATCAGAATTAGCCTTAGATATGGCAAGACGTGTACTGCGTATTGGTGGTAGTTTTGCTGTAAAAGTTTTCCAGGGTGTAGGTTCTCAAGAGTTTTTAAAAGAATTACATCAGGACTTTACCACTGTTAAAGTAAGAAAACCTGATGCTTCAAGAGACCGTTCTCGTGAAGTTTATATGGTAGCAATGGGCTTTAAAGGTCATCCTTTAAATGGTGTTGCACCAGGTGCTGAATTTGAAGAGTCTGAAGATAAGACTTTGGAGTAAGTGAGTAAATATGACAAAAAACCTAATATTATGGCTAGTCATTGCTGTGATTTTAATGACTCTCTTTGAGTCATTTAACTCATCAGACAATTCAGGTCGTATGGAAGACTACACTAGCTTCGTAAGAGAAGTGCAGTCAGATCAGATACAGGAAGTTGTATTTGATGGCAAGGTTATCAATGGTGTTAAAAAGAACGGTGAAAGATTCTTAACTGTTATGCCATTGAGCGATCCTGCAATTATCGACTCTCTTTTATCACACAATGTAAGAGCATCTGGTACTAAGCCTGAAGAGCAGAGCTTATTGCTCTCAATCTTTGTGTCATGGTTCCCAATGCTGCTTTTAATTGGTGTGTGGATCTTTTTCTCACGTCAAATGCAGGGCGGTTCTAAAGGCAATCCTCTGTCATTTGGTAAGTCAAAAGCAAAACTACTCTCTGAGAATCAGATTAAAACAACCTTTGATGATGTAGCAGGTTGTGATGAGGCAAAAGAGGACGTAGTTGAATTAGTAGACTTCTTAAAAGATCCAACCAAGTACTCTAAGTTAGGAGGCCGCATTCCACGTGGTGTGTTAATGGTAGGTCCTCCAGGTACCGGTAAAACTTTATTAGCAAGAGCAATTGCAGGTGAAGCTAAAGTGCCTTTCTTCTCAATTTCAGGTTCTGATTTCGTGGAGATGTTCGTAGGTGTTGGTGCTTCTCGTGTAAGAGACATGTTCGCTCAGGCAAAGAAGAATGCTCCATGTATTATCTTCATCGACGAAATTGATGCAGTAGGTCGCAAGCGTGGCGTCGGCATGGGCGGTGGTCATGACGAAAGAGAGCAGACCTTAAACCAGTTACTAGTTGAGATGGATGGTTTTGAAGGCTTTGAAGCTGTAATTATCATCGCAGCAACTAACAGACCTGATGTTCTTGATCCTGCACTGTTACGTCCAGGTCGTTTTGACAGACAGGTCGTGGTAGGTTTACCTGATGTACGTGGTCGTGAGCAGATCTTAAATGTTCATGTAAAGAAAGTACCTTTAGGTAAAGATGTTGATACTGCAACTATCGCAAGAGGTACCCCAGGCTTCTCTGGTGCCGAATTAGCAAACTTGGTAAACGAAGCTGCCTTAAACGCAGCACGTCATAACAAGCGAGTAGTAAGCATGAATGAGTTTGAAGAAGCTAAAGATAAACTCTTAATGGGTGCTGAGCGCAGAAGCATGGCTATGAATGAGCATGAAAAGATCAACACTGCTTATCATGAGGCAGGTCATGCTATCGTAGGTAAATTGGTTCCAGAGCACGATCCTGTATACAAGGTATCTATTATCCCTCGTGGCAGAGCTTTAGGTGTAACCATGTATCTGCCTGAACAGGATAAGGTATCTCAAAGCCGTATCGGTCTGTTATCAAACATTTCTACTCTGTTCGCTGGCCGTATCGCCGAAGAGTTAATGTTTGGTACTGATGCTGTAACTACAGGTGCTTCAAATGATATTGAAAGAGCGACTCAGATTGCTCGTAGCATGGTAACCCGTTGGGGCTTTTCAAAGAGATTGGCTCCTATGCAGTATGAAAAGGACAATGAAGGTTCTGCATACTTAGGTGGTTCATCGACTACTATGATTTCAATGTCAGATGAAACTGCTAAGATCATCGATGAGGAAGTAACAGAAATCATCAACTCATGCTACAAGAAAGCTCAGGACTTACTTGAAGCTAATAAGGACATTCTTGAGAATATGAAGGATGCTCTATTAAAGTATGAGACCATTGATGCTGATCAGATTGACGATTTGATGAATCGTAAAGAAGTTCGCCCACCTCGTAAGGTAGGAGATGCTAAATCTTCAGATCAGAAATCAGATGATAACTCAAAAGATGAGAAATCAAATGATGTAAAGACTGAGGATAAGTCAACTGACAATCAGTCTGAAAAAGCTAAGACTGAGAACTCTGACAATGAATCAGAGACAAAAAAAGACGATAATGACAATAATTCAGAGCAGTAATTAGACAGGACAACTTGTCAAAATTACCATCGTCTCATGAAGGATCTCTTGACAGGAGATCCTTTGCTTTTAATGTAGGTTAAATGGGCAAGCTGATTTATATCAGTTTTGTACAAGTTTAGTGTGGGATATTCGATGAAATTAAGACTGCCAAATAGTAAAAGCCTTGATTTGTCTTTTACAAAAGTAATGGGAACCATTGCTTTAGAAGAGAATGATACCCGTTCAATTGAAGATCTAGTTTTACTTGCAAATAGCTATGTTAAAGCTGGTGCTGAGCTACTGGAGATTGGAGCTAAAACTGGTGCTAACGGCATCAACGAAACTCGTGTGATCTCTGTGTTGTGCGCTGTGATGAACAGTGTAGATGTTCCTGTAGCACTAAACTCAAACAACTATGAAATTGTTTCACAGGCTATTAAAGCAGGTGTTTCAATTGTTATTACCACAAACGGTCTGTCCACAGAGGGCATGATCGATCTTGTCAAAGGATCAGAGGTAGCTGTATGCCTTCACTTTGATCCAAAAGAAAAAATTGAAGATGACAGCGATGTGGTAAGTATCATTTCTGAATACTACTTTGAAAGAATCGATACTCTTTTAAATGCAGGTATTGAAAGAAAGAGATTACTCATTGACCCATCTGTAGTAAATGCTTCTGTAAGTAACAGATTAAGACTGTTAGGAAGACTTGAGAGCTTTAAGAGTTTTGCTCTGCCTATCTGTATTGCTCTGCCTCGTTCTTTACCAAAAGAAGACAGATTCATGAAAGATAATAGAGTGCTTACCTTAACTACAGCTTTATTCTGTTCATCTGTAAGTCCAGTTCAAATCATCAGAACAGCAGATGTAGGTGAAGTTGCAATTGCAATTGGTTTTTGGCAGATTATGGCAAGTAAGACTAAGCCATTTAAGTTATCAAAGACTATCGTAAGACGTCTAAGACTTCTACGTGATGCAATTCATGACTTAAGAAAGAACAAAGAAAAGAATTAAAATTGAGCATCTTTAAAAGTCTAATCTTTTAAAGGTAAATAACTTTTAGAAAAAAAGAAAACAAAGATGAAAAGAAAATATTTTGGTACAGACGGTGTACGTGGCCGTGTAGGTCAATATCCTATTACTCCTGATTTTGCAGTAAGACTAGGTTTAGCTGCAGGTAAAGTTTTAGGAAAGAAACATGGCGGTAAAGTTATCATTGGTAAAGATACTCGTCTGTCAGGTTATATGCTAGAAGCTGCCTTAGAGTCAGGCTTTTCAGCAGGTGGTATGTCTCCTGTAATGTTAGGCCCTATGCCAACTCCTGCTGTAGCATATTTAACTCGAGCATTCAGAGCAGACCTAGGCGTTGTAATCAGTGCTTCACATAACCCATACTATGACAATGGTATTAAGTTCTTCTCAGCTCATGGTACCAAGTTACCTGATGAGGTTGAACTTGAGATTGAGTCTGTATTAGATGCTAAGGATATTCCTTTAGCTGCTTCATCAGACTTTGGTCGTGCCTTCAGACAGGATGATGCTCCAGGTCGTTACATTGAGTACTGCAAGAGTACCTTTGCAAGCCACTTCTCATTAGAGGGCATGAAGATTGTTTTAGATTGTGCTAACGGCGCTACCTATCACATCGCTCCACTGGTTTTCAGAGAGTTAGGAGCAACTGTTATCACCATCGGTGATAAGCCTAATGGCATTAACATCAATGATGGTGTAGGTTCTACTCATCCAGAGGCTTTAGTTGCTAAAGTCCTTTCAGAAAAAGCTGATCTTGGTATTGCTTTTGATGGCGACGGTGACCGCGTTTTAATGTGCGACAGTCACGGTAACTTACGTGACGGTGACAACCTTCTGTATATCATTGCTAACGACACTAAAAAGCGTGGACGTCTGCCAGGTGGTGTAGTAGGTACTTTAATGACAAACTTAGGTCTTGAGTTAGCTTTAAAGCGTGAAGGTATTCCTTTCTCTCGTGCTAAGGTTGGTGACAGATACGTTATGGAGCAGTTGTTAGAGAAGAACTGGACTCTAGGCGGAGAGAACAGCGGTCACATCATCAGCTTAAACCATGCAACCACAGGTGATGGTATCGTATCAGCACTACAGGTCCTAAAGGCTTGTATGTATGCAGGCAAGACAGTTGAAGAGTTATCTGAAGGTCTGACCATGTACCCACAGGATCTTATCAACGTAAGATTAACAGCAGGTCTTGATGTAACTCGTGACGAGAAAGTTCAGACTGTTGTAGCTGAAGTTGAAAAAGAGTTAGGCTCAACTGGTCGTGTGCTTTTACGCAAATCAGGAACCGAGCCTGTGGTTCGTGTAATGGTTGAAGGTGAGAATGCACAGGACGTTCATACTAAAGCTCAAAGAATTGCTGATGTGATCATCCATCAGGCAGGCTGTGAAAATGCTTGAAAAAAAGCATAATAACCTGTAATATTTGCACAGCTTTGTATACGCAAAATAGGATGCGTTTTTATTATGTACGAAATTGGTATTGTAGTTTTATTACTAATTGCAATTGCAATGATTGCTTTGATCCTTGTTCAGCAGGGTAAAGGTGCTGGCATGGGCGCTTCATTTGGTGCTGGTGCATCAAATACAGTATTCGGTTCAGTAGGATCTGGTAACTTCCTAACTAGATCAACTTGGACTTTAATTATTCTGTTCTTCGGTGTTTGCTTATTCTTAGGTTACTTACAGAAGTCAGCTCACGAAGAGAAGTCAAGTTTCAGCAATATTTCTGAGACTCCTGCAACAGAGCAGGTTGAAGAAAAGACTGTTGTTAACACTGATGCTCCTGTAGTTGATACAGATGCACCTGCAGTTTCAGACACAACAGATGCACCTAAGACTGACGCTCCAGAGACTAAGTAATAAAAGTTTCTACTAAAAAAGACCCACCGTACGGTGGGTTTTTTATTGGCGATTTTAGATAAATTGATTAGAAGACGTAGTGCTTGGTAGGAGTTATGACTTCATGCAAAGGCATATCCCAATGCTCAATAGGTACAGCATCTAAAAGTTGGAAGTCATAAGCTACACCTATTAAAAGACATTGAGCAGAGAGCTTCTTTAACATTCTGTCGTAATAGCCTCCACCCATACCTAATCTGTTGCCTTTATTATCAAATCCAACTAATGGCACAATCAAAGCTTCAAATTTATCAGGAGTTACCAGATTCTCTGGTAAATTCTCAGGCTCTAGAATGTGGAAGCGGTTTTCAATTAACCTGTCACCTTTCTTATAGGAATAAAAGTCCATATGACCTTTTACGTGAACATCCATAAAAGGTAGAGCTAATTCATGGTGTTCTAGAAGATACTCGTTGATAGGCTCTGTAGATAACTCACCACCTAAGCTTAAATATGATCCCACCATCTTTTTTTGCTGGAAGTGTTTATGGTGACTTAAGATTTTTACAATCTCAACGCCAGCCTCATAGGCTTTTACAGGTGTTACCTGTCTTCTCTGTTCTAAGATCTGCTGACGCAGCGACTTGCGTAAAACTTTGTTATCGAAAAAATCAGTCATTGTTGGCTCTCTGAAGTGATACCTTCATTCTGGTGATAAGTTTCAGTGCTTCATTTTCAAATGGCGTTTTGTCGTTTAGATATCCTTGCAAGGTACTCTCTGAGTCAAGCGCAATTAAGATAGCTGCTTGTGTAGGAGTTAAATTAGGATTATCTCGCATCATAGAGGATGCTTTAGTTTGTAATGAAACTATCGCTCTTTGAAGATTTTCTTTTTGCTCTTTTGCGCATCTTAAGTTAAAGCTCTCACCAAAGAGTGCACATTGGACAAAGTCCTGTGAATCGTTTTGATCTGACATATGTAATTCCTTTTGCACATCCTATTGTAAAGTTATTTAACAAAATATCCATAGCATAATCAAAGACAGCTTTTAAAATAAGACGTAGTATCCAGTAATTGCTCCATAAAAGAACTTTTGGAAAGTAAAAAAGAGTTCAGCTTCAAACAAAATCGATTCAAAAGACTGGGACAGAATTATTAAAGAGATTAACGCGTCAATCGCTTCAGGTGAGTTCTACAAAGATGATGAAATGACTGATGAAGAGTATATTGAGGATGCCGCTGACTTTGGATACTTTCAAGAAGATGAAGACTTTGACAATGATGAGTTCTTTGATAAAAACTGCTTGCTAGAATTGACTAAAGACTACTTTCAGAAGTTTTATTTATTAATTCTTACCGAGAATTTCATATTTTCAAAGCTCTCATGTAAAATAGAGCCTGAAATTTCAATTTATGCTTTTTAAAGTAGAAAATATTATATGACTGAGAAGTTACAGAAAATTTTATCCCGCGCTGGAATTGCTTCACGTAGAGCTCTTGAGCAGATGATTGATCAGGGCCGAGTTACCGTAAATGGCAAAATGGCTACCATCGGTGACAGATACGAAGCAGATGACATTTTAGTTAAAATTGACGGTAAGGTAGTATTAACACCTGACAGTCAAAAAGTATCTTGCAGAGTCTTAATGTATCATAAGCCTGAAGGTGAGCTTACTACATTATCAGATCCTGAAAACAGACCAACAGTATTCGACCATATCCCAAAGCCTCCAACTGGTCGTTGGATCTACATTGGTCGTCTTGATATCAATACCTCTGGTTTACTCTTATTTACCACTGACGGTGAGTTAGCTAATGCGCTGATGCATCCTAAATATGAGGTTGAACGTGTATACGCAGCTCGTATCTATGGTGAAGTAAGTGAAGATCAAATCGATCAGTTAACCCAAGGCGTAATGCTAGAAGATGGCAAAGCTCGCTTTAATAAAGTTACTTACGTGGGTGGTGAAGGTCGCAATGTCTGGTACCACGTAACCTTAAAAGAAGGTCGTAAGAGAGAGGTCCGCCGTCTTTGGGAAGCTGTAGGTCTTAAAGTTTCTCGTCTTATCAGAATTAAGTACGCAGGTATCGATCTTGATCCTGACTTAAAGACAGGACAGTTCAGAGAACTTACCTTAAATGAGTTAAATCGTTTAAGAAAAGCTGTTCATTTAGAGCCAGTTGAAGAGTTGGCTCCTGCATTAGACTTAAAAGCCTCATCTTCAAATAAAGGAAGAAAATCTACAAAAGCTCCTGAAAGAAAGCCTGTTTCATTTAATTCTTCTAAAGAAGAAAATGATGATAAGTCTTCAAGAAGATCTCCTTACGGAAAGCCTCAAGCTCGTTTAGCAAGAGGCGAGAAATCATCTTTCCCTAAGAAAGGTAAAACTTTTGGAGATAGCAAAGGTCGCAAGTTTTCAAAAGAATCTTCTTTTGATAAGAATGACAGAAGAAAGACTTTTACTAAAGATGATTCCTCAAAGAAGTTTGGACCTAAGTCAAACAACTCTGCAAAGCACTTTGTTTCACACACAAATCTTCGCTCTGAGAAAGAAGGTCAGTCTTTTAATAAAGGATATGCTGTAAAGAGCAGAGGCAGTGCTGTATCAAAGTCTTCTTTTGCAAGACCTAGAAGAACAAATAGAGGTTCTTACTAAGCTTAAGAGCTTTCTTTTAAGAGATAATCGTGAAGGCGGATATTTATGAATGAGCTTTTAAATTTTGAGATATTTTCAAATGAAGAGCTTGTAGCAAAGGTAACCGCCTTTTCTTCACGAGGACATGATGTCTATGATTTTAGCTATGTTCCTTCTTGGATAGAAAAAGGCTATTCTCTAGATCCAACATTGTATTTCACTTCTGATATTCAACATGTCCAAGTTCTTCCTCCTTGCTTACAAGATATATGTCCAGATCGATGGGGAAGGTTAATTCAAAAAAGAAAGTTAGGTTACACTCCTTCTTCAACTGAGTATTTGCTTGGTGTAAGCGATTATTTTCGAATGGGCGCTTTACGAATCAAAGTCAATGGTAATTTTGTTGATGATTCTACGGATAGACCAAAGTTAACAAGTTTAAATGAGTTAATCGAAGCTTCTAGACAAGTTGAGCTTGGTAATACGAGTGATCATGATATAAATTTACTGTTTGCTCCAAGTGGCAGTTTAGGAGGAGCAAGACCAAAAGGTTGTGTAGTAGATAAAGGTCAACTTTTTTTAGCTAAGTTTCCATCAATAAACGATCAAGATATTCAGTTGTCGAAGTGCGAGAAAGTATATTTAGATTTGGCAAAAGAAGCTGGTATCAAAGCTTGTTCATCTAAAGTTATTGAATCGAAGTTTGGTGATGTTCTTCTTTTACCAAGGTTTGACAGAGATATACATAACAAACGAATTCCTTTTATGTCAGCAATGACAGCTCTAGGCTTGTCAGAGAGCGATGAGTTGGATAATTACAGCTATGTAGATCTTGCAATGTCAGATTTCATGACGTCAAAAGAACAAAAGCAAGAATTATTCAGAAGAATGCTCTTTAATGGACTTTTTGGAAATACAGATGACCATTTGAGAAATCATGGTTTTTTACGTATCAATGGAGAATGGCAATTATCTCCAGCCTACGACCTAACACCGAATACAGTTCCCTACAATAAACAACACCACGCTTTATGTTTTGTTGAAGGAAAAGAGCTACCTTCACTTGAGCTTTTTGACGAGATAAAAGACTTCTTTGATGTTGATGACAAAATTTATAAATCAATATTGCTTGATATGAAGAAAGCTCAAGAATCATCTCTTACTTTGCTTAAGAAGAATAAAGTATCTCCCGATAACATAAAACTTCTGCAAAACAATTTTGATCATGATGACTTTAGGAAAATTGGTCTAAACCTATATTGATTCCCATTAAGAACATCAACGACGAAAAATAATTCAGCCCGAATAACAAAATATTCGGGCTGAATTATATCCCCACAACGGGGTACCGCCTAAACGGTGCTTTGAATAAATTTTTATCTAGACTCGTAGTGCTGTTTTAGAGGGGATCTAAAACAGTTCATATGATACCTGAATTTTGATATTTGTAAATAAATATTAGTTTATTTTTTTATAAAATGTGATGGTGTTAACA
>OMZC01000010.1 GCA_900315395.1 uncultured Gammaproteobacteria bacterium
TGTAAAAAAGCAGCTGTTCAACTCCTAATATACTGATTTTTAAAATAAATGTTATCTGAAAAATTAACCTTTTGTATTACAGCAACTTTTATCAGAATTTGTGTACAGCTTCACATTTAACAAGAGTTGAATATCTGCTGACTGTATAGTCAATTAACATACAGTTAACATACATGGAGCTTAAGAGAGTAATTTCGTCATAAAATGAAGATGGAAGGACAATCTCAAAAGAAGAAATGCTTTTTTAGAAAATTTTGGGAGTCTTTGCCGGCAGCCTGACGCCGCCAGCCGTAAGAGAGATAACTAGATAATATCGTTTTCTTTTAAATAACGGATGATACCATTCATGGTCTTTTCAGAGATCACGTGCTCTACACGGCAAGCATCATACTCAGCAACATCTGAAGGTACTTTTGCGATATGCTTGAAAAAAACAGTTAAATACTGATGACGCATGAAAACAGCCTCAGCTACTTTTCTGCCTTCAGGAGTAAACTCAATATCACCTGCTATACCTACTTTGATGTATTCTTTCTCTTTTAATAAAGAAAGACCTCTAGAAACACTAGGCTTGCTTAATTTAAGTTCATTGGCAACGTCTACAGCACGAACAAGACCATTGCTGCGTCTTTCCTTGATAACTAAGATAGTCTCAAGATAGGTTTCACCTGATTCTGCAATTTCGCCCTGTTTTTTCTGTACAGCTTCTGGAACAGCATCTAATACAGTTGGTGCACTTTTTACGTTTTCCATGCCAAATTACCTTAAATCTTACTTATTAAAACTTACTTAATAGTAACGTTAACCTTGTCACCCACTAATGACAGCTCAAGCTCGTTCTGGGGACCGATTGTTCCGCGAGCTATTAAGCCTTGCTTAATTAATGCAGCCAAATCTTTGGTAGTACCTGCATTGAAGATCTTACGGCCTTTGTCATCGGTTATAGTACCTAACTTTGGCTCAACTCTCTGCATTCCAAGATTTCTAGCTTTAGAAATTACGCCGATCTGCTCTAATCTGTTAATCAGACGATAAACAGTTGCGATTCCTAAATCAGGGACAAACTGCTTTGCCTCATACCATAACTCTTTAGGAGAAGTACATTGACTTGAGGTTAAAATCTCAATGATGTGTCTTCTCTGGACTGTCATTCTTAATCCAGAAGCTTCAAGCTTCCTGAGTGTATCTTCAGTTAGAGGATCAACTCTAAACTTCTCGTTCTCTTCCATTTATAAACCTTACTTGTATCATCGACATAAGTTTACATGGGGGTAGAATGGGTCATTTTCAAGTTTTATGCTTCACCTAAATCTGAACTTTGTCATATAAAAAGACAAAGCATAACTACTCCATGAAAATGAGGCGTCAAGTGAAAATAACACAAACTTGCAAAATTGACTACAAAAAATTTAGCTTTTTATGAATAAAGATCATTTTTTCTTATCATGGCATTGGCATACAGAAGCACCACTCTTTGAACAGCCACAACTGTCTCCTTTCATTAAAATATGAAAAATTCTTTTACCGCCACGAAATAGAGCATAAACGGCTAGGCATAATAGAACAAATAAAACTAACTTTGCTAACATAATTGAATGTCTCCCTTTGTAGACACAATTATAACGCAATAGTTAGCATAAACTAACCTAAATATTTATAAATTTTTTGGACTGAATGTCTATTTGGAAAGAAAAAAGCCTATGGTAAAGATAACAAACAAAATTGCACCGATTATCTTTAAGATCTTAAAGCCTATCTTTGAGTTAACCTCTCCTTGGTAGATCTTTTTAGCTTCTACATTATCTAAAAGATTTTTAAGATCAGACTTTGAATATCGACCTTTGTCATTTCGTCTGGCTATAACAGATGGATAACCAGAGCCTTCATAGACATAAAAAGAAAAGCCTATAGAGTTTTTTAAGATCTTTCTCTCTTTATAGTCTAAAACAGCATTACCGCCAATGCGGGTACACTCATCAATCACAGCTTTTTTGGTTAGATTTGAGTTTCTGCCGATTTTGGTAATTGGATACTCTGACTCAACGATGACTTCATAGTCATCTGGTTTTGAAAATGAGATGCCGACTCTTGATGGAACATCATAAAAGACTTTGCTCTCAGGATCGATTCTTTTAGCTGCAACATGACTTACCTGATAAGTACTAGCATCATTCTCTTTTGACACTTCAAAAGTTGCTTCTACAGGCTCTTTGATGTCAGATAAAGTAAAGTACCTTTCACAGTCTTTTGAGGTAAAAGAGTAAATCTTACCGTCTTCAGACTGGATTGATCCTTTATCTTCTAGCTTTGAATAATAGGTAATAATTCCTTTCATACTATAAAATTCTCTTAAGAGAGCCTGCACTACTTTCTGTATCTTTACTGCATTTGCTTAAAAGAAGAGCCTTTTAAAGAGTGATCTTTCCTGCTTTTAAGTCAGCTGAAAATGACAACATTTTCTCTAATGGCTTCATAGCCTTCACTCTGGTATTCTCATCTACGCTTAAACTATGCTCTTTTGGATGATTTAGAGCCTCAATTAAGCTCTTTAATGAATTTAACTCCATCCATGGGCAGTTAGCGCAGCTGATGCAGTGACCTTTAGTACTTGCAACAGGTGCTTCAATAAAGTTCTTCTCAGGACAAGCACTGGTTAATTTGTAGAAGATATTTCTCTCGGTTGCAATGATGAATTCTTTGCAAGGAGATGATTTTGCATAAGCTAAAATCTGTGAGGTTGAACCTACATAATCTGCTCTTTCTACAACTGCAGCTGGAGCCTCTGGATGAACCAGTACTTTAGCTTCAGGATGCTCTTTTTGTACAAATTCTAAAGCGTTAGCTTCAAAGGCATCATGAACGATACAGCGACCAGGCCAGCAGTAAACATCGCAATCTGACTGATTTGCAATATATGAACCTAAATGTCTGTCTGGTACCCATAGGATTGGTTTACCTAATTTGGTTAAATACTTACCAAGCTCTACAGCTAATGATGAGGTTACGATCCAGTCAGCCTCAGCTTTTACAGCAGCTGATGTATTTGCATAAGCTACTACTGTAGCCTCAGGATGTTCCTGTTTTGCTCTTCTTAAATCATCTACGTTGCAGCATAAATCTAAAGAACACTCAGCACTTAGATTTGGCATGATAATGTCTTTTTCAGGAGATAAGATCTTAGCTGTCTCTCCCATGAAACGAACACCTGCTACAGCAATTAACTGTTTATCACTGTCACGACCACGACGTGCCATTTCAAGAGAATCGCCTATAAAGCCACCAGCTGCCTCACAAAGGCGCTGCATGGTAGGAGAAGTGTAATAGTGAGCAATTAAAAGAGCATTTTTCTCTTTAATTAAAGCTAAAGCTTCATCAAATAAGGCCTCATCAGCTTTTTTTTCAGCTAAAGATGGGCGGTTAGGTAAGTCAAAAGTCTCTGGTACTGAGACATTGTTTATCATGTGTAATGGCATAATTTTATATAACCAATTCTATTTATAAATGTATCTGTATAGACGCAAAGTCAAACAATCTATTCTTAACAGACTATTTCTGAACGAAGTTTAAAGCAGTGGCACCAGCCTGTACCATTGCCTTATTTACATCTTTTCTTAATGAACCGTAAGCTCTTAATCTGTTAGTAACATCGCGTAAATCCAGGCTTTTAGCTTCATCTGAATCAAGATAATTGTTAATTTTTAAACTGGTTAAATTATCTTTACAAGGTAAAAGACCTGAACCTACAAGACAGGATGGCATCAGACAAAACAGATGCTCATCCTTTTTCATTACTCTTACTGTATGTGTGAGCAATGGATTAGAGTCAATTTTAAAGAGGAATTCCTCTTCAAACTCAACACATAAAGTATCAAATTGAGTTAAAGCTTCAACACTGTCGGTGTCACCTTTTACACCTGCATTGTAGTCTTTTCCTTTGACGTTAAACAGCATTTTTCCATCAGCATAATCAAAGGATAAAGCAATCAGCTTCGCTACATGTGCAAGATCAGCCTGTCCATCTATAGCAATCAATCTCCAGGCCTCAGTATTGTCTATAGATATTTTAAAAAGGTATTGCATAAAACCTACTATTTTTTTCTAAATCAGTGGCTCCTATACTCTTAAATTAAGTTTAAAAGCTACTTTTCTCTTTTTCTTTTCTTGCAACTTATTCACTGAGCTACTGAACTACTGAGCTACAGTTGAAATGAATACATCAGGATCTGAAAGTTCTGCACTCTCTTCCCCTGTTCTCTCACATTTGCTTATATCTAAAGCACCATCTTTAGAATCACAGACTGCAGAGAAATCAAGATCACCTAAGATCATAGCAGTAGTATTACCAGAGTTCTTAGCTAATTTCATAAACTCTTTATAAGTGCTGTATTCTGGAGCAAAGGTAAGTGCTCTTACAGACATCAAAGCTCTGGTTATGAGTAAATTCTGAGAATTTGGTAACTTTGAGTATGGCTCTTCCAAGCAATAGGCTATGACATTCTGACCTGGATGCTGATAGAAATCAGAACCTAATAAAGTGTTATAAGTACCATCTTGGAGTTTTTCTTTTAACTCGTCTACAGAGCACTCGATTGGCTTACGTAAAGTCTTTGGTAATTTAACTTTATGACCGAAGTGGTTATAGAACTTAGATTCAGACAATTCATATAAAACGTCATTCTCAAGCTCTGTAGTACCTTTTACAAGTGCATCGTAGATCTCTTCGACCTTATTGACCACAGCCTCATGCTCAGCGCTGTCATCAGTTGCAGCCCCACTAAAGAAAGACTGCATTTTTTCTAAACTCTTTCTAAATGAAGAAAATACAGAGCTCTTTTCCATATCAGGAGGGAAAGCATGACCATAAATTTCTTTATAGAAAGAAAAGAATGATACACAACCATTTGAAATAGCTAACTGCTGATAATGGAAGGTTCTTTCAATATTGTATGGTAAGAGGATTGCTGAATTATAAATTTCTGACATGACAAGACTGGCAGGTGCGTTATTCTCTGCCATCTTCTCAAGTTCTTCAATTCTCTTCATATAAGGCAATGGCTCATAAACTCCACTGTTTACTGCAGCCTTATATTCAGATACAGCATCTGGAATTAAATATTCTTTAGCATAACGTAAATAGGTAAAGGCAAGAGCTGGATTATCCTCAAGATAAGCCTTATATAGAATGTAATAACCAAAGACAATGCCATGTCTTATAGCCTGAGTAGCATAGTAAATTGCTTTAGGGATTTCCTTTTTAATTAAGTGTCCCATCGCAAGATTCAGTTTTGAAAATCCATTACCCTGCTCTGCTGCTTTCTTCCATATCACTAAAGATTTCTTGTCACTTGCTGAGGTCAAACTCAAGTTACCTAAAGTAAAGGTAGCCTTGCCGTTGCCTTGTTCTGACATTTTCTCTAGGATATCTTTATCTATATTTTCAAAAGGTCCTTTATACAAGCAGTACAAATTCTCATAAGCCTGATATGTATCCTCATCTTCACGAGCTAAACCATAATCTAATAATGCAAAGAGTTTATCTGATGGCTCTTTACATCTTTTCTTAATCTTAGCTATCTTTAAAAGCCCGTTTAAATACTTAGTACTGTTATCTAAATTTGCCTGAGCAGAAAGGTAAACTGCAATTGCTGCTAAAGTACGAGGGTTGTAAGCATATTCATCAGCAAACTCCATCAAAATATCAGAGAAATTTTTCATAACCACTGATGGGAGCGCAAATGGAAGATCCTCTACTAATACTTCGTATCGTAAATTATTAACAAAAGATAACAAGTTGTAGAACGAAATTTCTTGAATAGTTTTGCAACTGTTAGTAATACTATCAAATGAAACGAAATTTGCCATAGGTAAGCGTTTTTCGTTATAAGCAATCAAGAATGTGTTTAATAAAATACTGTAGATAGTAGCTAATTTAGGCTCTCGTCTTAACTCATCATCTAATGAAAGATCAACAAAATACATAAGGTAAGCTAAAGCACAGTAAGGATCACCTACAACCATACCGTAAGAGAACCATTCTTTAGCCTTTTGCTTATCCATTGGTAAGAAATCACCATTTAAATAAGATTTACCTATTCTAAAAGCAACAGCTCCAGGCATTCCTAAAATGACTGATGATTCCTTTTTATAAGCAAAATTTGGATAAAGTCTAGAGAAGAAATTTGGAGTTAAATGCCTGTGAGATTCAAACTTTAATATATGATCGTTTGAATCATCATCAAAGTTCTCACAGCAAAACACATCATCAACATCTGAAAATTTATATTCAATGAATTCGTAGAATTGATCATTGATTTCATTCTCATCGGCTGGTCTTATTTTTATAGCATCAGCAAAAAGGCCTGCTATGCAAAATGGGATATAAACTGCTTGACGGGAAGGAATAAATTCACCTTTTACAGCTAAGGTAATATCCTTAGGCAAAGCTTCATCTGAAAAAGCTATCAAAAAGTCTGATAAACCAGATAAATTATCGTCATTTCTTATAAAATCGGCATTAGACTTATAGACCTTTGAATGGAAGTGAGGTTTTAACTTATGAAAACATAATTTACTAATATAATCTTTTAACTTTTCGCCACACTCGCCATGACCGCCAAAGGCAAAGGCTGCATAAAGGTAAAAGAGATAATCATTTTTTTCTTTAATGTTTGTTGCGCTAGTTACAGCAGGTTTTCTTGAATGAGCTGCTAGTGCTTTATCAATAGCCTCACCATTAGCTGGAGTGCAATTTTCATTCATCTCAAGAAAAGATCCTTCACGAATTAAAGAATCTTTTAGAAGAGCTTTAACATTTTCAACTTTTAAGTTTTTAAGATTGTTAATATGCTTAAGATGTTTGCTTACCATACTTTCCGTGAACCACTATGTAGAGAAACTTTTTAAGATGCCCTTTTGGAGCTTAAAAGTTAAAGTGCCTAGCTATAACTTTAAACTTTTTGCATTAAATCTTGATAATAAAATTAACCAAATCAAAGCTAAGTTTTACTGTTCTTAGAATATGCAATATTACTTGCACTTTTTAAGGATAAATCGTTAGATTTCTATGTTTTCCATAATTATAACATGCAATGCAAGCTCTATAAAATCATAGTTCTTTTGAACCTAGATGAACTTTAATCTTGATCATTAACGTTATTAGAACTTGTGATCCGTTCTAAAGAAAAAAGCTCAGTACAGAAAAGTTATGAACAAGATAAGAAATATGGAAATGAGAATAAGCAAATTTGCTCTTATTTGACGGATTAAATAAAAGAGGATCTCAATTTTTGAGATCCTTTTTTAATGTAGCCTAAGTTTTAGGCTACATTGATTCAGTTACCTTACATTAGAACTGGTATGAACCGTTTACATGGAAGGTTACATCATTGGTGTTCTCAGATGCTGCATATACAACACCTGCTTCAATATCAGCATTCTTCTGATGAGAGAACTTAAGACCAGCACCTGCGGTGTATACAACACTGTCTGCAATCTCAGCATTTAGTGATGCTTCGTTTGCTCCAATGAAGGTGGTCTTATAGCTTGCATCTGTGTCACCTGTGTTGAAGTTTACACCTAAGTCAACAGCTGGTTTTACCTTCCAGTCTGTCTGACCTACGTTAAATGCCTTCTCTACGGTTACACCTACTGGGAATGATACTACCTTTGTGCGGTCACTCTTTACATTGGCAATGTATAGACCATTTGCCTGTACTGAGTAATCATCACTCTTTAAGGTGGTGTAACGGACACCTGCATGAGGAATTACTGATACAGTGTTTACGTTGAAGTTGTACTGACCGGTTAGACCTGCCTTTACCATATAAGTATCAACACTTGCTGATGCTCTTGAATATGACTGTAAACCTAAGTCGGTATCTACATCATCAGTAATCTTGTTATAAGATACATCTGCTAATAATGAGAAGTTATTGTAGCTGTACTTACCATATAAACCTGCACCGTAGTACTTTAAGTCACCATCTGTATGTGATGCTAAACCTTTACCTGTGCTCTTACCGTTACCGGTATGGAAGTATGCACCTAAACGGGAACCGTTATTTAAGGTGTAATCTGCACCAATTGCAAAGTCAGTTAATCTTACTCTGGTACCATATGATAAACCGTCTGAATCAAAGCCATCTGAGCTTGCTACCTTTACCATTGGTGATAACCAGATACCAAAGCCATTGTTGTTATCAGATACAATCAGTGAACCTGTTGAACTGCCTACACCGTTACGTGATGATACGATGTCATCTGTAATACTGCTTACAGTAAATGCTGACTGATATACACCACCTAACTGACCTAAACGTGCAGCCTGCTCTGCATCCTTACCACCGGTGAAGGTTTCACCTGCTACTGCTGATAAGAACTCTGAACCTGTGCCCTTTGCATTTGCATCATTGATGGTATTGTGTAACAGACCATATAAGGAATTACCTAAGTTAGTGTAATCACCTCTTGTGAAGGTCTCATAGATAGTACCTGTACCTGGTAGACCTGGTAAGCTTGGCTTGGTAGTATTGCCTGAATTACCTGGGTTGTTGCCGTTATCAGGTGTGCTTGGAGTGGTGGTACCTGCGTTACCAGGATTGCTTGGTGTTGTAGTACCTGTATTGCCTGAATCTGGATTCTGATTACCAGGAATAACAACATCACTTGAAGGTATACCTTCATTCAATGGTGTTGTAGTTATTATCACCTGTACCGTAACCTGATGGAGGTAAGTAAGCCTTAAAGTTACCGTTTAAAGACTCAACAATTAAAGCACCTCTATAACCATTTATAGGAACAGCATAGTGCTTGCCAAAGATGTTATATGAAGAACCTGCTCTGATAGATGTTGAATCTAAAATAATTCTTGAGTTAGCTGAATATTTAACAGTTCCGGTTACACCATCAGCAAAACTAATTGCAGGCTGATTGTTGCCTGATACTAAAGCGTTATCTGATAACTCTTTTGATAAAATAATCGCGCTGTAATCGCCAATAGTTACAGTGTTTGCCTCAACATTTGGAGCTACAACATTACCATCAACAGTGATACCACCACCGTTTTGAACCTTTATACCACTTGGATCATAAATATAAAGGACTGATTTGTAACCCATGCCATCTCTTACAGGATCATCTGTTAACCAGCCAAATCTATAATAGGCTTCGGTAATATAATTTCCTTCTGAAAGGATATTAGGATCTAGACCTAAAAATACATAAGAATACTGTCCAACTGACAGATTTTTTACAAGATCACCATCATAGTTGGTAATAACACCTCTTACTTCAGCTAAGCCAAATTGTGAAGTGAAAACCGCGTTTTCAGCTTTAAGATTTTTGAAGTTTGCAGATCCATAACTGAATGTTGGATCTCCAAAATTATCAGATCCATTAAGACCAACATATAAATTCTTAGTTTCTACAGTATCAAAAGAAGTTACTACTTGTCTGTCAATATAGAGATTATCGGCCTTTAAAATTACGTTCTGTGTTGCAGCACCAGCTGTTATACGTAAATTTCCAAAAGTTGCTGTGGTATATGTAGGTGTAGCTGAATTTTGGATATTGTTCATAAATAGAAGAGGCATAACAATATCAGTGTTGCTTGCATCAAGAGAACCTCCGCTTAGAACAACTTGTTGTATAACATTCAACTTACCACCATTAGTAAATTTCATGTTTCCGGATTGAACAACTAAAGAATAGATATCTCTTGTACCATCATAATTTGGATTTAATGTTTTTGTAATGGTTGTATCAGTGCCATCATTATCATCGATAATGCTTACTGATGCACTATTGAATGTTGAATCATTACTTAAATCATAAGTCTTAGCATTAGCAGCTGAAACAAAAGCAGCTGATGCAGCTGATGCAACTGCAGCAACTACTACAGCGTGCTTTAGGATAGACAATATGAACGAGACCTTCGCTGAAATGTAGAAACGTGGATTTACCGTGT
>OMZC01000087.1 GCA_900315395.1 uncultured Gammaproteobacteria bacterium
ACACCCATTACACCTTCAGTTACTTTGGGAGAGGTCATTATCAGTTCTCCTCATTTTTAAACTTAGGCTTTTCAGAGCGTTGGGATTGACCGTCAAGCTGTAAATGCTGGTAGTTGTGCAGAATTCTGTCCATTACAGCATCAGCAGCTTCCTTAGAACCTCCCATGTGTTGAAGCCAATTAGCAGGATGAAGCTGTGAAGCTAATATCAGGCCACATCTGTTGTTTTCCCTGCATTTCTGTACCAAGTCCTTAAAGACAAAGGATTCTCCATTTCTCTGTTCTCCAATACAGACATCATCAATAAAAAGAACATCGTGAGAGTAATACTGTTTCTTGGCATTTTCATATACATTAGGATCACCAGAATACAAGGCACTAGCAAGCTCGGTGATCATGAGACTGTAATCAACACACAGACACTTTAGACCATTACGGCAGGAGGCATCTACAATGGCTGATGCTAAATCTGTTTTACCGCATCCGCATTTACCGGTAATTATGATTAGCTCTCCTTCCTTATGCCATCGACCTGACATTAGATAATCAATATGAGATTGAGATATGCGGTAACTTTTCTTGCGTTCAGAAATAACTTCCTGAGTAGCGTTTGAAGTTAACGCACTCTTTTTAAGTCTTCTCTGATAACGACTGTTACGCCTTTTAGTTATTTCAACCTGGAGTAACTCATAAAGTTGATCGTTAAATCCTAATTCTAAAAAAGAGTTATCCTGTTTAGAATCACTTAATGCCTGTGCCATACCTGAAAGGTGTAATTCTTTGAGAATTGAGAGATTCTCTTCTAGACTGTGCTCAGAGCCTGCTTTTAATGCAGACTCGGTCATGTTTTTTACTGAATCATTACTATTTAAAGAGTTCATGGTAGTATTCCTCTCCTCTTACAGAATCACTATCTTTAGATTGGTTATTGGTGGTATTAGCAACATCTTTTGTTTTTGGTGGCTCAGTGCTTAAATTTGAAGACGAGGTTACAAAGTTGCTAAAAGTGTCAGTTCCCATTTCTTTTATTCTTGAGAACAGGTTATATGTTCTGCTTATCTGTGTTCTCAGCTCCGTTGTACAAGCTTTTTTTACAATCTCTTCACAGGTAGCGTTAAGACAGTCAAGATCCTGAGGATTTTTGCTGTAAAGGTTGTAAATTTGATTGCAAAGTCTTGTTGCAACAGGTGTGGACGACTTGAACACTTCAAATAACCATTGAATGGCCTTAGCTATGGCATCATGAGGCTCACTTAGATTTTCAAAAGCAGAAATAAACCATTCTTTTGGACGTGAGGTAACACGTTCTGTTTCTGTTTTAAAGCTGTCTGCCTTATGATAGTGTCTTGGGGAAATAGCATTTTTATCAAGTTCGTAAGAGACGATTACCTTCAAATTTCCGTCCTTACGCAGATTGATGTTTTTCCCCATGTTGTTTTCTATGATGATGGTCTTTCCAATCTGTTCTATACCTGCGTAGTAATAGTTATTCTGGTAAGTTACGTAACCATTTTTTCTTACAAAGGCATAGGACATGTACTTTACTGTTGGTCTAACCAGAGGTAATGGCTTTAAAAAAGGAGATTCATATCTTTTAAAGACTTCGAACCTAGATAGCTGACCATGAGAACGTGAAGCTGTATTGATCTTCATGAGTTCTTGTAAAAGCATACGATTTAAATGGGTAAGATCTTCAACATGAGGAATAGAGCTCTTAGGCTGACTTTCAAAAAGATGCTTTTGAAGAGTAAGATTGGCTCTCTCATTAGTGCCTTTCCATTTAGGTGATCTTACTGGGCAAAGATCTGTACCCATCTTAAATTCACGAACAACCATTTCGATTGTGGCTCGAAGTCTGGTTGGTGAACCGTATTGGCATAAAGCTTTGTCGTTGTCACTCCTTAATACTTCAGGTACACCACCAAAGAAATACAAGGCATTGATAATGGCTACAGCCCAACAGATACCACTGCCAGAACTCATGGCTTCAGCATAGATATATCCTGAGTATTTGAGTACTGCTGTAAAAATAACAGCCTTCTGGTGTTCTCCTTTTGCATTTACATACTCAAATCTGTCACCTATAGTATCGATTTCCACCATGGATGCAGGGCCAAAGTTGTTATTTGAGTATGGCTGGTGCCTTAATATATCAAGACCTTTATCGTGAAGGTATTTGCTATATCTGCGATTGAAAGTTCGTTCAGACATACAGCCTTCAGGAAGGCAACCTTCACCTGTGAAATTAGGAAAGTACTGTTTAAGATATAGATTCACCCAAGCACTGCGCTCTGTAGGTAACATCTTCCCCCAAACTCTTTTGGTACTCAGATATTCTCTAACTTCTTCCCAATCAGGCTCTACAAAGTCTACTTGCTTTGTGGCAACACCACATACCTTTGTAAGAACTTCATCTGAAAGAGCACCGATTGACTCAAGGCTAATATTTGCCTGATCCAACAAAGCTCGATATTTAGTAGCACTGGTTCTTCCAATACCTAAGCTTTGAGCTAACTTTCGGTTACTAATGTCTGGTTGAGCAACAATCAGAGAAACTAATCTCCTGATTGTCTCAATATTTATTGTTTGAGTCATATTGTCCTCAATAAATTACACAGCGAAATTACTGCTCTTCGAGGTTATGACTTTCGTAGGGGGTAAGGATGAATTTAGAATAAAAAAAACTTGTGGGCTGTTATGAATTAAAATGAGTGTCCGCGTAGCTGTCGCGTGTGCTCATTTTTAGTTGTCGAAAAGTGACCGCCTAACTGGCGGTAGACA
>OMZC01000062.1 GCA_900315395.1 uncultured Gammaproteobacteria bacterium
ATCTATTGTATTAAGAAAATTGAATCTGAGAGAGTACCGAAAAGTTAACAGTTACAAAGGGATAGATCCCAAATAGTCGACAGTTACCCAATAACTATCAAAGCAAATCAAGAAACTGAATCGGGACTAAGTAGATTACTTCGACAGGGAATTGGGATTTCCTGCTTTTGTCTTTACTTAATTATAATATAGCTGTCAAGAGCATTGATATGATAGGTTGGTAGCTACCGCAGGTACAATTACTTCTTCTCTTCCATGTACTTCTTAATATCCTTGAAGAATCCCCAAATCATAATAATCATGATGATACCTATCGGGAATGCAGAAATAATACTTACACTCTGAATATTGTTCATAGAACTTTCAGAGAATACCAATGCGATAGGAAGCATGATCAAAAGGATGCACCACAACAGTTCAATTAGCTTGTGTGGATGCTCATTCTCTCCTAACTGCTTATAACTGTAGCATGATGCTGTATATGCAATAGAGTCAAAGCTTGTTGCATAGAATGCAATCATGCAAAGCATTGTAATTGCAAGAATAATCTTTGAAGCTGGCATGGTGTTAATGATATTAATAATCAAGGCGTAAAGATCACCGTCCGCCGCATACTGTGTGATAAAGTCCGCGCCACCACTTACCTGTACGCCGAGTCCATAGTTACCAAGAACGACAAAACTTACAATCGTTGCACCAACACCAAAGATATAGCCACCAAGAATGGTTTGCTTAATTGTTCTGCCTTTCGAGATGTTACCAATGAAGAAAGGGGCCGCAATACACCATACCATCCAATATGCCCAGTAATAAATAGTCCAATCCTGTGGGAAGTTATTAGAACGAGTTGGATCGGTGTATGTACTAAGCTCTATAAAATGCTGGAACATCTTACCAAGGCTCTGGAAACCATTCTCAATGATAAATCTTCCCTGTCCACCGATAAGAAGGACAACAAGTAATAAACCAAAGAATAAATAAATACATGCTTTGGCAAGGAAGCTGATACCCTTAAACCCGTGAAGAACCGCATAAGTATATACAGCACAGGTAACCAAAAGAATAATAATTGTGATTACTGTACGGCTGATTGCAAGTCCAAAGAGGTCTGCAATAATAGCTGCCATAAGCGGTGTAGCAACAGAGAAAGTTGTGGCTGTTCCTGCAAGTAGTGCAAACAATGCAAACAAATCAATCACACGGCCTAAAATACCGTCAGCATGCTTGCCAATGATAGGACGACATGCTTCTGAATATCTCTGACGATTCTTCTTTCTTACATGAAGCATAAAGCCAAATACTACAGCGAGTACCAGATAAAAAGCCCATGGAATGAAGCTCCAATGGAACAGAGGAAATACGCCTGCCCAGTCTGCGATAGAACCAAGCTCAGCAATGTGAGGATTGGTTGCGTACATTGTCCACTCTGCAAAAGAATAGAACAGAATATCCGCTGCAAGACCGCATGTAAACATCATGCTGCCCCAGGCAAAGAATGAATACTTAGGCTTCTCATTAGGCTCACCAAGTACAACATCGCCATACTTTGAGAAAGACAGGAAAATAGAAACTAATAGCACTCCTAAGCCGATAACCAAATAATAAATACCAAGGGTATCACCAAAGAAGAATCTTACCTGACCAATAATGTTGTTTGATTGCTCTGGGAAAATGAACAATACACCAGCTAACGCCATTATGATAATGAACGGAGCCAACGTTATCATCCAATCAATCCTACCACTCTTAAACTTGTTCATAACTTACATTTCCTCCATTTTCTTTGTTTTATAATAATATTTGTATTTCTTATCCACCTCAAACGTAAAACCTGCAGCCGCGTTATTCTCATCCTTAAAGGACTTTAACTTTATAACATCGCTCTCGTTTACACCAAGTGTTTTACATATTCCCTTTATTATTGATGACCTGGTATTAGCTTTATAGGATTCATCAAACTCTCGTAGCTCATCAAGGGTATCAAACTCAAAAATAAAGTCTGCAGGGTATTTTCGAATTTTCATATCCAGTTCATCAATGTGGTCGATATAAATTGTTTCCCACAGTTTGTCAGCTGTTTCTGCCTTATCATATTCTTCTTCAAGAATCGAGATAAACTTCTTACTGAACTCCTCAGACCAGAAAACATGACCAAGCATTACCCAGGAATCATTTCCTCCAACGACTACATCTTTAATCCTTCCATCGTCTTCTTTAATACACCACTCGTTCGTTTCACCTTCAACATATATAGATGAGTAATAAGAATCATCAACTTCCGCTTCAAATGGATTATCAAAAAAATAATTATCAGATGAGCAGATATAGCTATTCCTCAGATACTCTCTTACAACCCAGATACTTGAATTATTGTTGCGTGTTAGGTAATCCGGATTGTGCACCAGCTTAACGCCGTACTTCTCAATCAGATATTCGAACTGCTCAGCCTTATAACCGGTTACGATAATCACTTCATCGATACCAGCTTCTTTGAGCTGTTTAATTTGTCTCTCAATAAGTACTTCTCCTCTCACCTCAATCAACGCTTTAGGAAGCTCAAAGGATAGAGGCGCAAACCTGCTGGCAGTTCCTGCTGCCATGATTATCGCGTTATCTACTTTCATTCAGCTCCTCCTTTACTATCTTGTAGTAATCCTTTGCATATCTGTACTGACGTAATGAGTACTCACCAAATTCCACGCCAAGGCTTCTCTTATACTCACACCAGTTGCTCCAAAGGAGGCCGCAAGCTGCAATGTAGCAATAAATCTTAAGTCTTGTAGCTCTCGGGCACTCCCCCTCAAAATAAAGATCAATAAGGTTATCGACCTGTTTCCTATCATAGAGTGCGTAGATACAGAACATTGCGATATCTACATGAGGGTCCTGCATTCCAGCATATTCCCAGTCAATTAATCTAATATCTCCGTCTTCTGTGAACATGAAGTTATCCGGAACTGCGTCGATGTGTGTCAGAACCTTTTCCCCTGCATGCTCATCAATATATTTTTTCAGTTCAAGTACATTCTCTTTCGTTTTCTTGTAATCACGATAGATTGAAGGCTTTCCTTCCCACAGCGTTTCGTAGAATTCAATCTGCTTATAGATGTTGAACTCGTGGTCAACTTTAAGCTTTAAGTCATGGAATGCTCTTAATCGCTTCATGCAGGCTTTTAGGTCATCCTGGTTCTCTGGATCACAGACTCTTGAGTTTTCAAGGAAAGCAGTTATCTTGTAACCGTTCTCCGGATTGATATAAACAATATCATCGCAGATATTCTTATCTCCGATAACCTTATACACATCAGCCTCTTCCCTACGGTTGATAAGCTGATCAGTCCCTTCACCAGGAATACGCATGATGTATCGCTTATCTCTGCAGCAGAACAAGAACGACCTATTTGTCATACCCTTTTTCAGTACTTCGATATCCACAATCTCATTCTTATTTACACCGAGTGATGCAGCGATAATGCTAATCGCATCCGACTTCAAGTGGTTAGACTCTTCATCTAGTTCTCTAAGCTGTTCATATGTGTTAATCTCAACAACATCAGAAGAATGAACCACCCTGGCCTGAACAATCATCCTGTCTCCATCAATAAGTGTTTCTTCCCAGAAATCGTTATTGTGCTTGCCACTTTTATCAAACCGCTTCAGCCTATCCTTAACAACTTTGCTTTGCTCTGAGGTAAGGTAGGCAATACCAACCATGCTATTACCGCCTTCTGCAGTAACAAGCTCCATCTTTCTGTTTACCCTTACTGTGCTTTCATCGTCCATAAGGTCTGATACCATATACCAAGAATACAGTTCGTGTCGATGAAATGGATTTCTATCACACCAGATATCACATGGAATAATGTAGGTGTTTGAGAGATGTTTTGAAGCAAGAGCAAGAGAATGGAGATTATTCTTCTCTGCGTACTCTTCATTAACAATCAAATTCACACCATATTCATCAATAAGATATTCAAATTGGTCCTTCATAAAGCCAATGACCACATGAATTTCTTTCACTCCAACCTCATTTAGCTGTTGAATAATTCTCTCAATAAGCGGTTCACCATTAACTTCCATCAATGCTTTTGGAACCTGTGTGTTTATTGGAACCATACGCATACCAAAGCCAGCTGCCAAGATGACTGCGTTTTTCGGAGACTTATCTTTCAGCTCCTTCAGAGCTAGAGACGTAGGTCTGATATGGTCGTCTAAAAGACCTTCCTTTATTAGGTTTTTGATTGAACGATTCACTACACCGAGTGAGTGCCCAGATGCTTCTGACAATATCCTTTGATTTATAAAAGGTTCTTGCAGGAGCGTATTCAGAATATCAGATTCTTGTTTATTCATGAACTTCTCCTTTCTTATTTTCGCGAACAAATAGTCTTTTGAAAACCCGGCAGATTAGTACCGGGTTAAATTATGAAATACTATTGTTAGTTTTTTAAACAACCTGTCTTCTTGATTAAATAGATGATGGAAGCTATAAACGTCAATGAGCTATATAAGAAATATAATCCTATATACAAATCTAACGACCGCGTAAGAATGCACACTAATAACAGTACAAGTTGAATAGTTCCACCGCAGGCAAATTCACCATCAACCTTAGTTTGAAGCTTTCCTATCTTACTTTGCGATCTATCTGTGATGTCCTCACTTGGGTTGTTGCCTTTTTGCATTTCAGCCATTCGAATTTCATATGCATTATTCTTCATTTTTTGGAAGAAAAGGCGTGTCATAGTATCTAACGCCCCAGCTAATGCGCCGAGCAGCATTATTTCTGGCATTCCTGATTTAACAACTACTCCGCCAGTCTTAAATACAGAATAGGATAATGGAAGAAACATCATTCCATATAAGAAATAACTACTTGTGGCATCAATAAAATCACCATAAGGTTTTCCTCCAAGTGATCTTGCCATATTACCATCTGCGGAGTCAGTAATTGACCATAGATTCAATAAAGCATAGCCAATAAGCAACATTGGGATACCAGATGAAGCAAAAAATATAACTGCAATAAAAGCAATAATAAGAGATATAAAAGACACCTGGTTAGGCGTAAATTCTATTTCAGCAAAAAAACTTGAGAAAACAAAAGAAATTGGACGATGAAAAATTCGCGCTATTAGTGGATCTTTTTTTCTTTTCCAATCAGGCATAGTATCATGAAAAAATTTTGGTGAATATTTCATCTGTTATTTCTCTTCTGCATTTACAGTACTTAAAAACTCTTTATAGAAACTATTTCTCTTGTCATTTAAATAACTCATCTCATATTGTTTTGATGCCTCAAAATTTCTTTTGCTTTGTTCTCTACGGAATTCTTCGTCTATCATCATTTCAATTTTCTGAGCAATACTCATTACGTTTCCTTTGTCCATTAAGCACTTTTTTTCTACCAACTCATAGTTGCCCCCCACATCAGTACACAATACAGGACAACCTCTACTCATAGCTTCAATTATTGAACGGCACAATCCTTCCATAAAGCTCGTCTGAACATACACATCTATATTATCTAACCAGTCAAATACTTTTTCGTGCGGCAATGCTCCAATAATTCGAACTTGATCAGCAATTCCTAGTTTTTGAGCTTCAGCTTGTAACATTTTACCAGTCCCTGCACCTATAAGTTGATACTCAAAATTAGAAAGTCCTTTCTTTTTTAATTTAGCTAATGCTCTAATTACATAAATTTGGCCCTTCCAACCTACATCAAGAAAAGCGGCTGTCCCTAAAATAATTCTTTCGTTTGAGTCCTTTTTCAACCTTTTCTCTAACGCATATTCATCTATTATTATTTCCACATCAGAGCACCCCAAAGAGTTTCCCTTGCATGGATATCTTTTTTGAAGTGCTTCATTTGTTACATATATGGCCCAAGGAACATCTTTCATCAAAGCTTTTGTCGTTATTTCATTAGGAATGGCTGCAAATTTTCCAGGGAGACTATGATACCATAATGCTTCAAAAGAAAAACCTGTTTCTTCTACTAAATAAGGCTTTTTATATTGACGCACATATTTCAGTGCAGTATTTGTATAATATGTTCCTATCGAACGAATAATAATTGCATCGGCTTCTTTTACAGCTTTTTCGATATTCTCATTAATAATTCTACGATATTTTATATTTAAAAATTGATATACAGGTCTATATATATCTGGAAGTGCAATTAACTTGGATTTTTTTGTGTCAAACCTATTATATCTGCAACGAGCCACTTCTTCCTTATAGATAGTTTCCTCTTTTTTTAATATTACTGTTAATTCATCACAATACGCCCTATATCTGTTCCATATGTTCTCATTAAAATTCGCATCTGTATAGGCGTTTCCTTTATCGTCAAATTTCCATCTTGATCCGCCTTGAATAAAAAGAAGTTTCACGCCAATATCTCCTTTCGTGTAGTTCTTGAACGGCTAATTAAACCAATACAACAAATCAAAAATAGCTGTATAAGAGTTGTATTAACAACGTCATACATTAAACCCATTATAAAAATCCCCATTATAGCCATCTTTTCTTCATTGACACTTAACTTAAATATTTTAAAATAAACGCTATATAATAACGATAAGCCCAACAATCCATTTCCCAGCAATGTTTCTGCGAAGTCACATTCTATAACCCATGCATTACTTATCATATAATTATTTAATGTAAACCTCCTAGGAAGTTTACTCATTACAATGGCCACACCACCAACTCTAGGCCCTACCCCAAACAGTTTTCCAATTAAACCGAACTCGGAAAACCATATTTCTATCGCAGTTATGTAATATAGTATATGCCTTGAGCTTCCATCATCATTTGCGAGCGAGATTCCCATAAATCGATTTATTAGCAATTCAATCTGCTGTTGCATATAAGGCATATTAGTGTATAAAATATAAAATCCAATTATTATAGCAAAAATTGTCACAACTCCTCTAAGAAACTGTTTAACTGTTATTTTGTGTGATTTTAGAATTGAATACAACCATAAAAGACATATGCAAAGAATACCTGCTCTAGACGACGCCATTACAATAACAATTGTAAAAATAATTCTCCACAACTTATTCTTTTCATAGCAAAATCCCAATATTAATATCAGAGCTAAATATGCAGGGTCATGATTCAAACCAGTAACTCTTAGATGACTAGTAAAGCCATCATAATACCAAGCGACCCACTGAGTTCCTAGTGCTCCTTTCAATATATCAATGAATACAAGTTGATTTAAATCCACTCCTCGTAAATGTAACAATATAAACTGAAGTATACCCCATATAGCCTGGATTTTTGCAGTTAGAATTATCGCCTTTGTAAGTCCTTCTTTTAGATTTGGCACATCTGAAATCATTAAGAGTAGTGGTATATAAAATAAAACCACCTGAAGTATGTTTAGAAGAAGGCCACTATAATGCCCGTTCAAGGATGTACTTACTCTAAATCCCAAGAATGACGAGATGAAAAAAAATAAATACCACAGAAGCATAATTCGTTTAGTTTTGTCGATAGAAAATCTTAAACTTCTGTGTTTCATCAAAAGTACTATTTCTAAAGGTACTAATGCTATTTTATTGAGGGATATCCCAAACAACTGTCCACCAAGCATACTTGATAAAAAAACAGCTATAAAAATCACTGTTTCATATAATTTTTTATTTTTAAATGTTTCTTTTGAAACATCATAAGTCAAAGATTGATTCACTAGCCACTCTCCCAACATGTCCATCCGTAGCATTCTCTCTACTTATAATCTTAGCTGGATTACCTATAACGATTGAATGACTCGGAACATCAAAATTTACAAAAGTATTTGGTGCAATAAGAACGTCGTCGCCTATTGTTATATTACCTGTAACAGTGGAATTTGCACGTATTGCCACGCGATTTCCTATTTTAGGAACCCCTTTATGTTTACCTCTTATATCGCGTCCTATTGTAACACCATGGGTAATCATTACTTGATCACCTATTATTGCATCTCCGCTAACAACAATTCTCCCCCAATGGCCAATAACAAACCCCCGACCAATGCTGTGATTTGACTGTATTTCAATTCCATATTTTTTATAATACCTGTGACAAAACAACGCAAACCAATATCTCCATATCGTGTTATAATTTGCAATATATAATCTGTAATATTTAACAGCTAAGAATTCTATCGATTTCTTCTCACGATTTGAAAGAGTTCCTTCTCCGCCTCTAAAAGTTGAAAAGGCGTATTCATCTTCCTTTATTTGTTTTCTATAATCCCTCAAATTTAATTTGTAAAAATTTATATGAAAAAAGTCTGATATTCTCATTTGCATACCCTCTACTTTTTTATCACCGTATTATTTATAACAGGACAACTTTTCATACACTGTCGACAATTAACGCATTTGTTGGTATCAATCACAGGATAATAAAATCCCTTATTGTCTTGATATTTATTTATAGCTCCAACTGGGCAGATATTATAACAAGAAAAGCAGCCGCAACATTTTTTCATGTCCGGTAAAATGCTAACTATCTTTTTTTCCATACGCCACTCCCAATTACCGATTCTTAATACTATCTCTTATCATTAACGCTGGCCATAGACTTCTAACTAATCCAAACTTTATCTTTTGCTTCAACGAAAAAAAAGTTTTTGCATCCAATCTTGTTCGCATTCCACTATTTAAAGCATTTAATTCCGTCATATCCTCAATTGAAAGAACGAATTTCATAGCTTCAGCATTTTCGGCAATGTGCTTTGCGGAACTACTAGCCGGTATTGGAATATATGAATTTTGAATGTTCCAGCGAAGGATAATCTGCTGCACAGTTTTTTTATTTCGATTAGCTATTTCTTTAATCTTACCATTGTTAAGTAACACATCATTTCCTCTTCCAAATGGGGAATAAGACATTATTCTAATATTATTATCAATACAAAATTTGCAAAGTTTCTCCTGAGAAAACAATGGATGCAATTCAATTTGATTCACTTCTGGCATAACCCCAAAGCTTTTTTTCAATTCTTGCAATTCCCTGATTCCAAAATTACATACTCCGATATGTTTAGTTAATCCTAATTCTTTTGCCTTAATCATTTCAGCCCAAATCTTCTTATACAAAAAAGGATATGGCCAATGCATCAGCAACAAATCTACCTGCTCATCCTTGCTATCGAATATCTTTTCGATGCTTTCTTGTAATAAACTTATCAGTTTATATGCCTTTTCTGGCTTAGTGAATTTTGTTACTATTTGATATTCATCTCTGCTAGAATATTCTTTCCTTAACTCACTACCTAAGCCCTTCTCAGTACCATAATCATCTGAAGTATCGTATAAATGAATTCCACATTGTTTTGAATAATGAACCAAGTTTCTTAAATCTTTTTCTTTCTTAAATGTCCCTGTTCCCATCTCACTTGCTGGAACAAAGGAGATATTTCCTATCGCCATCATCATCTAGTCCTTTATTTTTGAGGCTTCGTGCATAAGTGTGGGTAAAAGCACTAGTCTCTGAATAATCTATTTACCCTTTAGATCATTTAACGTGATCTTTAATGCTC
>OMZC01000060.1 GCA_900315395.1 uncultured Gammaproteobacteria bacterium
AAAGTGGACAAACCGAAAAGACCTAGAGGTCGCCCTAAGAAGATCTTATCTACACCTTAGTACGGCGATCTGTGAAAGTTTTATTTAAACGTGTTTATTATTGTTAACTTTATAATGAAATATCTTTTACAAAGACTTCTCTTTTTCATGAAGTCTCAGTTAAATCTGTGTTATTTGTATTCTTTCACACTACGAGTACATGAAGCCTCAACACAAAAGTCAGACCATCCTTCACAGAAAAAGTTAACATCAGATAATTCCTTTTCTAGATCCTGCCCCGTGCTTATACTTATATTCTCTGAATAGACCCAATTGTCCTTTTCAAAAAGAATTTCTCGGTTGTCATCTAAATAAAATAATATTGCTCTAGTCACATGTGCATCGTATTCAACTTTTTTGTCTTTTACTAGAAGCTGATGATCATTGAACACTTTGATTGATGCAATTTTTGTGTTTACAGGATGATCAATCATTACAGAATCTTTAAAAGCAGAGCAAATGTTCTGTTCTTTGTCATAAGAGAATTTCATATAGGCAATATCATCTGGTTCCCCTAAATAATCCACCATCTCAAAATTTGCTCTTAATGAAAAAACATCATCTCCAATAAATAACCCCACTATTTCTAAAACATCATTGGCTACGAAAAATTCGTCACAACGATATTTAACAAAAGTTCTACCTACCAATGATTGAACTTGGCGTGAATCAAATTCGTAGTTGATTGATACCATTTTCTTTTATCTCAAAAACAAGTGAACAAAAACGCTCTCATGTCATTTGTTAACCACATTCTCATCTTCAGACACAGTATATTGAACCAAGGATTAAAATCAGTACAAAAAGTAAAAAATCGCTCCTATTTTGTGCCATAACCTATATTTTTCAAAATTTAACAAAAATTAGGTAGATAAGACTTAAAACTTTTGCCTATACTCAAAACATAAAATTTACATAATCAAAACAAACCATTTATAAGAATCAAACTTATAAAAAATTAAACTAAATATAGGTGATTACTATGGATATCCTTGGTGTTGATATTGGCGGTAGCGGAATCAAAGGAGCAGTTGTTGATACAGAGACAGGTAAGTTAAAAACAGAGAGAATTAGAATTCCTACTCCACAGCCAGCAACTCCAGATGCTGTTGCACAAACTTTAAAGCAGTTAGTAGATCAAATAGGCTTTAAAGGACCAATCGGGTGCGGTTTTCCTGCTCGTGTTATTGATGGTGAAGTACTAACAGCAGCTAACATTGATAAGTCATGGATCAATGTAAAGGTCGAAGAACTATTTACCAAAGTAGTAGGTCAACAGGTTTATGTAGCCAACGATGCTGATGTAGCAGGTTTAGCTGAACTTACCTTTGGTGCGGTAAAAGATTACAAAGGTCCAGTACTCTTTTTAACTATCGGTACTGGTATCGGATCTGCCCTCTTTATCAACGGTCAGATGTACCCTAATACTGAATTTGGTCACATCAAATTTAAAGGTGATATTGCTGAACACTATTGTGCTGATTCAGTTCGTGAAAAAGAAGATCTTGGTTTTAAAGAATGGGGCGAAAGATTAAACAAGTACCTAGAGTACATCTCATTCTTAACTCAGCCAGACTTCATCGTTTTAGGTGGTGGTGTTTCTAAGAAGTTTGATAAGTATGCTTCAAAGTTAACCTTAAAGACCAAGGTAGTACCAGCTAAGACTCTAAATTTAGCAGGCATCATCGGTGCTGCTATGTATGCTAAAACCAGAATTTAGTTTACAAATCAATTTTTAAGAATTGAGTTTTAAAGTAGTTGTGTCCTGTTAAGGTAATACTTAACAGGACTTTTGTCTTTTCCCATCTGTTTTTACCTGTGTCTTTTTATGGATTTATGTCACAGTACACAGTCTCTTTTCTCTATCTGACACGATCTGACACTCATTTGCTAGAAATTGGCATTCTTTGAAAAGTCTTTTGCACGATACTAAAGGTATGAGGTGAGCACAAAGACAGCTCACATCTTTATTGATGACAGCTTTTTCGTTGAATACCAATACGCCTATGAAGAATTTCCTTGTAACTTTAAGTGTGATTACAGCTTTGTGCTACGCAACTTCAGCTGTTGCCTCTACTGAAAATGAAGCTGTAGCTCAAAGCGCTTTAGTATCTTTAAGTGAGACAGATAATATGACTGCAAATGACAATGAAACTTTAAAGATTAGCATCACTGTTGATGGTAAAACCGTTAGTGCTACCTTAATTGACAATTCAGCATCTCGTGATCTTGTGTCACGTCTTCCTCTTGAAATTGAACTTGAGGATTTTAATAACACCACAGAAAAGATCTTTTACCCAAAGCCATCTTTAAATCTTAAAGAGAAAAAGAATGGTATAGCACCAGTACCTGGTGATATCACCATCTATGAGCCCTGGAAGAATGTAGCTATCTTTTGTAAGAGCTTCCGTTACAGTGATGATTTAATCAAGATTGGCCACATTGATGGAGATGGCATTGAGCTTTTAAAGAGAAAAGGTAATGTAAAAGTTACTATCAAAAAGTAGTGCTGAACTTTTGTTACGACTCAGACAAGCTAACTGATTCTGAGCAATATCACGAGCATTTACACCGCCTTTTGCTGCCAGTGAGTTCTTTAGACATTTGCTTTGTCTTTTTCTCAAGTTATCGCTCTGTAACGATTTTAAAAGATCGTTACAGATCTTTATGATGATTCATCATCAAGTTGAAATTGAGCTATCGCCAATGCTAAAAAAGGCTGTTAGTATAATAAAGCAGAAGGAAAAGCAAAGGTGATTCAATGGATTTCAACGAATTAAAACAAGACGCAGAAAAGCTCTGTAAAGAGCTAAAAGATAAAGCTCCAGAAGAATTATCTGTACTAGTGCTCTCGTTGTCTACCATCACCAAAATGATGATAACCATGATCTCTGGAGTTATGGAGCAGAATAATGCTTCTCTAGAGCAAATTAAGAAGCAAACTGCTACCATCTCAGACTTGCAAGAAACCATAAAAGAGTTACAGAAAACAATAAAAGACTTGCATCGACAGACAAGCAAAGAACGACAAAAGCTTAACAGAGAAAACAGGAAAAAAGAGATCTGACCTAACTTACGGTATCATTCTTCCACGGCAACACTATGCACCAAGATATAGATACCTTTTAAGATCTGACCTTTGCTTTTAAGGTTAAGGCAGAAAGAGTTTAAGTTAGATCCTTAGTAGTTACGAACTTTTTATAAATGATAGTCGTTTTGCTCTATTGAGCTTCAGTTCTTACTGCAGATCTTTGTAAGCCAATGAGCAAAACGCTTCAATGATATGACTAAACAGGCTCTATAGCACTGATCTTAATTTCTAGTCTTTGTGATCCCATATAATGGTTGATACCTACGGTGTAGACTGCTCTTACACGCATAAACTTAGTAATAGAGCGTTCATTTGGAGTTGCTCTTAACTTAATGGCATTCATGCTAGAACCATCATCATTACGTAGTTTGAATTTTAGATGGCGGTTAGCTACTAAAAATACATCTTCAACGGTAAACTCACCATCAAAGCATGGTTCTTCAAAACCATTACCCCATGGACCATAAGCTTCTAAATCACGAGCAAAGGCTACTGTAATATAGTTAGGTGGCAGACTGCCATCAGATAAGATCTCATCATCAGCAGGCTGTCCTAAACTCTGTGTTGCAACTTCATTGAAAAGCTCTTTGAATTTCTCAAAATTTGCTTTATGAATGGAGGCGCCAGCTGCCATGGCATGACCACCAAATCTGATTAAAAGATCAGGACTTTTCTCAGAGAGTGTCTGTAAAATTTTTACAATACTAAAGCCAGGTACTGAACGAGCAGAGCCTGATAGCTCATCTCCTGTGCCTGAGAAAACAAAGCAAGGGACTGAGAACTTCTCTTTAATTCTGCTAGCAATAAGACCGCCAAGTCCTACTAGCCAGTTTGATCTGTAAAGTACGATAGCTGAATTACCAGCCTGTTTTTCAGCATCCTCACAAGCTTCCTTTAAGAACACGCGCTCATAGTCACCACGGCGCTTGTTACACATTTCAAGATCTCTTGCGATGATACAGGCTTCAGTATCATCATCGGTAAGCATTAAGGATACAGCAGGATTATTCTCTAATTTGATTCTGCCAGGAGCATTTAATCTAGGGCACAAGTCATAGGCAATAGATACTGAGTTAATTGAAGGTAAATCAACTCTACAAGATGAGGCTAGAGCTCTAATACCTACAACACACTCACCTCGTCGAATTCTTTCAAAGCCGTACTTTACTAACTTTCGATTGTTAGCATCTAGCTGCATCACATCACCGATGGTACCTAGTGCTACTAAATCTAAGAAACGACCAATCTTTGGAACAGCTCTACCCTCATAGTAGCCTCTGTCTCTTAAACAGGCTCTTGTGGCAACTAATACATAGAAAAGTACACCTGCACCACACAGGTTTTTAGATGGGAACTTATCGCCTGGTAACTTGGGATCGACAATAGCATCAGCTAAAGGTAAATCCTCAGGTGTCTCATGGTGATCTGTAATCACAACTTTAAGACCACGGGATTTGGCGTAGTCTATAGATTCTTTACAGCTTACACCATTATCCACGGTAAGGATGAGTTTGACGCCATGCTCAATAGCATTATCAACCGCTTCTTCACTGACACCGTAGCCACCTTCATAACGGGATGGTACATAGTAAGTAACATCACTTGCACCTAAATCTTTTAAGCCTCTTACGCCTAAGGCAGTACCAGTGATACCGTCGACGTCATAGTCTCCGGCAACTAAGATAGGTTCCTGATTTACGATGGAATCGGCAATGATAGAACTTGCTTTATCAATGTCATGAAAATCTTTGAAATGAAAAATATCACAAAGTTTACAAGTAACATCTTGTTCTGTTTTGATGCCACGTCTGGCTAGTATCTGACGAATGACAGGATCTGGAATATATTTTTCTAGATGACTGTCATCAATGACGTCACGGCGTACGATTTTCACGATTGATCCCCAAGGTTCAGTATCTTTCAAAGCGATATATGTTGATATGTGATTCAATTATATTTGTATTGAGGTCAAATTTATATAGAGTGCTGTTAATAAAATTCTTTTTGTGACAAGAGGCAATTATGGACATGAAATAATGCAGAGAATGATATAAAAATATCATCAGGCGAATTTTGTTATATTTTAACTTTTTTTAAAACACCCAAAAAAGCAGATGTTATGTTAAATTTATTTTTGTGTGCTACTGAACGAGATGAAGTATTTTCCAGTATCTCAATAACAATATTCTTATAAACAGCTTTGCATATAAAGTATTATTCTTAATTTTCAATTAAATAGATTTTCCTTTCCTTAACTATATTCTAAGCTTTTAAAAGTACTGTCTCATTATTCATATCCCCCTTAGGTGACGTTGTACGATTCTTACCTCCGTACAGTGGCACATCCGAAGATTTTTCAGATTTTTTTAATTGTTTACTTGATTTTGTATCATTTTTAATTATGATTTGATTATAAGAAATTTTAATAATTTTGAATAAGGATAAAGATCATGACGGAAAATCTTAAATATTTCATATTTGGAGCTTTAGCCATTGCAGCTGCCATTGCAATCACAGAGAATAAAGCTAAAGCAGATCTTTTAACCTTCTCCTTGCCACAAACTCAAATGGTAAATACAGATTCAAATAAAAAGCTGTCCTCGATAACAGCAGGTGCCATTGGAACGTACATTTTGATGAGCTCGATGTCGCGTAGTAATCATGAAAAAGAAGAGCGTGAGAAAAAAGATGCTGAAGCTCAAAAGAAAATACAAGAAGATGAAAAGAGTATGTCTACCTTTGACAGTACCGCTTATTGCAGGTTTAAAGTTAAAAACTCAGGCATTGATGAAACTGAGGTGGTGACTTTTAGAATGATGATAAACAGGTATAAGCAGGAGTGCAGAAAGAAGTATCTAAAAGATCATATCTACTTAAAGGACTTTTTAGGCTACTACTTCTCAGTTCGTGATGATGTAAACGACAACGAGCCTGATATTTATCTTAAATTCACTATCGATCTTGAGCATCCGACCATCATCAGTGAACAGGACCTACAAGATCACAATGACAAACAGAAAACAGTCTTCTTTACAGTTAGTTTGCTAGTAATCTTACTGCTATCCATAATTGCTTTATTTTGGATCCTGTTTAAATCAGCACGAGAGTCACTCTAGAGAACATGTACAACAAATAAAATGGACCACAAAATAAAGTACGGTAGCTAAAAAACAGGACTTACCTCAATGATATAGTCGGTGATATTAGGATCATTAAGCTCAAGATTGCGCCCATGATCCTTATACCAGTTAGATTCGAGCATAGCTTTTTTATGACGGTAATAAGTAGCTTTCTTCATCTTGAGTTTATCCATGATCTCGTAATCGGTCATGGTTTGCATCATCTGTACAACTTCAGCGCACTTTACAGGATGGCCTTCTTCAGAGACAGCAGCTACCTTTTTGCGTCCAGCTCCTCTTAAGACCACTGAGTTGTAAATATCCTCATCAAAGTTGATGCAAAAGTACTTTTTATAAGAAAAAGTAATACCTACATGCTCTAACTTCTTAAAGACATCCTCGTGGTATTTTGTGACCTTCTCAAAGGCAATGTCTGATTTATCCTCAGGATTTGGATCAATATAGATTTGGTGTTTCATAGCTACTCAAGTTTTACGATAAATACAGGCGATTTATAACACACAACGTAAGATTATTAAACTTGTAAATACTAGACTTGTCGAAGAGTTAAGAGAAATAGTAGTTACGCATGAAGCTACAACTTAATTTTAGAAGCTGATAAATAAGCCAAA
>OMZC01000089.1 GCA_900315395.1 uncultured Gammaproteobacteria bacterium
TCTCAGCAAAGGTATCACCAGTTACTGGTAAGGCTAAGAAGTGTTTTTTGCTCATGATTGTGTTCCTGTTTTACTTGATTACTTCCGATTATACACAATAAAAATTTTGAATTTTGTAATAGCTGGCATTTATTGTCTGTAACGTCGTTTGTTAAAGAGATTGGTCTTGTTGTAATCGTTTGCGTTAAATTTTGTGCCTATATTCATTTTTAATCTCAAATATTCAACTGCATTTATATTTATATTTTGAAATATAAGAGATTTTTATATTGTTAAATTTTTGGTTAATTTGCGTAACTAATTAACGTAAAGGGTTGCAAAATAGTGATATAAATCTAATTTTCTTTGAATATACCTCTCAAAAAAGATAACGCTGTCACGTTTTATTTACTTAATAAAATCATTTTTAATTTCATGCCCTAAAATCAAAATCAGAAAGAAGCTATAAATCAACAAAGATGAAGTTTTTTTCTTTACAAACATACAAATACACAGGAGTTATTATGAAACTAGTAAAAGCTGTCTTGGCTGTATCTTTAGGCGCTGCAATTGCAGCTTCTTCAATGTCAGCTGTTCAGGCAAAGCAGATCACAATCGGTTTTTCTCAGATCGGTGCTGAGTCAGAGTGGCGTACAGCTAACACCAACGATGTAAAAGCAGCTGCAAAAGCACACAACATCAACTTAAAGTTCTCAGATGCTCAGCAGAAACAAGAAAATCAGATTAAAGCAATTCGTACTTTCATTGCTCAGAAAGTTGACTTAATCGGTTTCGTACCTATCGTTGCAACCGGTTGGGATAATATTCTTCGTGAAGCAAAGCGTGCAAAGATCCCTGTATTAGTAATGGACCGTGATTTAACAGTTTCAGATCCTTCATTGTATGTTGCAAAGATCGGTACCGATAGCTACACCGAAGGTCGTAAGGTATTCGATTGGTTAGATACATATGTTCACAAGAACAATGTAAAACCACGTAACGGTGGCGACAAGTTAAATATTGTTATCCTTGAGGGTACTGTAGGTGCATCAGCAACCACTGGTCGTGGTAACGGCTTTAACGATGCATTAAAAGAGTCTCCAAACAAGGATATGTATAACATCTTAGCTTCACAGACCGGTGACTTTACTCGTCAGAAAGGTCAGGAAGTTATGGAGTCATTCTTAAAGTCAAATCCTAAGGACATCGATGTTCTGTTTGCTATGAATGATGATATGGCATTAGGTGCAATTCAGGCTATTGAAGCTGCTGGTCTAAAGCCATCAAAAGATATCATCATCGTATCAGTAGACGGTGTTAAGGGTATCTTCCAGGCTATGATTGAAGGCAAGTCAAACGCTACAGTTGAGTGTAACCCACTACAGGGTGATCTGTTCTTCTCAACAGCTGAAAAGATCTTAAAGGGTGAATCTGTACCTAAGAGCGTATTCGTAGAGGAAGGCGTATTCCCAGCAGAGACTGCTAAAGACGTATTCCCAACACGTAAGTACTAATTCATAGTAACTCTAAAAGAAGGGTGCCTATGGCACCCTTACTTAATCGTAAACGCACTCAAAGTATCAATTTATTCTGTTGTTCTTTATTGAAATATCTGAAAGATAGAAATCTCTAAAAGAGCAATGAATCTCAAGTTGTTGAAGAACACCTGCATGAGGAGGGCTATATATGGCCTTGCAAGATAACGAATATATACTGCAGATGAAACATATAGACATGTTCTTCCCTGGAGTGAAAGCCTTAAAGGATGTAGAGTTTAATCTAAAAAAAGGCGAAATTATTTCTCTTATGGGAGAGAACGGTGCTGGTAAATCTACCTTAGTTAAAGTTTTAACTGGTGTATATCATAAAACAAACGGCACTATCATATTTGATGGCAAGCAAATAGAGCCTACTACTCCTCTTGCCAGCCAAAAGATGGGTATTTCTACTGTGTATCAGGAAGTTAACCTGTGCGCAAACTTATCTGTAGCTGAAAATATTTACATCGGACGTGAGCCTCGTGGAAGCTTTGGTCGTATTGACTGGGCAACCATGCAGAAGAACGCATCTGATCTTCTATTTAAAGAACTTGGTATCGATATTGACGTAACCAAGGAATTGAATTTCTATCCTGTTGCAATGCAGCAGATGATTGCAATTGCCCGTGCAATCGACACTAAATGTAAAGTTTTAATCTTAGATGAGCCTACCTCATCATTATCAGATAAAGAAACTGAAAGACTGTTCAACATCATGAGATCACTGCGTGATCAGGGCATTTCAATTATCTTTATTTCTCACTTCCTAGAACAGATTTATACCATCTGTGACAGGGTAACCATTTTAAGAGATGGTACTTATGTAGGTGAGTATGAGATTAAAGATCTTCCAAGAATTCAGCTTATCTCCAAGATGATGGGTAAAGAGGTTAAAGAAGGTGAGATTGAGTCAAATGTTGATAAATCTATACCTCGTAGCAACATCTTTATCGAGGCTGAGCATGTAACAGTTCCTGGTAAGGTAAAAGATCTGTGCATGGATATTAAAGAAGGTGAGGTTGTAGGATTTGCAGGCCTTTTAGGTTCAGGCAGATCAGAGATTGCTGAAACCTTATTCGGTACCATGTTAAAGAGCAGTGGCAACATCTATGTAGATGGTGTGTCTGTATCAATTAAGTCACCTATGGACATGATGAAAAAACGTGTAGCTTTCTGTCCTGAGGATAGAAAAGTACAGGGCATCATCGGTGATCTTTCAGTAAGAGAGAACATTATCTTAGCTCTACAGGCTAAAAACGGTATGTTCCGTCATATGTCTAGAGCTAGACAGAACAAATTAGCTGACTACTACATCAACTTATTAAGAATTAAGGTTTCAGATAGAGAGCAGTTAATTAAGAATCTGTCTGGTGGTAATCAGCAAAAGGTAATTATCGCTCGCTGGTTAGCAACCGAGCCTAATCTTTTAATCTTAGATGAGCCTACTCGTGGTATTGATGTTGGTACTAAGACTGAAATTGAGTCTTTAGCAGTGTCACTTGCTAAAGAAAAGGGTATGTCTGTGGTCTTCATTTCTGGTGAGATGGGAGAAATGGTTCGTACCTGCTCAAGAATTATGATCATAAGAGATCATGAAAAGGTAACCGAGCTTAACGGTGATGAAATTTCAACTGCACACATCATGCAGGCGATTGCAGGAGATTATCATGGAAAATCTTGTTAAAAAATTTACCAAAAGCTCACTGGCATTGCCTTTAATTGCTCTTGCCATACTGCTTTTATTCAATGCACTGTTTGTGGATAATTTCTTCAAGATTGAAGTTATGCAAAACGGTAATCTGTACGGTCGTCCTATTGATATTCTCTACCGTGCCTCATCACTTATCATCCTAGCTTTAGGTATGACTTTCGTGATTGCAACCGGCGGTATTGATATTTCAGTAGGTGCTGTGGTTGCTATCTCTTCAGCTACATGCTGTGTGCTCTTAGGTGGTGATATTTCAGGTATTCCTCATCATCCATTCTTTGTAGCAATTATCTGTTCGCTCGTAGTCGGTGTTGTGGCCGGTATTTGGAACGGAACTTTAGTTGCAAAGTTCAAGATCCAGGCTATGGTTGCAACCTTAATTCTAATGACAGCAGGTCGTGGTATTGCTCAGTTGATGACTGACGGTCAGATCATTACAGTGTACTACAAGCCTTTTGCTTACATCGGTGGCAACATTCCAGGTGTAATGTTACCTACTGCAATGTTAATTGCTCTGGCTATGGTTCTTTTGGTTATCTTCTTAGACAAGAGAACTTCAATCGGTCTTATGATTCAGTCTGTGGGTATTAACGCTAATGCTGCCCGATACTCAGGTATTAAAGTTACCGCAGTGTTATTTGCTGTATATATCTTCTCAGGCTTCTGCGCAGGTACAGCAGGTCTAATTGAAGGCTCTTTAATTCGTGCAGCTGATGCTAATAACGCAGGTCTTAATATGGAAATGGATGCCATTTTGGCTGTTACATTAGGTGGTACCTTAATGGTTGGTGGTAGATACTACATCGGCGGTACTATCATCGGTGCTATTACCATTCAGACCTTAACCACTACCATGTATGCAATCGGTGTTTCTTCAGACAGACTTCCTGCTGTAAAAGCTGTAGTTATTCTGTTAATCATCGTATTCCAGTCAGAGAAGTTTAAGCAGATGTACAGTGACTACAAGTTTAAACATTTAAAGAAGTCAGAGAATACTAAGGAGGCAACAAATGCATAGGTTCATTTCAAACCTGGTTGCATCTCAGAACTTTCCTTTCTATGTAACAGGTGCATTGTTTATCATCCTGTTCGGAATTGGTTCTGTTGCCTTTGAAGGTTTCTTCTCACCACAGGTGTTTTTAAACCTCTTCATTGACAATGCTCCGCTGATCATTGTGACTGTAGGTATTACCTTCACCATTATCTCAGGTTTCGGTGGTATCGATCTGTCAGTAGGTGCTGTGGTATCACTTACCTGTATGTCACTTGCTGTAATGATGAGAGACACAACTTTAAGTCCATACTTATGTATGTTCTTAGTTCTGTTCATCGGTATTGCTGTAGGTCTAATTAACGGTTTACTTATCACTTATTTCAGACTGCAACCTTTCATTGTTACCTTAGGTACTATGTTCCTTTGCAGAGGTTTAACCGCCATTCTGTCACGTGATAGTGTGCCAATTGACAATCAGATCTACTCAGATTTGGCATTCTTCTCAGTGCCAATCGGTGATTGCTTCTTATCATTAGGTGCTCTAATAGCTCTTGTAATGGTAGTTATTGCAACCATCATCTTACGCTATACCTCATTTGGTCGTGGTGTATATGCAATCGGTGGTAACGAGCAGTCAGCAAGACTGATGGGCTTGAAGGTTGATTCAATCAGAGTTCGTGTTTATGTTATCTCAGGCTTCTGTGCAGCCTTAGGTGGTATCACTTACTCATGGATCATGCTCTCTGGCTATACCTTACACGGTTTAGGTATGGAAATGGATGCAATTGCTTCATCAGTTATCGGTGGTACTCAGTTGATGGGTGGTGTAGGCTTCATGCCTGGTACTCTGTTAGGTGTAATGATTCAGGGTACTATCTTAACCTTGATCTCCTTCCAAGGTACTCTATCAGCTTGGTGGACCAAGATTGTAGTAGGTTTACTACTATGCTTGTTCATCATCATGCAGGCTGTTGTAAATGCACATAAGAGCAAGCTCATGAATATGAATGCTGAAGGCTCTGTTCCTCCTAAGAAATAGGAACAAAGATCACAATTATTAATTACCAAACAGGGGCTATGTCACAGATTATGCCCCTGTATATTTTTTTATTAATGCAAACGTTTAGAATTCACTTTGCATGATAAATAAAACATACAAATAAAAACAACAAACATAAGAAATTACAATATGAAAGCATTTATCGGAGGGAATGACGTGATTTCTAAAACCAACACCTTTTTGATTTTTATTACTGTATTAACCGCAATTGCAACGTTTGCAATTAGTGCTTTTGCACCACTATCTTAAAACTTAATAAAGTCAGTCGTAATGAAGATCTGAAAGTAGGCACGGACAGGTGATTGTGTTCCGTGCTTTTCTTTTTTCTAAATCTGAAAATCTTCCAAAAATAATTGTCATCTCAAAGTTTGTGACCATTCTCAAAAATGAGAACACAGTTCTAACAGTTTTTGTAACTACTCAGAACCTACCCTAAAATGATCTCAGCCTTACCTTTAAAAGCAGAGGTTAGAGCTTCAAATGCATCTATGCCT
>OMZC01000084.1 GCA_900315395.1 uncultured Gammaproteobacteria bacterium
ATATCACCTTAGGCTTTATAATCAAAAATCATATTTTAAAGAGCAAAGTCGGTGCAGGACCGCTTATATTTAACGTTTTAACTCAATTTTTGAAATGCAAAAGTTGAGTAAAGTTAAACAGAATGCTTTGCACACCTCGTGATGAGGATCGTGTTTTTTGTCTTTTAAAGCATTACAAATCGGGATGTAAATAATGAAAATTTCAAAAGTTGCTATTGCCATTACATCATTGCTTGTTTGCTCTAATGTTTACGCAGCCACAGTGTTAAAAGTTTGGGAAGATGACCAAAAGTCACAAGGCATTGCTCAGGCTGTCGCTGATTTTGAAGCTCTAAATGATTGTAAAGTTATCGTAGAAGAAGTTCCTTTCGTCTCTCAAGTAGACAGATTAAGACTAGAAGGTCCATCAGGGGATGGTCCTGATATTTTAATGATCCCAGCTGACAGAGTAGGTGCAGCTACTGTTCAAGGTTTAATTGCTCCTATCAAGTTTATGCAGGAGGATCAGGATAAGTATATCCGTTCAGCCGTTTCTGCCTTTGCTCAAGGTGGTGAAATCTACGCAGTACCAAAAGTTGTAGAAACATTAGTTCTTTTCTATAACAAGGATATCTTAAAGCAGCCTTATGATACTTTAAATGAGTATTATGACTATGCTATGAAAAAGAAGGCTACTTCAGACGATGAATATGGTTTTATCGCAAAGTGGGATTCTTTTTACTATGCATACGGTGCAATGCAACCATATGGCGCTTATGTATTCGGTACAGATTCAGACGGCAATCTAGATTCACGTGATGTAGGTTTAGCAAATGAAGGTGCTATTAAAGGTGTAGAACTTATTAAAAAGTTCTTTGACACCGGCTGTATTCCAGATTCTGTTCGTGGTGATAAAGGTCAGAATGCCATTGATGAGCTCTTTACTAAAGGTAAGGTAGCTGCAATTATCAATGGTCCATGGGCATTAGAGCCTTATACTAAAGCTAAGGTAAACTTTGGTGTATTACCTCTGCCAATCCTACCTAATGGCAAGCCAATGAGCTCATTTTTAGGTGTAAAGGGTTATGCTATTTCAACTTGGTCTAATGAGCATGATTTAGCCGAACAGTTTTTACAGTTTATAAACCAGCCTAAGTATGCAAAAGTCCGTTATCAAAAGACTCAGGAGATCCCTCCTATTAAGTCAGTAATGGCCGATCCTATTATTACTAATGACGACTTTGCTAATGCTATTGCTGTTCAGGCAAGTAGAGCTGTTCCTATTCCTTCAATTCCAGAAATGTCTGAGGTTTGGGGCCCATTTGATGGCGCTCTTGACGTTGCAATTAGTGGAAAGGAAGGAGTAAAAGATGCTCTAAAGTCTGCTGTAGAGCATATTGATTATCAGATTGAAGCATTCCGCTCAGGTCTTTAATTAACTTATCAGAGAAACAGTACAAGCACCTTGTTAATACAGGGTGTTTGTTACTTGATGCTCTGATCTATAGGAATTTAATATGAACAAATTCTCTAGAGGCCTGATGTTAAGCCTCGCTTTAATCTATTCTCATGAAACGTTAGCAACGGAAAAACTTATTGTTTGGGAAGATGTAGGTCGTGCTTCTACTATTGCAACAGCCGTAAAAGACTTTGAGACTATTTATGACTGCAAAGTTGAAGTTCGTGAAAAGCCTATGTACCATCAGGTTGAGCTTTTAGAAAAGCAAGGACCTAAAGGTGAAGGCCCTGATGTAGTGGTTTTAGCCTCAGACATGGTAGGTGTGGCTAAAGATAAAAATCTCATCACACCTGTGCATTTCATGCAGGTAGAGACCAATCAGTATCTGCCAAACTCAATTGCCTCTGTAACCTTTGATGGTGAGCTTTACTCTGTACCTAAAACAATTGAAACCTTAATTGTTTTCTACAATAAAGATCTTTTACCTGATCCTCCTGAAACTCTTGAAGAGTACGTTGATTTGTCAAAGAAAATGAGGAAAAAGGGCAAGTATGGCTTACTTGCTAAATGGGATCTTTTCTATACTACCTATGCTCTAATGCATGGCTATGGAGCCTATATCTTTAGAACTGATAATGACGGTACTATCAATCTGAATTCATACGGTTTAGATACACCAGGTGCTGTTGAATCCTTAAAAGTTTTACGCAAGATGTCAAACAATGATCTTGTGTATGACTATTTATCAGGGATTGATGGCTACAACAGAATGTATGAGCTTTTCACCTCAAAAAAAGCATTAGCTGTTATCAATGGACCATGGGCAATTGAGGATTACTTGAAGGCTGGTATTAACTTTGGCATTACCACACTGCCAAATCTTCCAAACGGAAATCCAATGGCAGGATTTTTAGGTACCAAAGGCTATTCAATCTCCAAGTGGTCAACTCACAAAGAGTTAGCTGAGGATTTTCTGCGCTTTTTAAATGAGCATAAATATGCTTTATTAAGATATAAAGAGAGCCGTCAGATCCCTCCTATTATTTCAGTGTTGCAAGATCCATCTCTAGCTAACGACGATCTTATTCAGGTGATAGCTCAGCAATCAGTTCAGGCTGTAAATATGCCATCAATTCCAGAGATGTCATATGTCTGGTCAGCTATGGATAAGGCAATTTGGAAGGTAACTCATACAGAAACTCCAATTGATTACATCCTTGAGAACACTAAAAAGGACATTGAGTCTGACATTCAAACCAGACTTAAAAACAATTAGCTGTCAGACGATAGCTGTTTAAAGAAATTAGCTGTTTAAAGAAAAATAACACTTAAGAAATAGCTAAAGAAAACTATCTACTAAATAAAGGCAATTTGTAGAGGCACATTTAGTGTTACAAGTTTTAGCGTTACAAGTTTGCCTTTGACAAAGTTATCTGGTTTTATGTTTAGTAGATCTTATTGTTAACACGCAAATCTTAAAAATAAGCTTATTTGAACCGATAATAAGCCTATTGAGTCAGAGTTAATCAGACTTTTGACCATATACATGACAATATTTACAAATAACATACCAATTAACCAAAAGTTAAACTAAAAAACTCTATTAAAACAATAATAAGAGGACAAACTATGTTGATGAAAAAAACAAAAATCTGCGCAGTCATAGGCAGTATCTTTTTATCATTAAATCTAGCTTATGCTGCTGATCTTGTTGTATGGGAAGATCTTGGTAAGTCCCATGGTATCGAAAAGGCTGTAGCTCAGTTTGAAAAAGAGAATAACTGTAAGGTTATTCTAAAAGACTCTGACTATGTAGGTCATTTAGCAGCATACGAGAGCGCGCTAAAAGATGGTTCACAGATCCCTGATATTTTAATGCTGCCTGCTGACAGAATGGGCTATGCAGCAAAAGCAGGTTTGATTTCACCTCTTCCATTCATGCAAAAAGAAGAGCACAACTACTTGTCATCATCAATTAAAGCCTTTACCTATAAAGGCGAGATTTACGCTGTTCCTCGTTCAATGGAGACCATGGTTGTCTACTACAATCAGGATCTTATGAAATATCCATTTGAGCAGTTTGATGACTATTACAAACTCTCAAAAGAATTAAAAAAGCAGGGTAAATACGGCATCATCGGCAAATGGGATTTCTTCTACTTTGCTTATGGTTTCTTAAAGGGCTATGACGCCTATTTATTTGGTCAAAACTCAGATGGTACCTTAAATCCAAAAGATCTTGGAGTGGCATCAGACAATGCTGTAAAGGCAACTACATATTTGGCTAAAGTCTGTCAGGATATTCTGCCTCCATCAGTTCTAGGTAATGAAGGCTTTGGTGAAATTGAAAAGCTATTTACCACAGGAAAAGCTGCAGCCGTAATTACCGGTCCATGGGAATTAGAAACCTTTGCTAAATCTGGTATCAACTATGGTGTAGCTCCATTACCAAGATTGCCTAATGGTAAATTCATGACTCCATTCTTAGGATTTAGAGGTTATGCTATAACTCAAAAGAGTAACAACAAAGCTTTAGCCGAAAAATTCTTAAAGTTTATCAACAAGCCTCAATATGCTTTACAAAGATATCAGTCAATTCTTGAGTTGCCTCCAATTCATGAGATTTTGACCAATCCTCTTATTAACAATGATGACTTTGCTAACGCAATTGCAGTTCAGGCTTTAAATGCTGAATCAACACCTTCAATTCCTGAAATGGCAACTGTTTGGGATCCTATGAATACAGCAATCTCTGACATTGTTACCGGTAAAGCTTCAGCAGAAAATGCTTTAAGCAAAGCTAAAAAGCAAATTCTAGCTGCAATTGATGGCAAGAGTGTTGAGGTAGAGGATAAAGCTGAAGCTAAAGAAGAAGAGACAACACAAACTCCTGCAATAGATGAGAACATCGCAACTGAAGATAAAGCAGCATCAGACAATGAGGATTCTCTAGCACACAGCTCTGAAGCATTAGAGTCAGATAATAATGACGGTGTTTCTGTAGATGATCCAGTATCTCATGATGATGAGAATATTGATGAAGCTTTTAGCGTAGAAGTTGAAAATGCTCCTAATGATGCAACTTCAGCATCTTCTGATTCAACTGCTTCATCAGACAATGATGCTACAAAATCAGAGGATAATTCTTCATCAGCTGAAGAGAATAAAGCTGCAGATAGCACAACAGAACCAAAAGAAGAAAAGACTGAGGAGAAAAAGGAAATCTCTTTAGACAGTCTTGATTTTGGTTAGTTAGAGATTGGTTTGTTTAGAGAATGGTTAGTTAGAGAACAGGTATTGTGTTTACACAATAACAATTCAAGTCACTAATAACAATTCTCGTCACTGTATTATTCTCATTACAGAATCAAACAAAAAGCCTGCTTTTAGCAGGCTTTTTAAAAGGTTAGTTAGTATTTAATCTTTAGATTATCTTTTCAAGCAGTTAACAGCCTGTCTTTCAACACCTAGACATAATACATATCTTTCTAAGAATGCATTAAAGCCTTCTACTCCCTTAGGATTTGGATCGATCTTAGAACCTTGAGCATCATGGAATACTTTATTCTCTAAGAACTCAGGTAAGGTCTCTTTATCTTTCTGTACACGGTAAGCTGCAAGCAGTGCAATACCCCATGCACCACCTTCACCAGCGGTTGTCATTACCCAAACAGGGATGTTTAGAGCATCAGCCATGATTGACTGACCAACACCTTTAGTCTTGAATAAACCACCGTGACCTAAAAGTTTGTCAACTTTTACATGCTCTTTTTTCAGAATATCCATACCTAAACGGATTGCACCTAATGAGGTATTTAGATTTGATCTAAATAAATTACCTACGGTGAACTTTGAGGTTGGCATTCTAGCTAATAATGGTCTGCCTTCAGGCATTGAGGTGATATTCTCACCTGATAAATAACCATAGGTAATAATACCATCACAGTCAGGAGCACCGTTGTTTAAAGCCTCGTTATATAGAGTCTTGAACAGGGTATTCATGTCCATGTCAATATGAGCAGCCTTTAAGAAGTCTGCAAACAGACCTACCCAGGCGTTCAGATCTGAAGTACAGTTGTTTGCATGAACCATAGCTACTTGTAAACCATCAGGGGTAGTTACGCAGTCAATTTCTCTGTGTAACTTTTCAAGAGCTTTTTCTAAAACAACCATAGCAAAGATTGAGGTACCAGCTGATACGTTTCCGGTTCTAACTGCAACAGAGTTAGTTGCAACCATACCGGTACCAGCATCACCCTCAGGAGGGCAAATAGGGCAACCTGGCTCTAGAGTGCCTGATACATCTAACAGTTTTGCGCCTTCTGCGGTTAGAGATCCTGCATCATCACCTGCGCATAATACCTTTGGTAATAAGTGCTCTAAGGTATAAGGCATCTTCTCTTCGTAGAGGATCTTATTGAACTGCTCTAAATACTTCTGATTGTAATCATGAGTATTTGAGTCAATAGGGAACATACCAGATGCATCACCAACACCTAATACTTTCTGACCTGTTAACTTCCAGTGAACGTAACCTGCTAAGGTTGTGAAGAAATCAACAGAGGTTACATGTTTTTCTTTATTTAAAATACACTGGTAAAGGTGAGAAATACTCCATCTTTCAGGAATATTAAACTGGAATAATTCAGTTAGCTTTTCAGCAGCTTCGGTAGTATTAGCATTCCTCCAGGTTCTAAACTGAGCTAGATGGTTGCCATTTTTATCAAAAGCCATATAGCCGTGCATCATAGCTGAGAAACCAATAGATGCTAATTTCTTAATTTGTACACCATACTGATTCTGAACATCTTTTTGCAGATCCTGATAGCAGTCCTGTAAACCTGACCAAATATCATCTAAATGATAAGTCCACAGACCGTCTTCTAATCTGTTTTCCCACTCATGTGCACCTTGAGCAATTGGTTTGAAGGTATTAGGCTCGATTAAAACAGCCTTTATTCTGGTTGAACCAAATTCAATACCAAGGATTGACTTACCTTCAGCAATAATATTCTTAATCTCAGACATTCTGTCACCTTATGTGTAAAAGTAATGATATGTTTTAAGTATATATTACAAACGTTTGCGTAATTGTTATAAAGCTCACTATTTTGAGATTTGTTTTAAAATATTTATTTGAATAAAATCAATACGATAGCTTAACAAGTTGATATGTGTTAAGTTTTTTGAAAAATCTTTACGAATAAAAGTAAGTTACAAACGCTTAGATCTTTTGAAATTTACAAATCATGAAAGAGCTTGATAGAAAAAGACCTTTGAAAAGTTTTTTACAGTATTTTCAGACAGAGTTCATTTTTCAGACAGAACTTTTGTTGCACGATAATAATTGCGTTTTCTAATGCAATTGCCCGTAAAGTCACTTAAAATGTCCTATTAGTGAAATTTCAAAAACAGAATTTTAGAGTAAAAATTACAAGTAGGAAAAAGAGATGAGATATCTTGTAATATCAGATATTCATGGTGGAGCTTTAGAGCTTAAACAAGCCTTAGGCTATTTTGATAAATTTAGCTGCGACTACATTGTGCTTTTAGGAGATATCCTAAATCATGGACCAAGAAATACCGTGCCTAAAAGCTATGATCCCATGAAAGTAGGTGATCTTTTAAATTCTGTAAAACAGAAGATCATTGCCATCAGAGGTAATTGCGATAGTGAAGTTGATTCCATGGTACTCAATTTTCCATGCAATGCACCATATGGTTATATCAACCTAAAACTAAAAGACAAATACCAAAAGATCTTTTTAACGCACGGTCATCTGTATGATATCGATACAGACAAAGGTATTGAAAAACTTGGTCTTGAAAATGGCGACGTGGTTTTATCAGGTCATACCCATATTTCAGGTATCTTTAAAAAAGACAATGGTATTGTAAATATCAATCCTGGTTCAATTACCATTCCAAAAGGTGGCACTAAAGCAGGTTTTGCTGTTATCAATGAAGATAACATTGTCCTGTACAGTTTAGATGGTGAACTTGTAGACTCATATGAGTTTTAAATTGCAAAGAGACATGTAGTAAAACATGAATCAAGTTCCATATGGGACAGTTCTATAAAAGTTTGTAGAAAAAATCTTAGAAAGATTGGAGACAGATATGTTAGCAACATCAATCGATCTTGTAGCTAAATACGATTATTTAGATGAAAAGTTCAAAAAAGCATACGCATGGTTAAAAAATCATGATACTGCCAAAATGGAAGATGGTAGATATGATATTTGCGACGGCGTGTTTGCTATGGTTCAAAGATATGAAACTGTAGATTTTAAAGACGCAAGATTTGAATCACACAAAGATTACTTTGATATTCAGTATATTGCAGAAGGTTTTGAAAGCTTTGGTATGGCTCTAGTAAAGGACTGCAAATTAAACGAGTCTGTTAAAGAAAACGATGTATATTTCTATGACACACCAGAGTATTACACTCAAGTTAACTTAAAAGCAGGTGATCTTGTGGTAGTACCACCTGATGAAGTTCATCAGCCACGAGCTTGCTACAACGGTAAGAAAATGACCGTAATCAAAGTAGTAGTTAAAGTAAAAGTATAAACCGCATAACAAAGCCTTCTTGATTGAATTTGTGATTTTTTTTTTGAAAAAAGATCAAAAAATAATTTGACAACAATCAAAAAAAGTCTATAATGCATTTCCGTTGTCACG
>OMZC01000053.1 GCA_900315395.1 uncultured Gammaproteobacteria bacterium
AGTTCATTTTTCTGATTAATCAAATTTATTCTCAAAGATTAATGGTTAATTAATCACCAAGGTTTTCGATCGAATATTCTTGTATCTGAACTCAAATGACTTTGATCTTAGGTAGGTGTTTTAGTTCTTGTCTCTAAAATCAAAACGAATGAAGGTAGATCAGTAAGCTCTACCTTCAACACATCAAACAATTTTCATAAGACACTTTCTATGTCTTAAGCTCTGATTGCTTTTACTTTCTAAGACTCAGTGTCATCGCCTAGCATTACTGACAGACCACTTTCTCTGTGAACTCGTTTAACAACACATTCTTTGAATAGCTCTTTATCGGTAATGATTGATACCTTACCACCTACGGTTATTGGTTTATTATCTTTATCGAATTTATCTTTAGACTTTGCTCTGGTAAGACCAGTGTAGATCAGCTCTTTAGTTAATACAGGATTATAGGTTGCACATAAAACCATACATACGTATGAGTACTCACTTCCCTGTGATTTGTGAATAGTCATAGCAAAGCCTGACTCATAGTCTCCTAGTCTTTCAGGACTTATCACACGTATAGAGCCATACAACTTATCCTGTTTTAGAGAACCATCCTTTGGCGGGAAGAACACTTTTAAACGATTTTCAGCTTTGTCCTCTTCTGTTGAAAATGCAACAAAACCAACATCACCGTTATCTACATTCAAAAATGAATCATTCTTTGTTATAAGAATTACCTTTCCAGGATAGAAATCCTCAGGATCATATCTGAAATTCAATTTTGATTTTTTCAAAAAAGATTGAACATCAGAATTTACTTTTTTGTTGATCTCAATAGTGCCTAATGGCCCATTTCTATTAGCACAGAGAATTCTGTAATGATTTAAACGCTCAAATGCTATTTTTGCCTCATCCTCATTTCTGACAATGAAATTCAATTCGCTCAAATATGAGAGAAACTCTTCTTTAGCACTAAAGAATTTTTGACTCTCTATCGAGATCCTAGATGACATTCCTCGAAGCCCAGCTCTTGATCTGTCTTCAATAAAGATGGAACAAACCTCAGCATCTTTATCGAAAAGATCTGTACTCCCCTTATTCTCTGTAATTAAGTTCGCGTCCTTGTACCAATGATCTACTTCATTTTTGTTGTCTTCAGTAATCTGATTTACTTTTGTCGCCAATATTCCTAACTTCGAAGTGGACTTGAAACGATGGGACTCTACTAACATCGACACATTTTCTGAGATATTGTAACCAATTCCATTTTTCTGCATTAGAGAATCTTCTGAATAAGAAGTTATCTCAGATAAAAGATTTAATTTTGCTTTTGAAATAGGATTTTTCTTATTTAACACAGAACAGAGATCTGAAAAGACAGTACCTGGTTCTACAGAGAACAGCTGATCTTTATCACCTAAGAGGATGACTTTGGTATTAGGTCCAATTGCTTTAATCAACTTTGCAAACAGACCTAAAGAGATCATGGAAACTTCATCTACAACCAAAATATCACAAGGTAGTGGGTTACTCTCGTTGTATACAGGTTTCTCTTTATGAGGAATAACCTTGATGCACTTATGAACAGTAGTTGCAGTTTTGGGGATCATGTCTAGAAGTTTTTGTGGATCTTGAACATGATTATCATCGCAGAGCAACTTAAAGGTCTTTAAAAAGTCACTTCCTGTTTGTAACTGACCTTCAATAGACTCGACCATTCTAGTTGCAGCCTTTCCTGTAGGAGCACACAACAAGATCTGCTTATGTTCATCAGGATCTTTTGCAAGCAACAACATCAGAAGTTTTAACACTGTGGTAGTCTTACCAGTACCAGGTCCTCCGCAAATCACCGAGAAATCTGACAGATAAGAAGAGGCTGCTGCAACTTTCTGCCAATTTACTTTTGTATTACTACTTTCTGTTTTTGTTGAAGATTTATCATCAAAAAGAATATTCAGAGCATTTTTTAAATATTCTATTTCACTTTGACAATATTCAGATTTATTGTGACTCTTTTCTTTTACAAATGTTGAAGCGCAATACTCATAAACATAGAAACTTCTAAAGTAAATTCGCTCTTGATCTGTGTTTGGTGCATAAATAAACAAAGGAGCTTTGTCATCCAATTTATCACTTACAATCGAATTTTTAACCTTTAACAGACATTCTTTACTTGAGGCCACAATGCGTTGTACAAAATCTTGAATTTTCTGCTCAAGATCTTTTACAAGTTCTGCTGAAAATTCATCATTTTCATATAAATTTGAGCAAATTTTGTCAAAAATTAGATTTTTTAAGCAATTTTCATCAATTTTTACACAAATATCACCATCTTCTAATTTTAAAGACAGTGCCATCAACCAGAAAATGTGATCTTTAGTAAAAAGCTCTTTATAGGCCTTTAAATACTGCTCTGATAAAGCAATAACAATTGGCTTTACAAAAGGGAAAGTCCTACACTCTTTAATAAAAGCATCAACATCAATAGAGGCATCTTCATAAGAAGATATAAAACTATCAAGATAATCTTCAGTTATGATCTTTTTCATACTTTCCTCTACTCATGATTGTTATTTTCTTCAATACCATCAAACAAATCACTTAAACGTTTGATGAGTTCTTCTGATGGTCTTACATAGAACTGGCCTGGACTTACCGTATCATTACTATTCATACCTCTTAAATACAGATACATCACACCTCCGAAGTCTTTTTCATATGAAAAATCATGAAGAGTGCACTTTAAAAATCTGTACAAAGCAAGAGAGTAGAATAAGATCTGCACATCATAGCGTGCTTCAAAAATCGACTTTAAGATACTATCTTGAGTGTAATCACCAAAGCTATCACCTAAGTAATTTGACTTGTAGTCAATCATGAAGAACTTATCACCATGTTTAGTTGTAAATTTAGCAACTAAATCCAGGCTTCCTTTCATAAAACCTTTAAAGTTACTTTTCTTAAGATCAGGCAAATCTGGTATATGACTTAAGTTATTATCTTGAACTACCTTTGCATAAAATTCATGACAGAGTTTATTTAAGACTTTTACTTTAAAGTCTTTACAAGGCAGGTAATAGTCAAGCTCCCTTGCGCAATTGTCAGGAGTTAAGTCTGATAGTTTTAAATGATCATTTTTGCTACTCTCAGGTAAGAGATTGGCATTTAGAATATTATTTAACCAGGAGGCCAAAGCACAAATCTTTTCATTACCTTGATTTGAGATTAAATGGTAATAATCGTACTTAAGCTGCGAGTTAACAAATTGATATATAGACTCCTGATCTTCTTTGTCCACATCATTTCTTGATAAAACTATTTCTAAAAGCTTATGTAAGAAGGAACCTGCTGCACTTCCTCTTGAGAAGGTAAAGTTAATAAGATTGCGCTCTTCATTAGAGATATCTTCCTCAAGATCATTTGCATCATGTTCAATTTCTTTTTCATCAATGTCTGATGCAAACATGTCATTATGAGCTCCACTGGTAATTGCTGAATATGAAGTTACAGTAAAGCTGTTATCAACTGCTCCTTTATCAAGAGATGAAGGCTCGTCAATTCTATCGTTATTTTGAGAGTCGACTTTTATCTTAGCTGTTATTAACTTTTCATTATCAGGATCACTTTCGCTATCGAATATATTTAGATTTGTAAATAATTCTTTAGAATCAAGAGCCTTTAGAAGCTCTCCCTCTTTTGGAGTTGCAATAGCTCTTAATGCACTCTTTGTATCATTTTTTTTCTCACCAAGATAAACAGGAAGAAATACAAAATTTGCTAATTGAGCTCTGGTCAAATCAACATAAAGCAATCTTACTTTTTCCTGCAAAGAGGCTACTTTTTCAAGTTCACTAATAGCTGTACCATTGACTGGTTCACTTGGATTTAATGACAAACTTACATGCCTGTCATGTGGGTCATAGTAAATACCATCTTTGTCATAATTAATCGTTCCAAATAAGAAAGGAGAGAAAACAATTGGATATTGCAAACCTTTTGATTTGTGAATGGTATAAATTTTTACTAATGACTGTTCTGACTCTAGGTGCTTTTTAGTTACATCATCAGATAAATCACTGTTACCATTTAGAACAAGATCTTTAAACCAAAGTAACTGAGCATTAGAACCTATGACTTTTGAATTTATAGATTGAATAATCTCTGCAATTTGAAAATAATTTGATAGTGCTCGCTCACCATTTTCTGCATTTAGCATTGTTTTTAACAAATCATGTTTGTTCAAATAATATAAAAATGCAGTAATGAAACCATAACTTTCCCATTTATTTCCACACTCTCTTAAAAGGGAAATTTCATCATCAAACTCAAAAGAATCTGTCTTTTGAATAAATTCTTCTCTTGTAAGACTCAATAAAGATGAACCTAATAGTCTATAAACTTTAGAGGCATTAGTGCTATTACAAATAGCTTCCATTAAATAGATTATATTCTCGGCTTCTACTGATGCTTTTTTGGTATCATCGGAGCTATTACTGTAGCTTTTACTTTGTGATGAAGAGCTTAATACAGACTCGTCATCTGAGAAATAAACAGACTGTATAGATAGCTCTTTTAAGGCATCTTGAATAGCTTTATTTTCATTTTTATTGCTTACCAAGATAGCAATATCACTTGGTTTGACAGCTCTTACATTACCTTTAGAATTTATTTTTCCATATAGAAGGCATCGCTTTACTTCCAAAGCTACACTTTTGGATATTGCCTGCATTAGCACTTCAGCTTTAGTTTTATCATTAAATTCTATTTTTCTTACAAAGTTGCAGACTGATGTATTGTTTTCGGAAGTATCAGACAGATTTTCGTCAGATGCTACTTGGTTATCTTCTTTAGGAATATCAAAATAGAAACTTGATTTTGCAGAATTAGGAGAAGCTATTACTGGCTCAAATTTAATGTTGCTAGGAGTTTTTTCAGAATAAGAATCATTGTAATCAAAAGGTTTAGCAACATAATTACTGTCACTTTCATCTTTTACTTGTGCAAAAATCTCATTTACTGCTTTTACAACATTAGCATTTGAGCGGAAGTTGGTTCCAAGGGTATAGATACAACCACCAATTTTTTCAATTTGAGATTTTGCCTCATTGTAAGAGTTGATATCAGAGCCTCTGAACTTATAGATAGACTGTTTAGGATCACCGATTAAATAACAATGAGCATTGCTATTAACCGCATCTTGATTAAGGTAGAGTTTACTAAAGACAGTAAATTGAACAGGATCGGTATCTTGGAACTCATCGATCATGGCAATTGGATAGCGTTTTCTTAATAATGATGCTAAGACATCTCCTCTATTTTTTTCTTTAGTTAAAGCGACAGCTAATTGCCTTAAGACTTCATTATTAGAAATTAGATTATCCCTTTCACATAGAGCATCTGATTTCTTAATCATCATGATTGAGACTAAATACTCTAGTTCTTTTTTTATTAAATCTATATTTGTTTGTATGTCATGAGCTAAAATAATTACAGATCTAGAAGCTTTTTCAAATTCAGATATCTCATCTAACCTAGCAAAAGCATAACCTTTTTTTCCGCTTACAAAATTACTATCTTCTTTATAAAATTCTTTGAAATCGTAATCTTTTACATTTTTACTAATTTCTTCTCCAAAATTAACGGAGTTGAATTTACCAGAAACGGTATTGGCTAAGAGGCTCTTTAATATGCTCTTTACCTCTCTCTTGATGGCATTTTTTTTAGGTTCGCCTTTAGCTAATTCATAAAGAGAACCAGGGCCACCATTAGCAGCAAAGACTTCATCCTTATATTTTTCTACTATCTGTACGTCCTGAGCATGCTCTTCATTTATTGAAGCAATATCTTTTTCTACAGCATCTAATAAATATTTAAGTCTAGCAATTGGCGTTTTTTGCAGTTTTTCTGAAGATTGATAATAAGACTTTAAAGAAAAACCAAAATATCCCTTTGCATCGTTGATAAGTCTTACTCGACTTAGCTTCTCTACAGTTTTTTTTAAGCTAAGCGGAGAATCTTTACCTAATAGCTCTAAAAGAAGATCTTTGTTAAAGTCTGAGTCCTTATAAAATAAATCTCTCCATACTGAAAAAGCTGCTTCCCTTTTCTCTTCTTCAAAATCGTTTGTAAGCTCTACATTAAAAGCTCTGCCAGCTTCAAAAGAGTAAATTTGATTTAATGCCTTATTACAGAATGAGTGAATGGTACTAATTGAGGCTTTATCAATTGAGCGCTCTGCCCTTATTAATAATCTTGAATAAAGGATGGCTTGCTTTTTCTGGATAACAATATCCACAGCATTGTTATTTTCAAGCCTGTCTTTAATTTTTAACTTGTCTATTAAATAAAGCTCAACAATATCTTTTAAAGCATCATCTTTATCTAAACTAGATACAGTCTTTTGACCTTTACCTATAGCTTCAAATAAAACTCTGCATGTATGTATTTTTTCTAAAATTCTTGCTCTTAAATCAGAAGCTGCTGCATTAGTAAAAGTAACTACGAGGATATCTTCTATATCTAAAGGAGTAGCATTTTCTCCTTTTCCTTTTTTTAAGCCTTCCAATAAAAGACGTACCACTAGATTACTAATGGTAAAAGTCTTACCAGTTCCTGCTGAAGCCTCAATCATTGATGAACTATTCAAATCAAAGGTCTTAATCTCAAGAGGATCAGGTTTATTTAAATTTTTATTTTCCAAATTTTCACTTGCCATCATTTGTTCTTTCCCTGATTTTTTAGTTCATTGTATTATTTCGTTTAGAAGCTACTTCAAAAATCATAGTTGAAAATAACTCTAACATTTTGTTTGCTTCTTCTATTTGGGATGCACTTAGATACTGTGGTTCTAAAAACGTTTTGTCGCAACCGAAAAGGTATTTAGCTTCAGCATAACTGTTATAAGAATCGTTAAAGTAATCATTAAAAGTTTTATCGGCTACTGCTGTAGCAAGATAATCACTTAATACAGGCTCTTCCCAATCTGGGGTTTTTGTCTTATTAGGATTGGTTCTTTTTGATTTTTCAGAAGCAAAATCTTTGAAAACACTTTTACACAAAGGTATAGGAATTAGATTTGCTGTTAAATAAAATTCAATAAATCTTTTAAGGATATCATCTGGTGTAATACCACAATCTTTTAAATGATCATTAAATTTAGAACCATCAACATCATATGATTCGAATTTTTTATTAACAACTCTTATCTTTTGAGCTTGCTGAGGAATTGATGAGGATTGAATGTATTTATAAGAGAGTAGTCTTAAAAAGGCCTCTACCATCATACCTGCATTTTCACTATCAGGATTTGACATAAAATCCATTAAAAGATCAGAGCGCTTTGGAAGCTCTCCTGCAAAAGTTACGGTATAACCGTTTACCTTTAGAGTCTTACTAAATTGTTGCTCTGAGTAAATGTCAGTTTGAGGCATACCAATAAGACTATCAGAGAATTTATTTAGAGAATCTTTTATTTCATTTACTGTCTTGTCATTGAAAATGTCATAAGGTAATTCACCTTTTTGAGTATGCTTTTCTAAAATCTCATCAATCGATTTATCTGAAGAAATCATTTCTGATTCTATGATTTCTCTTAAGATGTCAGATTTATCAAGGTTATCAAGTGAGAAAGGCTCTTCATCATTGAGCTTAATCTGATTTTTCAAATCCAACTTAATATTCAATCTTGATTTTAAGAAAGACTTACATGGATTTAAAAGCGCATTCTTTAAGTCACTTATTGAAACAGTAATGTTAGGTTGCAAAGTTATATTCCAAGGATTTTTATCTTGTGAGTTCCCTAAACAACCTATAGGGATCTTTTTATCTTTTTCTGTTGGTAAACCATTTTCACTAATATCCATCTTCCAAAAAGCAGTTTTGTTAAAAGAAGGGTACAGCTTTAAACTGTCAGAACTTTCTTTTTGATAATTGATCAAATCATAAGAATTTAAACGTTCCTGTCTGAAAAGACGCTTCAATACGTTCTTGCGATTTTCTTCACTGTTATTTGGATCTGAATTTGGAACTGTAAAATTATCACCTAAATAATCTTCAAGCTCAGTAATTACTGTAGATGGATTTTTTTGTGTCTTATCAATTGGAGATTCACCTAAATAAGACAGGTATAAGCTCTTTTCTGCTGACAGAATTGCTTCTAAGAAGATATATCTGTCATCAATTGATAATGATCTGTCATTGATCCTAGATAAGGACTTAACTCCCATTAAGTTAAAGCTTGGGGTTGTGTCTTTTCTAGGGAAGGCATCGTCATTTAAACCTAAGATGTAGATATGTTTAAAAGGAACGGCTCTCATTGGCATCAATGAGCAGAAGATTAAACCACCACGTAAGTATCTTGATGAGTCTCTGTCGTTACCAAAGGCGTGGATTAGTTTTGCTCTAAAGACAGGTAGCTTAATCTTGATATTAGAGCGAACACCTTCATCAAAAAGACTGTCGTTCTCACTGTTTTCTTGAGAACTTTCGCTACCCTTTAAGTTATTAACTGCCTCGTTCATCTCAGATAGGATCTGACTGATTGCTTCAACCTCTTCTTTAGAATCATCGTCTAATACGAAGAAATTGTCTAACAGCAACACCTGAAGTTTTTGTGTCCACTCTAAAGTGGTGATATTCAGATTTGGAGAGAACTCATCTCTAATCTGTTTTATCTTATCCACAAATTCACAGAACTTGTTAAGTAGTTCAAAATCACCAGTGTCGATATCATCATATCCGTCAGTATCAGATCCTGAACCTAGCATAAAGCCTTTTAACAGACGGTTAAGTCCAGCCTCTAAAGTCCATGGCAAAGGTTCTTTATTCTCATCTGCAAAATTTAAATTCTCTTTAACCTCTTGCTCATCTAATCCCCAATGAACTTTTGCTCCTGCTAGCCAATTTTCAATCACAGATAAATCATCAACTGTAATTCCAAACTTGTTAGCGATTGCATCTACGGATAAAAGATCTGAAATCAAATTCGCAGTTATTCCTTTATTACCAATAGAGAGTAACTGCACCACAGCATCAGCAATCTTGCTTGATGAGCGTACGGTCTTATCGCAAATTGAGTAAGAGATGAAATCAGGATCGTCTCGATTAACAGAACCAAAGACAGCTTCAATTAAAGGAGCATAACTCTCAATATCAGGCATCATGACTAGCATGTCTCGAGGAGCTGTTGCTTTACCAGAATCGTCTTTTTCCTTTTTAATTGTAGATAAGATCTCATCACGTAAGATCTCAATCTCACGCATTGGTGTATGACATGATCTAATTTGGAATGATCTGTCATTGTCTTTAATTAAATGAACACCTTTGCCATCTAGAGTTAACAAACGCTGTTTTAAGGTATCCAGTACAGATAAATCTGAAAGATCATCATTAATCTTTTCATCTTTCCCATTTTTCCTGTCGACAAAGGCTTGAGTGACATCAACAGCATCTTCTTGTGACAAAAGCGTATTTAAGGTATCTCTTCCTTGTTTTCCTAGTGAGATTAAAAGAGGATTTCCATCTACAAGTTCGTCATTCTCATAGTTTTTATAAAAGTTTTCGTAATAAGCATCTTCTTTTGCAGAAGAAAGATCAAAGCCATGTACACCTTTAATATCTAGCTCATATTTATCTTTTAAGGCATTTGATCTTAGATACTTTACAATCTGCTCTTTTTCCCATTTCCAGTTTACTTTCTCTGAGCGCATGTCTCCCCAATATTCCTGACATGGATTTAAGTTCATAAAGAAAACAGGAATTATCTTTCCAAGAGCAGCGAATAACTGTATAACCTGAGTAGGAAGAGCAGTAACACCAAAGATAAAGACTCGCTTTGGCATTTTTGAGTAATCTATAGTTGCAGGATCGCTTTGCATTGCTTCTAACTTTTGAATTAGATTACTTACAACTGTAGCTCTATCCCATAGATTTGCTTCATTGTTAGTTTTTTCTAGATTGCCTTTAAGTTTTGTCCATAGTTTAATCTGCCAGATATTACCTACGATAGAACGAACAGCATTATCTTTTCTTGAAGTGGATTTTGCACCACTCTCCTTATATTTACTAGAAGTTGCTTTTGCAATCCAATCTGCCAATGCAGAACCAGGTGCAACCTTATATTTTCCATCTTCAACAGATACTGCATCAAAAACGTAATCATCAAACTTATTCCAAGCTAGAATCCAATCTGGGCGATACATCTGATATTGATCAAAGGTATCAGCAATTGCACCACACAGTTGGTATGCCTTTTCAGTCTTCTCAATAGATGTATCAAGATTTAGATATTCTTTCATTGGCTCGTAGATAGGATCATCGCTTTTTGAAATTTCATCCATCAAAGAAAAGATTGACCATGTCATATGCTCATGAGAAAAACGGTTGGATGAATCTGCATTATTTAAGTTTTTATGCAATGACCAGATAAAAGCCCATACTTGTTCAAAATCAATACCAGAGCAAACCCCATTTTGTTTTGCAATTTCCTGCTGAAGGTAGGTTTGCATACCCTTGTTCATAACAATTACTTTTTCAAAAGCAAATGGATTGCCATTATTAGGAGGAGTGAGTTTTTGAATGACTTGAGAACAGATTAAAGCTAATGTGCTTAAGTCGTTTGAGTTAATTACATTCATTAACATTTTAAGGCTCCTCTTAATTGTCATGAGAAAAGCTTAACCTAGAGCAAGATCATTTGATGCTAATTAGGTCTAAAAATGAGGCTTCGTGCATAAGTGTGGGTAAAAGCACTAGTCTCTGAATAATCTATTTACCCTTTAGATCATTTAACGTGATCTTTAATGCTC
>OMZC01000099.1 GCA_900315395.1 uncultured Gammaproteobacteria bacterium
TCGCGTGTGCTCATTTTTAGTTGTCGAAAAGTGACCGCCTAACTGGCGGTAGACAATTAAAAAAAATATTATTAAACTTTGTACTAAAATCTATGCTAATAAAACAACTTAAATCGAGTTAAAAAGTCTTACACGTCTAATGTAAATAAAACGGTTAGTTTAATTTACAACAACGTAATTCAAATGCATTCGAGCTTCATCAAGAAGCTTTTGGGCTTTGGGTATATCGTTGATGCTAATTTTGTCGGCAAAATATCCTCCTATGCTAATACTTAGCTTAACGGCAGGATGTTGAGGAATTACAGTTCTTTGTATTTCAGCTCTGATTTCCTCTAACTTACCTTTTAAAACAGGCTGTTTCATGCCATAGAAAAAGATAAGAAATTTCTCGCCTTCAAGATAAATAATTGAATCTGTTTTTCTGACACACTTTTGCATGGTTATGCCAAGTGTCTTCAATGCAGCATCTGCTACCATTGGACCATAAGTCTCTTTAATCTGTCTGTACAGATCCAAATCGACTCTGGCTATAGCAGTAGCCTTTTGAAGAGCTTGTTTTTGGTCGTCGTAATAACGGCGGTTGTAACAAGTAGTAAGCGGATCACGGTAGTTCTCATCACTGTACTCATTAAACAAACGAATAAAATCGTTCTTTCCAAAATCTTTAAACAGAGAGTCATTGTTAATCATTGAAACTGACTCTAGTACATATTCCTTACCTTCAATCAGAATGTACTTTGCTGTTACAAAAAAGATGTTCTGTTTTAAAAACTCAAACTTGTTAATCTGAGTCTTTTCAGTTAAAGCTCTATTGGTGATGCTGTCTGGATTATTTGCCTCTTCACTTACAGGAACAGTCTTTAACTCACCATTCTCTGAGATGACAAATTTTTTATTAGCAGCAACATCTAAAAGACTCACATAGGTGAAGATCTTTGATAGCTGTTTTAAAAAGGGGATAATTTCGGCCTTTTTAAAAGAAATACTCTCTGACATATTTTCTTAATGCGTTATTATTTTTGTAAGTTTTACTTATTTAGCTTTTATAACTTTGCTTTTGTAAAGTAAGTCTAGAAAATCTGACTAATTAAATTTACAACAAAATCATTTTCAAGCATATATTATGTTGTGATACAGTAATTTTAAAGAGATCACATCCTTGCGTATTTTATCTTGATGCATAGCAAAATTTTTCTAACTTTGTATCATATATCATATTATATGAAAACGTTTTCAATAATGGGTAAACATCATGCGAAGAAAAGACAGAGAAGTAACAGATTTTGACAAAATCTTACAAGTTATCGACTCTTGTGACTGTTTTAGATTAGGTCTTATTGATGAGGATAACCTCCCATATATCGTACCTTTGAATTTTGCTTATGAAGTTATAGATGGGGTAGTAACACTTTACTTTCATGGCTCAAAGGCAGGTAAGAAAGCTGAGATTTTAAAGACTGCACCTAAAGTCTCTTTTGAAATGGACTGCAGACACGAATTATTAGATGGTGGAGATAAGGCAAGCTCTTATAGCTATTTTTATGAGTGCGTGATGGGTAAAGGTCAGGTTGAAGCTTTAGATACCTATGAGGATAAGGTAAGAGCCTTTAAACTTATTATGAAAAAGTATGCCCATAGAGACGATTTTGACTTCCCAAAGCTCATGATGAAAGCCGTAGCAGTCTATAAGGTTACAGTTACATCTATAAGCTGTAAGGTTCATGCTAAGCCTTAACAGACCGTCATTCCTTTTGGTTAAAGCTTAACCTTTACTTAAAACAAAGGCTGCACCAGCAGCCTTTGTATCAAGATTAGTCTCAAGTTTAATCTCAAGAAGATTTAGCTTAATTTAACAAGTCTAAAAGTTCTTGCTCAGAGAGCTTCATAGCTTCAGCTGCTACACTTGAGGTACCCTCTAAGAAGTCAGCTGCAATCTCACGCTTTTTAGCATGCAACTCTAAGATCTTCTCTTCTAAAGAGTCTTTTACAACCAATCTGATTACGTTAACAGGTCTTGTCTGACCGATTCTGTAGGCACGATCGGTTGCCTGATCTTCAACAGCTGGGTTCCACCATGGATCTAAGTGTACCACGTAGTCAGCGCCAGTTAGGTTCAAGCCCTGACCACCTGCTTTTAGACTGATTAAGAAGACATCACCTTCACCAGCCTGGAACTCATTGATAGCTTTAGCGCGGTTCTTTTCAGTAGTAGAACCATCTAAGTACTGGTAGCTAATCTTCTTTTTATCTAAAACAGCTTTAATTTTCTGTAAGTAAGTTACGAACTGGCTGAATACTAACAGTCTGTGACCGCCACTTAAAGCCTCATCTAATAGGTCTTCAAAAGCCTTGGTCTTGGAGCTGTCACCAGCTTTTAACTCTTTACCTAACAGAGCAGGATCACAGCAGAACTGTCTTAACTTAGTTAAGGATGACAGGATCTGCAATCTTCTTTGACCTGCTTTGTTAGGAGCAAGTTTGTTCTTTTCTAACTCTTCTAGAGTAGAAAGTCTTAAAGCTTCATATAGTTCCTGCTCTCGCTGTGTTGGCTCAACAGTAATTACCTGCTCAGTTCTAGGAGGTAAGTCATCTAGAACATCGCCCTTTAATCTTCTTAAAATGAATGGACTGATTAAGAGCTTTAACATGCGGTTTGCAACCTTGTTCTTATGAGCATCAGCAAAGCGGATATGGAATGACTGCTTGGTTCCTAAAAGACCTGGATTGATGATGTTAAAGATACTCCATAAATCATCTAAGTTGTTTTCAATAGGAGTACCGGTAAGCGCAAGTCTCATCTTGGCGTTGATCATGGTAGCTGTCTTTGCTCTTTGAGTTAAAGAGTTCTTTAAAGCCTGTGCTTCATCAAACACAGCCATGTGCCATTTTACTTTTGAAAGAATTTCAGACTCGATTGAGAACAGACCATAACTTACAATTAAAACTTCACCAGCACCTAAAGATTCAACTGTCTTGGCTCTGTCGTCAGCTTCCTTTAATCTTGATACCTTAAGATTTGGAGCAAACTTGTTTAACTCTCGCTCCCAGTTAGGACAAACAGAGGTAGGGGCAATAATGATTGAAGGGCCCTTTACTGCAATCTTTAGCATTGCTGCAATGGTCTGTACAGTTTTACCTAAACCCATATCATCAGCTAAACATGCGCCTACGCCCCAGTGAGCTAAACGGCATAACCATTCATAACCTTCTTCCTGGTAAGAACGTAACTGAGCTTTTAAGGTCTTAGGTACCTTAAACTCCATGTTTAAAGCTTCATCTCGTTTGGTAATTAAAGAGGTAACTTTATCGGTGAACTTACAATCTAAATCATCAACTAAGTCTTCAACCATCTTGCCTGCTAGTGGGTGAACTAACAGTTCATCCTTTTTACCAGCTACTGTAAGAGCATTTAGTTTTTCTAATTTCTTTTTAAGTTCACTTGTAATGGCAACAAAGTGCTCGTCATCAATCTTGATGTAGTTGCCTTTAGAATCATCTAAAGAGCGTAAGAGTGATTTTAAGGAGATGTACTTATCTTCACTTAAAGTTACATTACCTGAAATTGAGAGGTAATCCTGAGCTGTGATATCACCGTTTAATGAGAAGCTTGAAGGACTGATAGAGCCTGTAACATACATCTTCTTGCCTTCATTCCACTCCATCTGACATAAGTCTTTATGAGTGTTTATCTGCTCTAATAAAGCTAGCATGTCTTCAACAGAATCAGTTGAATAAACATATTCACCTTCATCATAGAAGTCATTGAGCTTAGTTACAGCTTTAATTAAGTCCTGTGTAGCATGCTCTTCTTTCGTGAAATCACGAGCAGCAATTACAGGCATATTAGAGCCTTTCTGATTAAAGATAACTGAGCTTTCACCAATTGCAGGGATCTTGTAAGGACATGAGGCATCATCTACTGGTTTAATTCTGATTTTAGCAGTGAACTCTTTTCCTGATGACAGTAATACAGTAGGTTTGAAAACCGCTTTTACCTTATTAGAGTCAATGTTGAAATCAACCTCAACATCAGAACTTCTACCTAATGACAAGATATCGTCTAAAGCGGATTTAGGGAAAGTAGCTCCATGTGAACCTAGAACATTCTTCAATTCAGTATGGATCTTTTCGTATCTTCTGAAAATTAGCTTTCCGTTCGTCTCATCTATATCAAAGTTAACTGTTTTAGTTCCGAATTTGCCTGTAGGCATTTTTACATTGATGTTATCTCCTTCTTGAGTAACTTCAATTTTTGGTTTGTGCTCTTCGATTTTAAGCTTTGAATATTCACCTTCTTCATTGTTTAAGTACAGATATGGGTGACCTACCAAAGATGGCAAAGTTCTTTCTGATGAGAATACATATTCAAAAGAATTTCTTCTGTAGCCTTGAATTCTTTCATAGTTTGAGGCAATGGCTCGATCCTGATCTGTAAGATAGGTATGTTTTGAACTTCTAGAGTTAAAGAAGTCTTTTATATTGTAGTCAGACTCATATGAGACATCAGAGCCATCCTTATCACAAGTGATTACCTCTGCACCAATAGAGAGACTATCGTTACCTCTTAAATTAAACACCCATGCCAAGTGTTTTTGCTCTACATCTTTTTCAGCAGTCTTTTTAGTTGTAGCTTTCTTGGTTTTATTGATTTTTAGTACATCAATAATGGTGTCTAATTGAGATCTCCAAATATTGCTTTTATCAACTAATTTTGTAAGGTCAAAAAACTCATTGTTTTTTAATTCAGGGCAGAAATTTAATTCCTCTATAGAGGCTAAAGTGTTATATAGTCTTTTTGCTAGAGCAGGAAAATGATCTTTTATAAAATTAAAATTGCCACGAACTAACTTAGAGCTAAATTTTATCTTAGGATTTTCCTCAATTACTGCACACAATATTGGTAAGCGGTAAATCCATGAATTAGTAACAATTAGCGAATCTTTGATGTAATCAGTATCGTTTCCAAGCCAGCTGTCATCAATATCGTAATATTTATTGTAGAACTTATTTTCCTGTCCGTTTTGTTTGTCATTCAAATACAAAACAGCACTGCAAGCTATTTGGTAGGATGTGTTTTGTAAGTACTGTTTCTTTTCTACTGCTCCAATTTCTCTTTTCAAAGTAGATATATCAGAGTTAGTCTTCATTCTTGATAATTGCAACAGCACTTGAAATTTATTTAGGAATTTTAAAGGTTTTAGTTCTTTCTTAAAGAATTTTCTGTAAGCTAAAGTTTCTGTTTTTAACTTTTCAAAATCACCTTTAAAGAAACTTTCATAGATTGCAACTGCAGGATCTTTTATATTTTCTTTAGTAATACCTTCTTTAAAATAAGATCCTAATGTAGAGGTGAAAGGAATATTAAGAGCCTCTAAGTTAGCGCAAGCATTAAGCTCTTCCATTTCAAGAGCATTTTCTGCGCATATATCCTGAATTAACTCTAAGTATTCTTTAGATAAGTTTTTGGTGAAAGTTGCATCTTGAGTTAAATAATTTAATGATCTTAAGTTATTAGGATCTCTGGACTGAATAGATGCTTCTCTTTCAAGAGGAGTTATCTTTTCTTTGGGATCATTTAGATACATCTTAATCAGAGCTTTTGCATGATACAGCTCGTAAGGTGAATCATCTACTTCAGATACGTACACTTCAATAAGATCATCAATCGCTACTAATAGCTTTTTATAAAAAGCTGTAAAAGTATGTACTAATGATTTTCTTGCATCATGCAGATATTCTGGTTTTAGGCGATAAAAACTTCTCCATGATCCAGGTACGGCTTTTTCGAATAGATTTAATGTGTCTTTTTGGTAAAACTCTACGAGCCCATCATAGCCTGGTTTGAAAAAGCTCATAGCATAATTTGCATAACTAGGAACCTCGATGTTAAGAGCATCTGTTAGGTATCTAAAGTAAAATGCGTCTTCATGCAGAAAAAATTCATCAGTAAAAATATGGATCTTAAAGAGTTCTCTAAATGGAGTGTTGAAATTATCTTGATTTTTTTTGTTAGATAATTGAGTAAGCTTAAACATGAAATTCCGTAGCTCTAAGTTAGTAAGATGTAATCGTAATGATAAGTATCTAAAAGATAAATTCGTCAAAATTGACGTTATTTTAGGTGCTTTATGCTGTTATTACAATCAAAAATCGCTTATTTTTGTATGTTTTTAGCCATTTTGAAGATAGTATCAGTATAAGCTTACACATCCTACCTTTCATAGTTAAAACGACGCCTATCTAATGTTCTGTATCTCTACAATTAATCTAAATGTAATCTAAATGGCACACTAATTGCTTCATATCGATTATCTAAGTGTTTTGTCAATAAATTGATAATTGACTGTTGGTTACTGGTAACGACTAATCGATAAAAACTAACTGATTAACAATAACTGATTAATAACTGACAACAAATAACTAAAAGTATATAGGTGTGTTATGAGCGATGATTTAATGATATCTACAGATAAAGGTCCTGACATGGGGCTTGTCAGCGATCATCGTAACCTCCAAAAGATTAAGGAATTAGGTTTAGGTGATAAGAAGTCACAGGCTTTAGCTCTAAAGGCTGCAGCTGAACAGTTCCAGTCTATCTTAAATCAGTACTGGGTTGATGCTATGCGTCAGTCAAACGACACTATCAATCCTGATTCACCATTACATTCAAAATATTCAGGCTTCTTTGAGGATATGTTAGCTCAGCAAAACGTAGCTACCATGACCAAAAAAGAGGGCATGAACAAAAACTCTATTACTTATTTGCTGACAAAACAGTTTGCCAAATCCTTAGGCGATGAGGGTAAGGAACTGATGAAGGAACTTGATAAGATGTCAGTCTCCGGCAATCAGCAAGGCTCTTACATTAAAGGCTCTAACATCAGTGCAAGTCAGTTCTTTGACAGCCATATTGATGCTAAAGGCAGTATCAGCTCATTACGTAAGATGTATGAAGGGTTACCTGATCCTAATACTATGTCAAGCTTTGAGTCACAAGAAGAGTTCGTCGAAAAGATGATGCCTTATGCTCTAAAGGCTGTCGAAGGCTTAGGCTTTAATCCATTGGTACTGGTAGCTCAGGCTGCTCTTGAGACCGGTTGGGGACAACATGTGTCAGCTGGTAATAACTATTACGGTATTAAAGCTAACTCCTCATGGACAGGTGAGAGCGAGAAACTGGCATCTCCAGAATTTGAAAACGGTAAATTTGTAAGCGAAGTAAGCTCCTTTAGAAAATATTCTGACGTTTTAGACAGTATGAAGGATTACTTAAAGTTTATAAAAGAGAATCCAAGATACGAAAAAGCAGTCGGAAAAAGTTATTCTCCAGACGAATATTTTGAGGAAATTCAAAGAGCTGGATACGCAACCGATCCTAACTACGCCGACAAACTTAAAAAAATTTCACGCAAAATTGCATTTATGGCATACAAATAGCATATGGATATATAGAAGAGGAAAAAAGGCAATTAGTTGCCAATTACTTGGCAGTTGCCATAAAGGGGTCATAAAATGTCAGTCGATTTAATCCTAACTGGTAAATATGGTGTTTTAAACAGTCAGAAGCTGCTTAATGCTACTTCTAACAACATCAATAATGTAAACACCGACGGTTACGTTCGCAAAGAAACTCAGACTTACACTTCATGTGTAGACTGGGGCGTGGGCGCAACTTATACCAGACGTGTTTATGACCAGTACGTACAGCGTCAGATGTTCACTGATACTGGTACTAAAGCTTACTATTCTGCTTATAAAGAAGGTATGGATACAGCAGACAAGGTTCTGTCTGATTCAACCATGTCCATTGCTAATGCAGCTACTTCTGTATTTGATGAATTATCAACTGCGGTTAATAATCCTACCTCTTCTGCTAACAGATCAGCTGCTAAAGCTCAGTTAGAGAATTTAGTTGAAAGAGCAAATTCAGCTAACAACTCTATGCTTGAGTCTTTAAATACAGTTAATAACCAGATTTCAGACAACGTTAATGACATCAATTCTCTGACAGAATCAATCTGCAAGATTAATGATCAGATAAGAACCTTAAGTATTTCTGATAACGCTACTAACAATGAAATCTACATGCAGATGTTAGATGAGCGCGACCGTTTAATTAACAATCTGTCAAGCTATGTAAGCCTTAACGTTAAACAGCAGCAAGACGGTACCTATGAAGTCTATATGGACTCAGGTATGTTACTTGCCAACGGTGATGTTTACGCAAAACTAACCCAAGAACAGAACAAGTTTGATGTAACCAAAAGTGATATCTACTTAACCTATGACAGCGTTTATGACTCAGGTAAGGATAAGAGCCATGTTAAGTTATCAAGCGATAACATCGGTGGTTCTTTAGGTGGTTACTTAAATTCAACTAAAGAAATTCGCGCCACCATGCGTGAGTTAGGTAAAACCTTAGTATCTTTAGCTGATGCTTTAAATGTTCAGAATAAAGCAGGTTTCACCTTAGAGGATATCGCAGGCGACGATCTTTTGACAATTCCTGGTGGTTTTGGAAGATCAGATAATCCTGATAACAGCATCGCTTTCTCATTCAATGAGAACCAAGGTTCAAATGTGCAGAGCTACTCTTTCCAAGTATCTTTCAATGGCGGAGAGATGCACATTTACAAAGTTGATGCTGATGACAAGAGAGTTGATATCACCAACGAGATTGGCAATATCCCTGATAATGCTACCTCTGTAAGTTTAGATGATTACGGTATTACCTTATCATTTAACAAAGACATTGGTACCTTAAAAGGTGACGGTACAACTTTCTATGTACAGCCTACTTTAATGGTTGGTACTGACATTAAGTCAAATGTTTCAAAGCCTGAGGATTTTGCTTTTGCTTCAGCTGTAAGAACTCGTACAGCTTCAAACAACTATGGTAATGCAACAGCTTCTTTATCAAGATGTTCAAATACTGGCGCTAACTATGGTGTTTCAGTAGGTGCTGATGGTAAGCCTGTATTCAATGCTGGCGCTCCAACTAACATCGTAATTGATGCTGACGGCAACTATGTTGTAAAAGATTCAGATGGCAATATCTTAGGTAGAGCTCCTGCTTCATGTAACGGTACTAACGTTTTAGCAAACGCTGTAACTTACGATGCTGCAACTGGTACCTATACCAATACCGCTTTAAAGGATTATGGTTATGACATCAATATCAGCGGTACCGTAAAAGAAGAGGATAAGTTCTCAATTGAAATTAACGATGGTGGTCAGGCTGATAACTCAAATGGTACTGCTTTAATTCAGATTAGAAGCAAGAGCATTACTAGAACTACAGGTTCATCAAAGACTACTACCTTTAATGACGGTTACGCTAACTTATTAGCAGACTTAGGTGCATCAATTACCACCGCAAGTGCTAATGAGGAAGCTGCTACTGCAAAGCTTGAGCAAACTACCAAGCTTTATCAGTCAGATGCAGGTGTAAACCTTGATGAAGAAGCTACAAACTTATTGATGTATCAGCAGACCTATCAGGCATGCGCAAAGATCATCGAAGCTTCTCAAACTATTTTTAACTCTCTAATCAGTTCATTCTAAAGGAGGCTGCTAAATGAGAATTTCAACAACCATGCAGTTTACCAGTAGCCTCTCCTATATTCAGAAGGCTAACTCAACTGTAGATGAATCAGCTAAACGCTATAACACTGGATTAAAGTTCAGCACTGCTGGTGAAAATCCATCAGGCATGGCATCTAAGGTTAAATACGAAGGTGCGATTGCAGCTTATAACCAGTATTCTAAAGACGGTGGCTTAGCTGCAAACACTCTATCTGAAGAGGAAACTTCATTAGAGTCAATGTGGTCTGCACTATCTAGCATCAACACTCGTTTAATTCAGTGCGTTGACAGCTCAAATGATGACAGCAGCTTAAAAGCACTGGCAGCTGAGATTGCTCAGACCCGTGATCACTTATACGACTTAATGAATACTCAGAACACCGAAGGTGAGTACATCTTCTCAGGTGCTAAATCTGATGTTCCAACTTATACCTTAACCTCAGACGGTCACTACAAGTGTCAGGCTGATGGTTCAACAAGAAGTGTTTTAGTATCACCTAGTGTAACTGTACAGGTATCAGATTCAGGTTTGGATATCTTTGAAAACTGCCGTACAGCTGACTCTATGACAGTTACTAGTAACCCTGCTATTTCAAGTGCTGTTATCAGTTCATATGGTGACTTTGGCGATTTATATGAGCAGTATTACTCAAGTGCTTTAGGTGCTAATAACACTTTAACTATCGATGTTACCCCTGATGGTGTGTTCTCTTTAAGAGATCAGAACGGTCAGGTTATTGAGCAGGGCGAAGTTGATAAGTCTGATGGCACTATCAATGTTAAGGGCATGGAGTTCACTTTAGGTGCTGATAACTATGCCGGTACCATCAGTATCGATCTTGATCCACCTAATACTGACAATATGCTTAATGTGTTAACAGATATTGTTAATAAGATTAACGATCCTACTTTGAGCAACACAGAAAAGACCGCAGCTATTGCTAAGGCTCAAAAGTCAGTTGGTATCGCTATGACTCAGTACGACTCATATCGTGGTCAGATTGGTGCTAGACAGAACACTATCAGTACCATCTTAGATTCAAATGAGTCTTTATCTGACATTAAGACCGAATCAAAAGCAAAGGTATCAGAGGTTGATGCCTTCGAAGCAGCATCTGATTTAGTTCAGTCTCAAAATCAACTTGCTGTTTCACGTCAAATTTACAGCATGTTATCTAAACAGTCTCTGTTTGATTACATATAATAATATTAGTGAGAGGAAGAGAATATGATTAACTTAAATACAAATGTTGCAAATGCAAACTCAGTTGTTTCTACTAACAACACCACTAACAATGTAGCTAACACTACTGTTAAGGGCAATGCACAGGTTAATACTGGCGCTTCATCAGTTGTAAATTTACAGACTGGAGCTCACAGTGCAGATTCAGCAAGTGCTGTTAAGATTGATGCTTCAAATGCTAAGAGCATGGTAGCTGATATCGCTGCAATGTTAGGCAAGAGCGGCAATTCTGTTCAGGCAAACTTAAACGGCTTTGATGCAGCTCGTCTGTTAGCTTAAGTCCTGCCAAATAAGACTAGTATTAGTCAGAGATTTTAAAAATGCGTTATCGACTTTTTTAGTTGATAGCGCATTTTGCTTTTTATCTTTTGATTGATTACAAATTGATAGCTCACAAATTGATTTCTCACAAAAGTAAGCCTAAAAAATTTTTTTAAATTTTCTTAAAGTTTTAAAAAAAGTGTCCGTTATAGAGTACAGATGGAAGAGTAATATTACTTTTCTTTAGGAGAGAAAAAAATTTTACCTCTCGATAAGAGGGGAGGCTAGCTATGAGCGATATTACTATTACTAGTTCTAATTCAATGTCATCTGTAGCTAATCAAGCTTATGTTGCTAATACTCAGACAACAAGAGCAGATAATACTGTCGCTGATGACGTAAAAAAACAAAATACTCAGGCAGTTAAAGATAATTCTTATGCAAATAAGGATACTGAGTCTAAGAGTACCCAGACCTCAGATCTGGATGAGGTAGTAAAAGAAACTGCTAAAAAGCTTAATGAAGAAAAGAAGCTTTCAAAATATATGCAGGAGCATAATGAGAAGGTAGCTCAGGAACGTAAAAACGATCTGAACCGCCAGAACATCGGTCTTGCTTTTAGTATCGATAAAGATACTGAGAATACTGTAGTTAAGGTTACTGATCTTAATACAGAGAAGCTTGTTCGTCAGATCCCATCTGAGGACTTCTTAAAGCTTGCAGAGCGTTTAAAGGATATGAGAGAAAATACAGCTGTTTCTAAAAAGGATGCTGAAACTAAAGGTATTCTTTTTGATGAAAAAGCTTAGTCTTAAAACCTATACCTCCTAAAAAAGAGACCTGAAAGTGAAAACTTTCAGGTCAAATTTTTTTAGGACTCTCTAATGAATAGAAACTTGAACTTACCTATTTAGCTAGCAAAGCTTCAATATCAGCATCAGCTGAACCTAACTTAATTCTTTGAGCCTTAATGAAGTGTAACTTTGGATAAAGTGACTTTAGATCAGATAGTGATCTGTCAATTGAGCTGCCACCTGAGGTACAGAACAGGTAAATTTTCTTACCCTCAAGATTATAGCTTTCAATAAAGGTTTGAATGATTCTAGGCGCAGTACCCCACCAAATAGGGAAGCCTAAATATACGTTTTCTTTGTCATTTACAGCTGACAGGTTATTTGCAATCTCAGGTCTTACATCAGGAGTCTTCATCTCAACATTAGCTCTGCAATCATCCTGTCTGTAATTTAAATCGTCATCTGTATATACCTGTTTAGCTTCAATAGCTAAAGACTGAGCATCTAACTTTTTAGCTAAAGCGTCAGCTGCAATCTTGGTATTGCCAGATGCTGAGAAATAAACCACGATGTCGTTTGTAGCTGCAAATGAATTTACTGAAAAACTCATAATAGCTCCTAGTGATAAACACTTAATAAGCTTTGATAACTTCATAAAAACTCCTTATGAACTGGTTGTAAAAACAATAGGTGATTAAGGTAACTTTGCGTATTCTTCATCTGAAACAGCTTCAAGCCATTCATTTGAAGTGTTCTCACCTGGAACTTCTACTGCAATATGAGAGAAATAGCTGTCCTTTTTAGCGCCGTGCCAGTGTTTTACTTCAGGCTTAATAAAGACCACAGAACCTTCATGTAAACTTACAGGCTCTTTACCTTCTTCAACATACCAGCCTTCACCACAGGTGCAGATTAAGATCTGACCACCACCGTTTTTAGCATGGTGAACGTGCCAGTTGTTTTTGCAACCAGGCTCAAAGGTAACGTTTGCTACCACAAAAGGCTCACCTGGTTTTAATAACAGGTTTAAAAATGAATTGCCTTTAAAATACTGTGCATAAGCTGTGTTTGGATTGCCAGTACCAAATACATTTGCTTTTTCAAATTGTGCCTTATCTGTGTATTTCATAAGAACCTCTTAATCTTTGTAAATGTCTTTAATCATGTTAAATGCTGCCCATGCCTTAGGCCAACCTGCGTAAAAGGCAATATGGGTGATCATGGCTGCCATTTCTTCTTTAGTTACGCCGTTCTTTTTAGCGTTCTGTAAATGGAACTTTAAAGAACTGTCAGTAATGCCACTTGCAACTAAGGTAGTAACGGTGATCATGCTGCGCTGTTTTAAGCTTAGTGTCTTATCAGACCAAACCTCTCCAAAGAGGATGTCATCGTTATATCTAGCAAATTCAGGAGCTAAATTACCTAACTGATCTCTACCTGCTGTAACTACAACCTTTTGGCTGTCATTATCACTTGCCATTGCAACAGATGATGGTGCTATAAGGGTAATGCTAAGAGCTGCTACAACAGCTTTGAGTGAATTTGTAAGTCTCATGTGGTCTCCTTAGTCTTTAAAATTACTCTTCAGGGTAAATTTCCTTAATCAGGTTAAATGCAGCCCATGCCTTAGGCCAACCAGCGTAGAAAGCTACATGAGTAATCATGGCAGCCATTTCTTCTTTTGATACACCATTCTTTTTAGCATTCTGTAAATGGAACTTTAATGAGTTATCAGTAATGCCACTTGCAACTAAGGTAGTAACTGTAAGCATGCTGCGTAACTTTAAATTTAAAGTGCTATCAGACCATACTTCACCGAACAGTACATCATCGTTGTATTTAGCAAATGCTGGAGCTAATTTTCCTAAAATGTCACGACCTGCTGTAACAACAACTTTTTGATCTTTACTCATATAAGCCTCTTATTCATATAATCTTCAGACCATATACCTATGGTTCTCTTTTCTATGTCTTAATTTTAAAAAGCTTGAGGCAAAGAAATTTGCACAATTCTTTCAAAATATTGTCAATTTTTCTAAAACAGGCTATTTTCTTGTCAAATTGTGCAAAGCCTCTTAAATGAAAGTCTGTCTTTTTCTGTTAGAATAGCGTTCACAATCGTGATTTTTAACTTAGATCATTACCTCACAAGTATTACAGGACATAAGTTTTGTTATTTGGAGCTAAACATTTTTCCAATTTGCACGATAATATAATTAAGTAAATGAGTATTTTTGATTGCAGGAGATCAAATGTACGGACGTAATTTAAAAGCTTATAAGCGCACAAACCTTGAGGCTGAGCTCTCTGTAGCTGATCCTCATAGAATCATACAGATGATGTATGAAGGTTTGATTGAACGCCTGTCTCAAGCTAAAGGTGCTATTTTGCGCAATGACTTTGAGTACAAGGCAAACAGACTCGACAAGGCTATTGGTATTATCAATGGCTTACAGACTGCTTTAGATAGAAAGGGAAATCCAGAGCTATTTGACAGAATGTATGCTCTTTATGATTATATGAAAGAGCTACTAGGCAAAGCCTCTGTATCTTTGGATGTTTCTCAAATTGATGAGGTAATCAATCTAATCCTACCTATTAAACAGGCTTGGGATCAGATCCCTCAGGATATTAAAGATAAGACTAATCAGGAAATTTTAAATTCTCCTGATTACTAAGATTTCATATTCAAAACCAAATAAGTATCAATCCTGTTATTACAAGTTTTTAGTAGTAACAGGATTTTTTTTGATAAGATTTTTCTTATAAAAATGAACTAAGGAAACCTTTATGGATAACGAGTTATTTATATCTTGGGCAAAAGAATTACAAAGCATTGCTCAGGCTGGATTATTTTACGGCAAAGATGTCTTTGATAAAGAGCGCTATGAAAAGATAAGAGATATCTCTGCTCAAATGATGTCAAAGATTTCAGATCTTAAAGTTGAGAAAGTAAAAGAGCTTTTCTGCAATGAGATTGGCTATCAGACACCAAAGATTGATACTAGAGCTGCTATCTTTAAAGATGACAAGATCCTTTTAGTTCATGAAAAGAATGGCACTTGGTCATTACCAGGAGGCTGGTGTGACTACAATATCTCTGTAGCCGAGAATACTATTAAAGAGACCAAAGAAGAAGCAGGTCTTGATGTAGTGGTTAAAAAGCTTATTGCAGTACAAGACAGAGCCAAGCATAACTCTCCATTATATCCATATGGAGTATGTAAGATTTTTGTTGAGTGCTCATTAAAAGGCGGTCAATTTGAGAATAATGTTGAGACTACAGAAACGGCCTATTTCTCTGAAGATGAGTTTCCTAAGCTTGCACTTGAAAAGAATAACGAAGAACAGTTAAAGCTGTGTTTTAAAGCTCATTTTGATGAAAAGTGGGTAGCAATAGTGGAGTAGGGGAGTGAGAACTTTACTTTTAAGATACAAAAATGGGGAGCAATGCTCCCCATTCTTTTCAGTTCTTAGAACTATTAGATAGTCTGAACTGACATGGTATTGGTGATTCCTGATGGAACTAAAGCACCGTTTACCATAACGATCTTGTCGCCAGCCTTAGCTAAGCCCATCTCAACAGCTAACTTCTTACCTAACTGGAAGAACTCATCAGTTGATGAAATGCGGTCAACAATCTTAGGCATTACACCACGAGTTACGCATAACTGACGAGCAGCCTTTACGTTAGGGGTTAAAGCTAAGATCTCAGCCTTAGGGTTGAACTTACGGATTGCACGAGCTGAATTACCGTGCTCAGTTGCAACAACGATAACTGGTACATTTAAAGCATCAGCAGCTTCTACAGCAGCTAAACATGCTGAATCGGTAACAGTCTTTGCTGAAACAACAGCTGGGAATACCTTGCCGTGGTTCTCTTCACAGTAAGCATCAGTACGCTCACAGATGGTGTTCATGGTGCGAACAGCCTCACGTGGGTACTTACCCTTAGCTGACTCACCTGATAACATAACTGCATCTGTACCGTCTAAGATAGCGTTAGTTACGTCACCTGCCTCAGCACGTGTAGGACGTGGATTCTTGATCATAGAATCTAACATCTGAGTTGCAGTGATAACTGGCTTACCAGCCTGGTTACAACGCTTGATGATGTGTTTCTGAGCGAAGATAACGTCCTGAGCAGGGATCTCAACACCCATATCACCACGAGCAACCATGATACCATCAGCAGTTGCTAAGATATCTTCGAAGTTGTCTAAGCCTTCCTGGTTCTCGATCTTGCAGATGATCTTGATATCGTTACCGCCATTTGCGTCTAAGAAGTTACGAATATCTAAAACGTCTTCCTTAGTACGTGTGAATGAAGCAGCGATGAAGTCAACACCACGCTTGATACCGAATAATAAATCGCCCTTATCTTTCTCTGATAAGAATGGCATAGAAATGTGAGTATTTGGCAGGTTAACACCCTTGTGCTCACCTAAGTCGCCGTTGTTCTGTACTTCACATACAACGTCGTCGCCCTTGATCTCGATAACCTTTAAGCCGATTAAACCGTCGTCTAATAGAACAGTTGCACCAACTTTTAAGTCTTTTGCTAAGTTAGGGTATGTAACACCAACTTTAGTCTTATTACCAACAAACTTGCTGTCTGAAGTTAAAGTGATCTTATCGCCAGTAACTAAAGAAACATCTTCGCCGTTCTCTAAATCACAAGTTCTGATTTCAGGACCTTTAGTATCTAATAAAACAGCAAAAACTTTACCAGTTTCCTGCATGATTGCGTTAATGTTTGTGATACGACCACCGTGCTCTTCGAAGTCACCGTGTGAGAAGTTCAGACGCATTACGTTCATGCCTGAGTTTAGTAAGGTTTCCATAATTTCGCGCTTCTCGGATTTAGGACCGATAGTGCAGACCATTTTAGTCTTTTTCATATTTAGGCTCTCCTAGCGGAGTAATAAGATTGAAGAATGTAGTTTGTAAAAATTCACGCAAATTATAGCAGAATTCAAAATAAATAATAGTTAAATTTTGTTAACAATATCAAAAAAAATCGAGCAGTTTATTGCTCGATTTTTTAACTTAAGTTTACTTAATTTTTTCTTTTAATTAAAAGAACTTAACGTACATTAAGAACTGTAAACCTAGGGAAATAAATGATATTGCAGCAGCTGCACCGTATGCAATGTACCATGTTAGTTTTGAGTGAATACCAAAATCATGGCTTGAGTGGTGCATTCTGTGTAAAGCATAGAAGCTTAATAAGAATACAACACCAAATACGCATAGGCTTAGGAACCAGTTACTGAAAATGCTGTAAACCTGGCCTAAGTTTAATACACAGTGCTGTAGATCTGAACTGGTTAAACCAGCTGCGATCAGAACTACCATAATTGCAGGTAATACAATAGCTGCTACCATGCCACCAGCACCGAACATTAACCAGTACATTGGCTCGTCTGAACGAGTTGGAAGGAATTGACGCATTTGTGAATTCTCCTTAAATGGTTAAGAAAGCAACAGCCAAGATAACAACAGTAGCGCCAACTAAAGCTAAGTATAAAGCGCTCTTGGTTACCCACTCTGGCAGAAGCTCTGTTGAGTTCTTGTTCATGAATACACGAACAGCCTTTGGCATTAAAGCGAACCAAGTTACAGCGTGGAATAGCTGTGAAACAAGGATTACAACGTTAATTGCGATGATAACAGGGTTACCAAGGAAGTTCTGTAAGTACCAAATGTATGGAGCAACACCAGTTAAGGTAGGTGCTGAGCCAACTTCACATAAAGCTAGCATGAAGATACCAAATACGATCTCTAATACAGCTAGTAATGCAAGCACAGCAGTGCCTTCACGAACCATATAGTAGATGTAGAATGGGTTATCTAACCACCAGGTTAATTTCTTAACAGGTGGGTTGTATGGCTTACGATATGATTTTACTTCGCTCATTTTATTAGTGCTCCGGTTTGATCATGTTGAATACGTAGTCTGTAGCAGACATCTTCTTACCTAACTGAATAGCTGAAGATGGATCTACGTGTTTTGGACAAACCTCTGAGCAGTAACCTACGAAGGTACAGCCCCAAACGCCTTCCTCTGAATTTAGGAATGGTGCACGAAGTTTAGCGCCAGCATCACGATTATCAACATTGTAGCGGTATAGCAGAGTTAAAGCTGCAGGACCGATAAACTTAGGGTTCAGCTTGTACTGAGGGCAAGCTGCGTAACAGCAACCGCAGTTGATACACTGAGCGAACTGTAAGTAAGCTTCCATCTGCATAGGAGTCTGCTTGAAGTTCTTGTTCAGTGGCATATTTGCGTTCTTAGCATCAGGAATGATGTAAGGCTTGATACGCTCAATCTTCTCGATAAGATCTGATAAGTCAACAACTAAATCACGCTCGATAGGGAAGTTAGCTAATGGCTCGATCTTCATGTCCTTGCCTTCATAGTCACGTAAGAAGGTCTTACATGCTAAGTGAGGAACACCGTTAACCATCATACCGCATGAACCGCAAACAGCCATACGACATGACCAACGGAATGACAGGCTAGGCTCGAAGTTGTCCTTGATGTAGAACAGAGCTTCTAGAACTGATGTATCCTTGTGATAAGGAACATCAAAGGTCTGCTCCCAAGGAGCCTTATCCTGCTCTGGGCGATAGCGAAGAACAGTGATCTTCATAGTTTTCTGCTGTGATTCCATTATTTAGCCTCCTTTGCCTTTCTTGCGGCTTCAGCAGCTTCTGCTTCAGCACCATATACACGCTTAGCAGGCTGGAAGGTTGTAATCTTAACGTCGCTTAGTTCGATTCTTGGCTCATCAGCACCATCCTGTTTGAATGCTAATGAGTGCTTTAAGAAGTTTACGTCATCACGCTGCTTGTATGCACCGTTAGGACCATCTAAACGCTGATGTGAACCACGTGACTCTTTACGGTTGATAGCTGAGTGAACCATACACTGTGCTACATCTAAGGTGTAACCTAACTCGATGCGGTTCATCCACTCGGTGTTGAATACACGACCGCGGTCGGTGATACCAACGTTTACTAAGCGCTTCTGTAACTGCTTTAAGGTATCAATGGTCTTCTGCATTGACTCTTCTTCACGATAGATACCAACGCCTTCTTCCATTGACTGACCCATCTCGTGACGGATCTTAGACTGTGACTCAGTGCCCTTAACGTCGAATAGGTCTAAAGCACGCTTCTGAGCAGCTTCTGCCTGACGAGCTAATTCAGGTGAATCGAAGTCCTTTAACTGATGAGCACGTTCTGCCATAGCGTCACCACCGATCTTACCGAATACGATGGTCTCAACTAATGAGTTAGAACCTAAGCGGTTTGCACCGTGAATACCAACAGATGCACACTCACCACCAGCATATAGGCCTGGCATACGAGTCTCGGTGTTACCGTTAGTCTCGATACCACCCATGGTGTAGTGAACAACAGGGCGAACTGGAACTGGAGCCTTAACAGGATCAACACCTGAGTAAGTCATAGCAAGTTCACAGATCAAAGGTAAACGCTCATGTAAGTATTTCTCACCTAAGTGAGTTAAGTCTAAGTGAACAGCCTCACCTAAAGGATACTTAATGGTACGGCCTTTCTTTGACTCGTTCCAGAAAGCCTGTGATAGACGATCACGAGGACCTAATTCCATGTACTTGTTCTTTGGATGTCCAACAGGAGTCTCAGGGCCTAGACCGTAATCCTGTAAGTAACGGTAACCATCCTTGTTATATAGAACACCACCTTCACCACGGCAACCTTCTGTCATTAACAGACCGCAACCTAGAAGACCTGTTGGGTGGTACTGAACGAATTCCATATCACGTAATGGAACACCGTGACGATAAGCTAAAGCCATACCATCACCGGTAACGATACCGCCGTTGGTGTTGAATAGGTAGCAACGACCTGCACCACCGGTAGCTAAGAATACTGCTTTTGCATTGATCTGACGGAATACACCGTTCTGTAAATCGTAGCAAACTACGCCGCGGCACTGACCATCTTCTTCTAGAAGATCTAATACGAAGTGCTCGTCAAAGCGCTGAATTGAAGGGAACTTAACTGATGTCTGATATAAGGTATGTAACATGTGGAAACCAGACTTATCAGCAGCAAACCATGTGCGAGGTACTTTCATACCACCGAAACGACGAACGTTAACGTCACCGTTTGGCTTACGGCTCCAAGGGCAGCCCCAGTGCTCTAACTGGTATAACTCTTCAGGTGCCTGGTGAACGAACTTCTCAACAACATCCTGCTCACATAGCCAGTCACCACCAGCTACTGTATCTTCAAAGTGTTTCTGATATGAATCGTCATCACGAACAACACCTGCAGCACCACCTTCGGCAGCAACAGTGTGTGAACGCATTGGGTAAACTTTGGAAATGAGTGCAACTCTTAATTTAGGGTCAGCCTGAGCAACTGCAATAGCAGCGCGAAGACCAGTACCACCAGCACCCACGATCGCAACATCGGCTTGATATTTTTCCACGTGAATCTCCTAATTACCGTTAGGATCTCTGCACAATAAAAACAGAGTCCAAGGTTAGCAAGCAAAAAAACAACATAATTATAACTGTAAATGATATTTTTTTTTATTTTTAAATGTCAGTTTTTACTAACATATTGAAAATAAATACAAAATATTATCTACAATAATAGACAAAAATCTAAAATCTCAAAATTGTTTAATTTTGATGAAATTTTCTACTTTTCCTGAGCAGAAACGATTAGTGATCTGCCCATTTTTACAGGTAGAGAAGCTTCAATATCTGAAGGTAACTCACCTTGGTTATTACCCCATAAGCAGATTACGGTACTGCCATATTTGAAGTAACCAATCTCGTCACCTTTCTGATAGTGAATGTTTTCATTTGAATAGTCTTTAATCTCAAGACCTACTCTTCTGTTTACAGTGCCACCCCAAGTTGTATGGATACTTCCAACTAATGCAGCGCCTACCATAACAACGCATAGTGGACCTACAGCTGTTTCAAAAAAGCACACCATTCTTTCATTTACAGTGTACAGATCAGGCATATTTGAAATGTTTCTTCTGCCAACAGGGAAGAGTCTTCCTGGTACATGGATTGCTTTCTTTAAGGTTCCATCAATTGGCATATGAATTCTGTGGTAGTTAGAAGGGGAGAGGTAGATACAAGCATAGCGACCATCTTCAAATTGTTCTGAATCGATGCTGTTTCCACCAACTAAAGCTTTTAGTGAATAATCGATACCTTTAGCCTGAATCAGTCTGCCATTGGTGATCTTGCCTGCCTGACCTATAGTACCGTCAACAGGGCATACAGCTAGGCAATCTTTATCTAAAGGTCTTGCGTTCTCTTCTAACTTTCTAATAAAGAAGTCATTGAAAGTCTTATATGACTCAAGATCTTTATTAGCAATTTCATCAGTATTGATATTAAAGGTTTTAATAAAGTTCTTAATTAAAAATTGAGTAAATCTGCCCATTGGTACATCTGTAAGCTTTGCTGACAGAGAGGATAAGGTTGTAAATGGGGTAATAGTTTCTACAGTTTTTAAAAGAAATGATGTAAATGACATTGCTTCTCCAGAACAAAATATTCAGAGCAAATAAAGAGTCTTCCGTCAGTGAATAATAGAAGAATATAAAAAAATTGCGAAAGATTTTATCAAAATCTTGTGAAATTTAGCAAAAGAAAGTGTTTATTTGATTAAGCGGTCATAAAAACAGGTCATATTCCTGCGAATATGACCTGTGCTTTAGGTTATTCTAAAGTCTCTTTAGACTGCGATTAAATTTCAAACATATGAACGATTTCAGATAATTTACTGATCTCACCATGAGTATTTGAAATGTTCTCATTAACAACCTGCAACTCTTGAGCTAGGTTCTTAGTACCATCAGTAATGTTCTTCATGTTTGAAGAGATCTCTGAGGTTGCTGTTGTCTGCTCTTCTGCTGCAGTTGCAATCTGAGTGATCTGTGCATTAACCTCGGTTACCTTGTCGGTTACTTCACTTAGAATTGAATGTAACTGACCGGTTTCCTCTGAAATACCATCCATAACCTTAACAGATGCCTGCATGGCCTCATCAGCAACATTAGCATCATTCTGAACTTGAGATACCATTCTGGTAATTTCCTGAGTAGATGCTGAGGTCCTAGATGCTAGAGCACGAACTTCATCTGCAACAACCGCGAATCCCTTACCAGCTTCACCAGCACGAGCAGCTTCAATAGCTGCATTTAATGCTAATAGGTTAGTTTGTGAAGCAATATCATCAATGGTTTGAACAATGGTACCGATCTTTTGAGCCTGCTCAGCTAGGTTCTTAACTAACTGAGCATCCTGTTTAGATTTTTCAACCTGCTTATCTAGCTTATCGATAGTATCCTGAACTCTGTGGATACCATTTGAGGTGATCTGTGCAGACTCATTAGAACTTGCTGAAGCTTGTTCACAGTTCTTAGCAATGTCAGCTGTGGTTGATACCATCTCGTCTGATGCTGCTGCAACAGTTAGAGAATGAGATTGATTTTCTTCAGCGGTCTGTCGAATTTCAGTTGATGAAGTATCAATGTCATTCATGGTTGAGTTGACATTCTTGGTTACACTCTGAATTTGAGAAATACTTGCTTGCCAAGATTTTCTCATCTTCTCTAATGCATCCAATAGAGGGCTGAATTCATCACGTCTTCTGTTAACAATTTCCTGATTTAATTTACCTGATGCTAGTACTGAGGCAAATTTTACTGACTGACCAATAATATCTGAAATTGCTTTTGGCATAGTACAGATAATGGCAACAGCAACCAAGATAGAGAATAAGGTTAAGCACACAGCAATAACTAAAGGAGTGTTGCTGGTAATACCTTTTACATGCTCTTTAGATACAGCAATCTGATAACCATTTACCTTTACAACATTCTCTTGAATGGTAATGAAATCGGATAACATTGTAGAAGTATAGAAAAGGGTAGCTTTTTCTACATCACCACTCTCTACTAAAGGTATGTATTTGGTGTTTAAAAGCTCAATAAAGTTGTTGGTTGCTTTTTTTACAGCACCAATTTCTGTAGGGTATCTTGCCATTTGCAACTTGTCAGCTGCAGTTTGCATCTTTGACACATTGTCATTAAGTGTTGCTTTTGCACTATCGTATGAGGCGCCGTTATTAATGCTTTGAATGATACTGTTAACAGCAAAAGCATAATCTGCGGTGGCTCTGGTTCTGCCATAACGCTCGGATAATGTTGTATGTACAAAGCCTGCAACGTCTTTGTTGGTAAGACAGTTTGCAATTGATGTCCATGAAAGGATAATGGACACAGTAACTAATGATAAATAACTTAGAATTAACTTTTTCTTAATAGTTAGACTATATAAAAAACTCATAGCGCCCCCTCATATTTTTGTTCTTATTAGGTCATTTGTTTGCTTTGTGTTATCGTCTTTCTTACGGTTATATTTAATATAGTCGGCAGTGATCCAAAATAATTCACAAAAAAGTGCAATATTGGGGCAATTTCACAAATTGATCTGTAAAAGTATGAAGTAGCTAACAATAATTCTTAATAACTCAACTTTTGCATTTCAAAAATTGAGTTAAAACGTTAAATATAAGCGGTCCAGCACCGACTTTGCTCTTTAAAATATGATTTTTGATTATAAAGCCTAAGGTGATAT
>OMZC01000054.1 GCA_900315395.1 uncultured Gammaproteobacteria bacterium
ATAAGAAGACACCACAAAAAGCAAAGAAAAATACCGAAAGTAGCATTAGTTAAAGCGGATCGTATGATTTTGGGATCAGATCCCTCTGTTGTGTTGCATAGAGCCCATATAATTTGGTCAAAATTTAATGTAGAACCAAAAGTTCTCATTGTCCATTTATAGGTAACCCATGCAAGAATTGATGAGCATCCAATAAAGGAGATTATAACTTTAGAAAAAATCAATATGATGTTAAATATAAGATAGCGTATTTTTTTTGTTAGCATTTTATTTACCGGATAAAAAAATATATAAACAAGTTAATTATACGCTATGGTTGTATTTTTACTAGCCATAATTCAGTTATTTTGTGAGATCTGAAATTCAATACTTATTTGTATAACCTATATATAAAAAAATAAGACGTAAAACTTCTCTTATATAAAGGAAATGATAGGCTGCATAGAAAGAACATCCTAAATATACAGCAATAGCTGTAAGTGGCAGATCAAAGCACAAGGTAGTAATGATGTTGCTGTAGAGACTTTAACTGTTTTGACCTCCGCTCTTAAAAATACCATTAAAAAAGAGGCATTGTGCATAAGTGTGGGTAAAAGCAAAAATATTGGAGATTTTAAAATTGAAAAGCCATATTAAGTGACTAATATGGCTGATAGGATGACTTGAATTTTAGCTTGGGTTGTAAAGGTCTGTTTTGTTACAGGGAGTGACCTAACTCTTTTGCAATTCTCTCAGGTAAATCGTCTTCCCAAGTTAAAGGATCTGAGTACACAAGATTTCCATCAACATCTCTCATTACAACTTTGGCAATTTGAGCATTTAAAATTAGTCTCTGGCACATAGAGCAAGGTCGCATTTGTTTGGTTCTACTGTTAGTTGCAACATCAGTGCCGGCCAGATATAAAGTACCGCCAACAATATCTAATGGATTTCCATTGATAATAGCATTTGCCTCAGCATGAACTGCTCTACATAACTCATAGTGTGTACCAGGTTTAATTTTGCACTTTTCTCTTAAGCACTCTTTTAAATCAACACAGTTAGCTCTGTGTCTTGGAGCTCCGTTATATCCAGTTGAGACAATTCTTCCGTCTTTTGAAACTATAACTGCTCCGTAGCGACGACGCAGACAGGTTGAACGCATGGAAACAGCCACTGCAATTTCCATAAATGATTGATCTTTTGATGGACGGATATAATCGGTCATATGATTCTCTTTGTGTTCTTAATATTTAATTGTAATCTATGAACTTTTGTCAAAGGCATGTGTTATGCGGTTAAAGCATAACTTGCTTGAAAACAAAAAGCTTAAATAAGATACAATAACTTATATTGCATAACATTGTGATGTTTCACAATTACAGATAAAACTGCTTTATGTGTAGAAAATCTTATAGAAAGAAACATCATCACTCAACTACTTTAGCGAGATTTTTTGTTTGTTGAGCCTTTTATTCAACTGAAAAACTGCAATTTTGCATTTAGAAAGTTCAATATTTGGCTTAAATATCTGATAGAACCAAATTTTGCCTTGAATTTTATAGAAATTCATGTATACTATCGCTCGCTGTGTTTATGGTCGCATTACACAGTTATCTTTTAATATTTTATAGGAAACATGAAAATGGCAATTACTTTAGATGCTACTTCACGTACTGACTTAGGAAGAGGTGCGAGCCGCCGCCTACGTCGTGAGTTCAAAACTCCAGCTATCATCATCGGTGAAGGCAAAGACGCTTTATCAATTACCTTAGATGAGAAGAAAGTTATCAATGCTTCTTTAAAGGATGAGTTCTACAAAGAAGTAGAACTCAATTTAGACGGCAAGTCAATCAAGGTTAAGCCTGTTGACATTCAGCGTCACCCAGTTTCAGAGCGTATCTTACACATCGATTTTCAGCGTATCTAATAATTTTTGATACCTAAGTAAGATATATGAAAGCCATTCTTGCAAAGAGAGTGGCTTTTTTCATATATTGTATATAGATATTTTGTTTTGTCCTTGTTGTGATTTAGCATAATTGTGAATGTTCTTATTGAATTATCACTTAAAAGTCACCATTTACTAAAGAACACATGTTTAAATACAGAACTTAACTTTATTCATTAAGTATTGTCTAAAGTAGTTTTGTCAAAGCCTAGAGCTAACATTCTTATAACACTAAAGCTTGTAGCTCACTAGCAGTCTTTGTAGGGAAAAGTTTCATGTCAGATAATCTTTGTTTAGGTCATATGATTGAGCGTAAGGTCGTTGATATTACAGATCAGGGCGCTTTTGTCGATGCTGGTGTATTTGGTGATCTTTTCGTTCCTCATAAGCAATTACCTAAAGATCTAAAAATAGGTGACATGTTAAGAGTGTTCCTTTACAAGGATGGTGGTCGTGTTTTAGCTACTGCAAGACATCCATATCTAGAGGTGGGAATGGTAGGTCGTCTTACTGTTACCTCAATTGATTGCGGCACTGTATACATGGATCTTGGTATTCCAAAAGAACTCGTAGTTCCTGTATCAGAACAGCGTTCTGCTTTTGAAGTAGGTATGTCTGTTTTAATTTTGGTTACAATGGATGAACAAGGCCGACTTTTTGGTACACAGCGTTATAACTCATATATTCGAGACGCTTCTAATAAAGGAGAGTTTAAAGTAGGTCAGAGAGTAACAGCTGTTGCTGTATCTCATACACCATTAGGCTACAGAATGGTGGTAAATGACTCTGTTTATGGTCTTTTATATAAGTCTGACGTAAAGACACCAATTAGAATTGGTAAGAGACTAGATGGCTATATCATTAAGATTAGAGAAGATGGCAAATTAGATGTATCTTTGCAGGAACCTGGTCTTTTAGGCATTGAGCATGCAGCAAGTCTTTTATTGAGAATTTTAAAGACCTCAAATGGTTTCTTAGCTTTTAATGATAAGTCAGATCCTCAGGATATTGAGGATTACCTGCATATGTCAAAAGGCAAGTTTAAAAAAGCTATTGGCAATCTCTATAAATTAAGATTGATTGAGATGGTTGATGATGGCATTAAGTTAACTAAAGAAGGCACTGACTATGTAAATAAAAACAGTCAGCAAAACGGTTAACTGTTAAGTTATTGGTAGTAAAGAGTAGTCAACTTATAGTTTAGGCATTTTAAGTTACTCAAAAGAGATTTTTAGATAAGGATAATGATGGAATTTCTATATTCTTTAGCACTATATTCAAGCAAGCTGGTAGTTACAGTAGCTTTAATTCTTTTTGGTCTTATAACTCTTTTAATGGCAGTTAAAGGTCTTAAATCAGCTAAAAAAGACAACGAAGATAAGTTAAAGTTCACTGATCTTAAAAAAGAGTTCAAAGAGCGTAAACAGGAGCTTGAGGATGCTATCTTTGAAGCTGATAGCTCAAAGACTGAAAAAGAAAAGAAAGCTTTCTTAAAGCAAAAAGCAAAAGACGAGAAAAAAGATCCTAATAAAAATGAAAAAGCCTTAAAAGAAAAGATTGAGAAGGCAGAAAAAGAAGGTAAGTTCTGCCCAGAGAAAGTCTTTGTAATCGAGTTCTATGGTGATCCTAAGGCAAGCTCTCAGGATGACTTTATCAAAGAGATTAACGCTGTTCTTGATGTGGCAACAGATAAAGATGAGTTAATTTTAAATCTTGAGTCACCAGGAGGAGTAGTAAACGGATACGGTTTATTAGCTTCTCAATTAGAAAGAGTAAGAGCAAAAGGCATTCATCTTACAGTCTGTGTTGATAATGTAGCAGCATCTGGTGGCTATTTAATGTCATGTGTTGCCAATAAGATTGTAGCAGCACCTTTCTCCTATGTAGGTTCTATTGGTGTGGTAGCCCAAATTCCTAACTTTAATAAAGTATTAAAGAAACATGACATTGACTATGAGCAGGTTACAGCTGGTAAATACAAGCGCACTCTAACCATGTTCGGTGAGAATACTGAGGAAGGGCGTGAGAAGTTCCGTCAGGAGCTTTCTATGATCCATGACAGATTTAAAGCCATTGTTGCAAAATATCGTCCTGATATGGATGTAGAGCAGTTTGCAACAGGTGAATTTTGGTTAGCAACTGATGCAAAAGAGCGTGGTTTAGTTGACCAAATTGACACTTTTGATGCATATTTACAGAAAACAGTAGAATTTACAAAAGTTTGTGCTATAAAGATTAGCATTGAACATGAAGAAAAGAAGTCATTTGTAGATATCATTAAAAAGTTTTTTATGGCCAGAACTTGGACTTCAGCAATAAAAAAGGAAGTTCAAGATACAATGATTGAACAAGATACAGGCCGTTATTAAGAGAAAAAGGATTTTACAATGGGCAAATCGCTGGTAATCGTGGAGTCTCCATCTAAGGCAACTATCATCAATCGCTATTTAGGTGATGATTATGTAGTTCGCGCTAGTGTTGGCCATATCAGAGATTTGGCTAACGGTTCATCCTCAAAGGCAGAAACAGCCGATGGCAAGAAAGTCAAGCTTACTAAAGAAGAAACTTTAGTTAAGAACATGGGTATTGATCCAAATAATCATTGGAAAGCAAACTATGCGATCATGCCTGACAAGCAAAAGGTTGTAGCTGAACTAAAAAAACTCTCAAAAGATGCTGACAAAGTTTATCTGGCAACCGATTTGGATAGAGAGGGAGAAGCTATTGCATGGCACTTAAGAGAAGTCTTAGGTGGCAAGGATGACAAGTATTTAAGAGTTAAATATCCAGAAATTACCAAAGCTGCAATTGCTAAAGCTTTTGAAAATCCAGGCCGTATTAACATGGATTTAGTTAACGCTCAGCAGACACGCAGATTCTTAGACAGAGTTGTAGGCTTCATGGTTTCACCTCTATTATGGAAGAAAGTAGCTCGTGGTCTTTCAGCAGGTCGTGTGCAGTCTGTAGCAGTTGAGCTAATTGTTGATAGAGAACGTGAGATCAAAGCGTTTATCCCTGAAGAGTATTGGAATATTGATGCTATTACCTTAAATCATGATGGGGAGAGCTTAAAGTTAGCTTTAACCTCTAAGAATGGTAAGAAAGTTGAGATCCACAATAAGGATGAAGCAAATTCAATCTTAGATTATCTAAAGTCAGTTCCATTTGTTGTCTCCAAGATTGAAACTAAAAAAGGTAAGCAGTCAGCTCTACCTCCTTTTACCACATCAACCTTACAGCAGGTGGCCAATCAGAAATTAGGTTTTTCAGTACGCCGAACCATGACTGTAGCTCAGCACTTATATGAGCAGGGCTTAATTACCTATATGCGTACTGACAGCGTTAATCTGTCAGCTGAAGCCATCGCTGCAGCTCGTGATATTATCCAGAGAAACTTTGGTGAAAAGTACGTACCTGAAAAGCCAAATTACTATAAGTCAAAAGAATCAGCTCAGGAAGCTCACGAAGCTATTCGTCCTTCGCATCCATTAGATCCACTTCCTGCTCATATTGATAGAGATGGTCAGAGATTATTTGATCTTATCAAAGCAAGATATTTAGCTTCTCAGATGACTCCTCAAGAGTATGAGACTACTAATGTCTCAGTTGATGCTGGTGGTTATACCTTTAGGGTATCAGGTAAGCATGTAACCTTTGATGGTTTTAAACGTGTTTACAATTTCAACAAGAATGAAGAAGTACTGTTACCTGAATTAAAAGAAGGTGAAACACTTAAGGTTGAAGAGTTATTACCATCTCAGCACTTTACACAGCCTCCTGCTCGTTTCTCAGAGGCTAGCTTGGTTAAAGAGTTAGAAAAAGATGGTATTGGCAGACCATCTACATATGCTTCAATTATTTCAACTATTCAGGAACGAGGTTATGTAACTATTAACCATGGTCGTTTCTATGCTGAAAGAATGGGCGAGATTGTAACTGACAGATTACGTTTTAGCTTTAAAGATCTTATGGATAAGAACTTTACAGCTTCAATGGAAAACAATCTTGATGAAATCGCTGAAGGTAAAAAGAACTGGTTAAAAAGCCTAGACAACTTCTACAAATCTTTTGAAGTTGAATTAGAAAAGGCCACAAAGCCTGCAGCTGATGGTGGTATGCCAGAGAACAAACCTTTAGAAATTAATGAGTTTACTTGTCCAGAGTGTGGCAAATACCATATGGCAGTACAGTCTGGTAAGACAGGTATGTTCTTAAGCTGTTTAGGCTATTATGATAAGAGTGTTAAGACAGCTGACAGATGCCATAAGACCTTAAATTTAAGAGCTTTAGACATTGGAGCTTTAAACTCTAAGAATTTGACTGATGAGGAAGAAGCTAATATCTTACGTTCCCGTCCTCGTTGTAACAAGTGCCATTCCGTAATGGACACTTACATCATTGACGAAACTCATAAGCTTCATCTGTGCTCAACTCCAAACTGTGGCGGTTATCTGTTAGAGACAGGTAAGTTTGACTCTGAGATTGAAAAAGGACCAGAGATCCCTTGTGAGAAGTGTGGTCATACCATGGTGCTAAAAGAAGGTCGCTTTGGTAAGTACATGTCTTGCACCAATAAAGAATGTGGTAACACCAGAAAGATCTTAAAGAACGGTCAGGTCGCACCTCCACGCGAAGATCCTGTAGATATGCCTGATTTATTATGTAAGACAGAAGGTTCACACTACGTACTGCGTGATGGTGCAGCAGGTCTTTTCTTAGCAGCGCATAACTTCCCTAAGGTACGTGAGACGCGTCCTCCTAAGGTTATTGAGCTGTTAAATCACCGTGATAAGCTTTCACCTAAGTTCTATTATTTAGCTGATGCACCTGCTTATGACAATGACGGTAATGAAACTGAGATTAGATTTAGCCGTAAGTCTAAAAAGCAGTACATTATGTCTGTAGATAAAGAGGGTAAACCAACCTCATTTGTCGCTTTCTATAACGAGGAGGACAAAAAGTGGGAAGTACAGGAACCTGTAAAATCTACTACAAAGAAGACAGCTGCTAAAAAGACAGCAACTAAGAAGTCTACAGCCAAAAAGACTGCTGTTAAAAAGAATACCAAGAAAGCTTAATTAAGTACTGGTAGGATTTGTAAAGATGGGATCTCAGATGAGCTCCCATTTTTATAAGTGTAGATTAACTATTCTGACTAACTATCTAGCTTGGCTGAAACTTCAGAATAAGTCGACTCTTAAGACTAAAGATCCATAGGGTAGTTTTTAATCTTATTGATGAGTTTTAACTCCTCATCAGAATTCTCATTAACAGAGTTTGAGAGATATTTTAGCTCTGTAACATAATTTGGTAACTGCTTTTCAATCATGGCAGCACATACCTTAAAATAAGCTGTAAGCTCACTGTCTAAGAGTGTTCCTTTGTAGTTATTGCCTCTGAATAAAAAGACAATATTTCTGTAATTGCTACTAGTGGTAAGGGGAGCTGCTACTACAGATTCTTTGTTATTGTTAAATAAGATCTTTTGATACTCTTCATACTCTTTTTGAGAAAAGTCTTTAAAGAACTCTTTTGAGTAATTCTTAACTTCATCCCATTTAACACTCTCAAGATTAGCGCTTACTAATAAATTCGTAATCTGCGTTAATGGTATATTAACTAATGTTTGGCGTTCCTGAGTTAAGACAGTAGCAGGTGAGAGCACTCCAAAATCATCTAATCTGTAGTACTTGCGTCTTACCTCGTTACCATCAAAATACAGAGCATCAATGTCATTGCCATTGAGAGACAGTGGATTTAACACTTCTAAGCTTCGTTCTTTGACATTGTAATCAACTAAGAATTTACCATGAGAGATAGCTTTACTTATTTGTTCTCCTTTTTGCTCATGAGGTCTTGTCATGTAATTTATTAAGGCTGTGTGTTTAAGATTCAACTCTTTTACAAGATGAATTAAAGCTCTCAATCGACCTAATCTGTCGTAGATTGATAACTTCTCTTTAAAGCCATACTTAAAAGCACATTTTAAAAGGGAATCAGTATTCAGGCATTTACCATCGGTAAAAAGCTCTGAGAGTTTTAAAACTTTATTTACATCTGTTAGTGCGTAGACATTATCTAAGATAGTAGGTTCTCTGAATTGTCTAAGACACATGCTTTCTAAGATTTTTAAATTACGAATAGACCAAGTAAAGATAGTTACATTGGGATTATGTAAGATCTTTTCAGCTTCATCTAGAAACCTTTCGATGCTAAGACCATTTTTAATAGTGTAAGGATCGATACCCTGAGTGAAAAGATAACTAGGACTAGGTAATCTGTAGTCATAACCTTTACAGGTAATAAGCTCGTTTTTATCGATAATATTAAAGTTCAAATCTGTTAATACATAGGATAATGAATACAGACTTGGGTATTTATCATCAGGTGAGGTTACTGGCTCTGGAAGTAAAAATAGTAACTTTCTATCGTAGTTTATCATTGTAAAACTGACTGCATCTATTCAATTGCAAAATCAAAAAGTCTTTAAGCTCTTATCTAAACTGATTCTGTTCCGGATTGTATTCAAAGCCTGCTGCTTTTAACTTTTCAGTAAGCTCATTCTTATCAATATCATTAGTGGCACAAAGTTCATCTAATGATGAGTATTCATCACGTAACTGCATATTTACAGCTGATAACAGAATGAATGGATCCATAGTTTTAAAATTAGCTAAAGACATCATAATAAAATCCTCGCAAAGATCTAATTTAGTTTAGATACAGTATCGAAAATGTATTTGCCCACAATAATGCCACCTTCAGCGCTGTAGTGATTGTCATCTACAAACAAAGGTACACCGTTGTCGTTATAGGTCTTGTAATAGCCATTACCCAACTCTAAAGGAACGTTTCTATCAATATAAAAGACGTTTTCACGACTATCAGCAAAGGCTTTTAAAGCATCATTGGTAAGAGTGAATTTTTCACCTAAGCGGTTAGGTGTGTTGTGGCATTTGTTCTTATCAATGATCTTAGATAAGAATGAATCTTTAAGATCAAGCTTTAAGCAATTAACTAAAGCTTTGCTGGTGATGATACCTTCTGATACGAGATAGAATTTAAGATCTTTACGTTTATCAATCTCGTAGGCAAGATCTTCAATTAAGAACTTTAAGAAGGCTTTGTAGTTCTCAGTAGTGTCCTTTAAAGAGAACTCCTTCATATAGAGGTTGTACTGTACATCCCATCGGTTTGAGAGAATTACCTTATCACCACTGTGCAACTTGCTTAAAATATCAATATAAGCATCATAATAGTCTTTTCTGATGGTCTTATCTGTAAAAAATGTGTCTTTTAGACTGTTAAAGTTTGGACCATAAGCTAAAGTAGCATGTAAGACATAGAAATAAACAGGAATCTTATTGATATTGTTTACATAATAACGGTAGTGATCAGCATGACTGTCACCAATCATAAAGATATGAGGTGTTTCCTTCTGGAAACCTGAATGTGTGACATAGCTTCTTTCGTTATATCTTTTAACGGATGGAAGGTAGTCAGGATCTTTAACATCAATCTTATAGAGATCTGATTTACTCTCTGTTCTCATGTAGTTTGTAAGATAGTTCTTACCTTCGTTCTGATGAAAGTAAAAGTAGGAAACAAAGCAAAGTAAA
>OMZC01000080.1 GCA_900315395.1 uncultured Gammaproteobacteria bacterium
ATAGACAATATGAACGAGACCTTCGCTGAAATGTAGAAACGTGGATTTACCGTGTATACTGTGAATGTTATTTAACAGAATCGCGGAATTACCGCATACATATAGGAAAGTCTCTATGAATAGGATAGTATACATTGGAATGGATGTCCATACTTCAAACTACACATTATGCAGTCTTGATCCTGGATATGGTGTTAAAAAGGATAACTACTTTGCTGAAGTTCAGTTTACAAATAACTTTGTAACAAATGTAGTCAACTATGTAAGCAATCTGAAGAAGAAACTGAAGGACTGTGAGTTTGTATGTGGCTATGAGGCAGGATGTTTAGGATACAGCACTTATAAGGACTTAACCAAAGCCGGTATAAAATGCGTGATCATGGCACCATCAACAATGGCAGTACAAAAAGGTGGTAAGAAGGTAAAGAATGATCGCCGTGATGCCAGAGTGATAGCTCAGTGTCTGGCATATCAAACTTATAAGGAAGTGTATGTACTCAGTGAGCATGATGAGGCTGTAAGAGGCTATCTGCGAATGAGAGATTCTCATAAAAAAGAGCTAAAGCGAATCAAGCAGCAAATCATAGCTTTCTGTACAGGTCACGGATTGTTCTCTCCGACCAAGAGTAACTGGACTGTAGCTCATTTAAAATGGCTCAAAGGCTTAAAGTTTAATGATCCTGTAGAGCAGGAGATCATCAATGAGTATTTATCCAGCTATACATATCTTTGCGACAAGATAAAAGCAATGGATGTCAGAATTGAAGTGCTGGCAAGTGAAAAACAGTACTGTGAAAACGTCAAGAAACTAAGATGTATCAAGGGTATTGAAACCAATGTGGCACTGACATTACTTGCAGAAATTGGAGATTTTAACAGGTTCTCAAAACCAACTGACTTTGCAGCTTATTTAGGGCTTATTCCAGGAGAACAATCGAGTGGAGATAAGGTAAGAGGTACAGGTATTACCAAGGCTGGTAACAGTACTCTGAGACAAAAGCTTACTGAAGCAGCCAAAGGATACTGGCGAGGCAGAATAGGCATGAAATCGGCAACGTTCAAAAAGTTTGAAAAGGAATTGCCAAAAGAAGTTACTGAGTATGCTTTAAAGGCAAATACAAGGCTTCAACGTAAGTTCTTTAATATGACACATGTCAAAGGAAAGAACATGAATGTGGCTGCATCAGCGTGTGCTAGGGAAATGGCATGCTTTGTGTGGGGACTCATAACGAACCATTATGATAAGGCACCAGCTGTTCCTAAAACAGATGAAGAACTATTGGATTTGAATTTAGGATAAGAAAAGGAATTAATAATTGTAGGAATATGGTAAGTGAGTTTGCAAAGACGCTTTAACAATAGGTTTGAACTAACTACGATAAAACTATGAAGGCACAATAAAGTGATCCTCGCCGATAGACAGTAGAGTTCGCGGCAGAAACCATTGACCTGAGGTATCCAATCCTCGTATAACAGAGTGGCCAAGCCCCGCAATAAAGCTGTTTAGAGCGTCTTCACAAACTCATTAAAAATATTATTTGCAATTATTAAAAAATTTACTTGACATGGTCTCGTTCATAACAGCTTTATAAGATGCAATTAAGAAATTTAACGCACCGAGAGTTTGTTTTATCATTATTCAATCCGTATATTCAATTAAATGTTCACAAGCTAGAAGAAATGAAATTACAAGAACAGATCATTTAGATGGAACGACTTCCAGTTAATCCTTTGAAAGTCTCTAAAATAAGATTTTCTACCTCACCCAGTCTTCTTTATTATTCGATCTTGTAGTTAATAAAAAAATTTCGACTAGCAACACCGGCGATAATAAAAAAAAATGCGCATTGTCTATCAAAAAATGAAATTTATTTAACAGCTTTTATAGATAAAATTCAGATATCTAAAAGGTTAAAAACATGTTAAAAAACATGTAGGAGAAAGGGGGTTATAATTTTAATGGCAGATCAAAGAGGTGGTATAAGAAATTAGACCAGTCTTTTAGTTTTTGACTTGTAATATTTTCATAATTTTACAAAAATATTAGTTATAAAAAAGCAGCTTCAGAATTACCCAAAACTGCTCTTTACATAGGATTAAAAACTTTTAATTAGAAGTAATCAGTCTTTTAAGCCTGTTCTTTCTGGAAGTGTAACTTAAAGTGGTGAACAATAATTGCACAACCTAATGCAGCCATCATTAAAGCCATGATTACTAATACAAAGCCGATTGCAACTAGAACACCGTTAGAGTTCCACTGCTGTTCGATAACCTGAACAACCCCCCATAAGCTCATTACCATCATGAATACCATTGGAATGAATGCAACCAACCAGTTTACATTCTTTGACAGTAACCATAAGGTGATAACAAGTAGAGTTAATGCTGACATTAACTGATTTGAAGCACCAAAGATTGGCCATAATGATGAAGCCTCACCACTTAATGCCATTAAGATTGATACTAAAACAATTGCAAATGATGAGATGAACTTGTTAGTAAAGCACTTTCTAACAAAGCCTAACTCAACTTTCTTGTTCTCAGCATCAACTTCTGACTTAGCACGTGGCATGAATAACTCTTGGCAGATGAAACGACCTAAACGGGTTGCTGTATCAAGAGATGTCATCATGAAAGCTGAAATTGCTAATGAGATAAAGGTCTTTGCATACCCTACGTCGATACCTAAAGCATCACAGAAGCCTGAAATACCTGTTGCAAATGCTGCAGGTGGATTCTTACCTAAGTCTACGAATACGCCTCTGTCCATTGACATTACAGCAACTAGAGCCATAACACCTAAGATACCTTCAACAAGCATTGCACCGTAACCTACAGGTAATGCATTCTTCTCGTTATCTAACTGTTTTGAAGTTGTACCTGATGCAACCAGAGCATGGAAGCCTGAGCAAGCACCACAAGCAATGAAGATGAATAGTGCTGGTACAAGATTTGTCATCTTACCGTCACCTGTTACAGCTGACCAGCCTTCAAATGCATCCATCTTGATGTCAGGGTTGTAAGCTAAGATTGCTGCAAAGCCTAAAGCTAACATTGCATACAGTAACCATGAATTTAAGTAATCACGAGGCTGTAACAACCACTGAACAGGCATTACTGATGCTGCGAAAATATAGACAGCTAAAACTGCGATCCATACTTTTGGAACAATTGCTGCATCTAAGTCAAATGCTGTTGCAATGTTGAATGGGTAAACCTCACCAACATATACAGCTACAAATACTAATGGTACGAAAACAACTGATGCTTTCTTTAATGAAACACCTAACTTGTTTGTTACTAATGAGAAGATAGGTGCCATGATGATGAACAGAATAGATGCAGTTGCAACTTCTGGGAACTTAGCAAATAAACCTGCAATTAACAGTGTAAAAATTGCAACAACTAAGATTAAGCACAGAATGCAGAATGATAAGAATAACTGTCTGCCGTTAAAGCCCATCATCTTTTCCATAACAAAGGAAATTGAACGACCTTTGTTACGAATTGAAATTACTAAAGCTGCAAAATCGTGGAATGCACCTACAAATACACAACCTACTAAAATCCAGATTAAAGCTGGGAGCCAACCAAAGTATGCAGCCATAATAGGACCAACGATAGGACCTGGACCTGCAATTGATGCAAAGTGGTGACCAAATAACACTATTGCTGGTGTTGGAACATAGTCAATACCATCGATCTGGGTATTAGCAGGTGTAGGGCTTTTGGGATCTAGTGCGAACAGTCTCTTTAAGAAACCACCATAAACGAAATATGCTACAACAAAATATGCTAAGCATATACAAAACAGCAAGCTGCCTGTCATATTAACTCCACGCTTTTTTACAGCGATCTTTTATAAATTTAAATCTAAACAAACATATGAAATAAAGTAGTCTTAGTTTCACTGTCTTATGACGTAAGCTTCTGCCCTTTTGATTAAGGAGCTTTGCTTTTTAGGTCATGTTTTGTACAGCATCTAAGGCTCTTTGCTCTGACAAGGCTTTTAACCTTAATTGAGCCATTCTCTGTTGTGGATAAAGTAGAGAATGATAAGAACATGAGGTAGCACGTTCTTTTGATAACGCTATTATTGCTCAATAAGTTAAATAGTCAATCACTTTTTGCAACAGACACTAAACTTTATTGCGTTTTTTACAAAATAGATTTTAAGACAACTTCTATTGCACCACTTGATAGCAAAATTAAGGCATATTGTGTTGTGCATCACTAATATCATTAAAGGTGTATAATTGCCTCTGCCTCCAAAAGAGGAGCGTATAAAATCCCAAAACACTGGGATTTGACAAGGCTTAAAAGCAGATTTTATTTTGGAAATCAAAATCATGAGTAACGCATTAACAAAAACAGACTTTAACTTTCCAGGCCAGAAGAGCGTTTATCACGGAAAAGTTCGTGATGTTTACAACATCAACGATGAAAAGTTAGTAATGGTAGCAACCGACAGAATTTCAGCATTCGACGTAATTCTGCCACGTGGTATTCCTTTCAAGGGTCAGGTTTTAAACCAGATCGCTGCTAAGTTCTTAGATGCAACTACAGACATCTGCCCTAACTGGAAACTTGCTACACCAGATCCAATGGTTACCGTTGGTGTAATGTGCAAGGGTTTCCCTGTTGAAATGATTGTTCGTGGTTACTTATGCGGTAGCTCATGGAGAGCTTACAAGAGTGGCGTAAGAGAGATCTGCGGTGTAAAACTACCTGAAGGCATGAAAGAGAACCAGAAGTTCCCTGAGCCTATCATCACCCCTACCACTAAGGGCGAAATTGGTACCCACGATGAGGATATTTCTAAAGAAGAGATCATCGCTAAGGGTTTAGCTACTGCTGAAGAATATGCTGTATTAGAAAAATACACCTTAGCTTTATTCAAGCGTGGTACAGAGATTGCTGCAAAGCGTGGCTTAATCTTAGTTGATACTAAGTACGAGTTTGGTAAGCATGACGGTAAGATTTACTTAATGGATGAGATCCATACTCCAGATTCAAGCCGTTACTTCTATAAAAACGGTTACGAAGAGCGTTTTGCTAAGGGCGAAGCTCAGAAGCAGCTGTCAAAAGAGTTCGTACGTGAGTGGTTAATGGATAACGGTTTCCAGGGTAAAGCAGGTCAGCAGGTTCCTGAGATGACTGACGAGATTGTAAATTCAATCAGCGACCGTTACTTAGAGTTATATGAGCACATCACTGGTGAGAAGTTCGTTAAGGCTGAAGGTCAGGATGTAGCTTCAAGAATCGAAAAGAACGTTACTGAATACTTAAAATAATTTAAGTTTCTAATCAGTAGTGAAGGCCTGGGCATGTAAATGTTCAGGCCTTCTGTTTTCTGAAATATCCAAAAGACACCCGTACAAGAAAATTCATTAAAATTGAGAGTCTCTAACTGTAGAACCAATCCTAAATTACACGGACAAGTCTGCACTCAACTGTTTGGAACTAAAGTTTGTTTTGAACAGCTTACACATATTTATTTTCAGGAAAAGATTGTTTCAAAACCTTTCGTAAGCAGATTTTTAAATTACCAAAATATCGGGTTATTCTCTTTTATAAAAAAAGGCTAAAACTCAACTCTCAGGTAATGACATTAGTACAACTGTCGAAGATCAGCTCTTAAGGAATGTATGGCCTAGATCATATGGGCATAAAAAAAGCGACTCATCGTCGCCTCATGGTGGATGCTATAGGACTCGAACCTATGACCCTCTGCTTGTAAGGCAGATGCT
>OMZC01000063.1 GCA_900315395.1 uncultured Gammaproteobacteria bacterium
TGCAAAAAAGCTTTAACGCTACTCAGAATCTCTTAGGGGTGTCTGAGTAGTTACTTCCTTTTTTATTATTGATATATTTGAGAGTCAGTGATGTCTGGAACATCACCTTCAGCTGCAATTGTATTATCTTTATCATAGAAGGTTGTGTAAGCACCTTGGAACTGTAATTCGATATCGTCAGTAGCACCATTTCTGTTCTTACTGATGATCAAAGTAGCCTTACCATCACCATTTTCACCTGACTTATATACGTCTTCACGGTGAATGAACATAATCATATCTGCGTCCTGCTCCAAAGAGCCTGATTCACGCAAGTCAGAGTTCATAGGGCGGTGATCTTTACGACCTTCAACTTCACGGTTTAACTGAGCTAGTGCCAAGATAGGTACATCAAGCTCTTTTGATAACTGTTTTAATGAACGTGAGATTTCACCTACTTCCTGGCTTCTGTTATCTAATTTGGTCTGAGATTTCATCAACTGAATATAGTCGACCATGATACAGGATAAGCCACCATTTTCTGAGGCAATTTTACGCGCTCTTGAACGAAGTTCTAGAGGAGTTAAAGCAATATCTGAAGTATCATCGATGTAGAGTTTTACTCTATCATTACCATTTTCGTCTTTTTCAGTTAATAGGTTTACGTATCTGATAATACGATGCCACTGCTCTGGAGTTACTTTGCCTGATGCTAAATCTTTGCCTGGTACTCGACCGAAGCTAGATAACATACGCATTGCAATTTCTTTTGCAGGCATTTCCAAAGAGAATACTAAAGCAGGACGATGCTCATCAACGTTCATGGCGATGTTAGTAACCACGTTCATCGCAAAAGAGGTTTTACCTACACCAGGACGTGCTGCAATAATATTTAAGGTACCGCCACGTAAACCTGAGGTTAGATTATCAAGATCTCTAAAGCCTGTTGCCACACCGTGCATCTTTTTATTAGAGTCCATATCAGCTTTAATTTGCTTAACCAACTCTAAAGCAACAGCTGTCATCTGCTTAGGACCAGAATCTGCTGAACGGCGTGATTCTGAGAGCTCATAGATAAGACCTTGAGCTTCGTCGTAGACCTCTTCTACTGATTTACCTTCAGGTGCATAGCTAATCTTTTCAATATGTTCACATACTGAAATTAACTTACGACGTCTTGAGGTATCAATGATGATTTGACCATATTCGACAATTGCTGAAGATGGACCTGTAAGTTCGGTTAAAGAACCTACGTAAGCAATACCACCTGCTTTATCTAAAAGACCTTTATTCTCTAAGTCTGCACACAGTACAGTGGTATTAAAATCATCAGTAGTAGCAGCTCTACCTAAAATAGTTCTGTAGATGATACGGTTCTTTTCAGAGAAGAAATCGTTCTCATCTAAAGTACCGATGTTCTCACGTACTTTTTCGATAAGTTTGCCATCTAGGATCAATGCTCCTAAGAAGTTAGCTTCTGCTTCAAGATTTTTTGGCATCTCTGTATATTTTGCCAAAACATCGTTGCTATTATCTTTTGCCATGTCAAACCACCGTTAAAAAATCAGAGATCTATTTTAAGCCATTAATGGTCTTTTTGAGATACCTAAAGAAAAATATAATCAGGCAAATAGGCACAAAACAACTGAAGTTAGTTCGAAGAAGGTTACTCTGTTCTCTTGAGCGAAAGTTCGTGTATTAGAAAAAAATGAATGGCGCACCCGAAGGGATTCGAACCCCTGACCGATCGGTTCGTAGCCGATTACTCTATCCAGCTGAGCTACGGGTGCGTGTATTTGAAAAAAATTGAATGGCGCACCCGAAGGGATTCGAACCCCTGACCGATCGGTTCGTAGCCGATTACTCTATCCAGCTGAGCTACGGGTGCGTGTATTTGAAAAAAATTGAATGGCGCACCCGAAGGGATTCGAACCCCTGACCGATCGGTTCGTAGCCGATTACTCTATCCAGCTGAGCTACGGGTGCAATCAAATTGATTGACAAAATTTTCGCAGAATTATAACACTCAACTAAAGATTTTCAAGACTTCGATCACAAAATCTTAACATCACCTTGAGTGAGTGGCGGATAGAGAGGGATTCGAACCCTCGATACAACCCTTAAAGTCGTATGCTCCCTTAGCAGGGGAGTACCTTCAGCCTCTCGGTCATCTATCCGCTGAAAATTAAGCGTGACATAGTATCTGCTTTTACAGACTCAATGTCAAGAACTTTTTTACTATCCCAGCCCCTTCGGACTAAGGATTGCCTTTTTTATCTGTTTTAGTGACAGGATCTTTTTCAGACTGGCCAAGACGCTTAACAGAAACCTCACGAGGAGCATCTATACCTAAACGAACTTTGCCAGCCTTTACTTCCAATACGCTAATGGTAATACCACCGCCAAGCTGTATTTTGTCACCAGTTTTCTGTGATATTACCAACATAGTGTATTAAATACGCTCACTTACTAATGAGTCAACTGCTGATAGAGCCTTGTTCAAGCCCTCAGGCTGTGTACCACCTGCCTGTGCCATATCTGGACGACCACCGCCCTTGCCACCGACATATGATGCAACTTCACGAATTAAATCGCCAGCCTTAACCTTAGCAGTTAAATCCTTTGAAACAGCAGCAATTAAGTTTACCTTATTGTCTTCTGTTACAGAGCCTAAAACGATAATTGAGCTTGGTAGACGTACTTTTAGATCATCTACTGCAACACGAAGTTCTTTAGCTGAGTAATTATCAATCTTAGTTGCAATTACCTTAACGCCCTTAACCTCATGAGCACTTGAGACTAATGCAGCACACTCTAGGGCTACAATCTTCTCTTTTAACTGCTCGTTTTCTTTCTCTAAGCTCTTAGAGTGATCAAGTACCTGTTCAGCCTTAGCAGCAATTGAAGCATTGCCACCAACCTTTAACAGAGCCTTGCTCTTAGCAACTTCAGCAAATAGACCATCTAAGTAATCAACTGCAGCCTGACCTACTAAAGCTTCGATACGGCGGATGCCTGAAGCGATAGACTCATCAGATAACAGTACGAATACACCTAAATCACCTGTTGCTACAGTATGAGTACCACCGCATAATTCCTTTGAGAAATCGCCCATTGAAACTACACGAACTTTGTCTTCATACTTCTCATCAAACAGAGCAATAGCGCCTGACTTCTTAGCCTCATCAAGATCCATTACAGCAGTCTCAACCTTTAGGTTCTCCTGGATCCTGCTGTTTACAAGATCAGCTACCTGCTGTTTTTCAGTTGCGGTTAATGGCTGTGAATGAGAGTAGTCAAAACGTAACTTGGTATCATCAACATATGAACCCTTCTGAGCTACGCTGTCACCAATTACCTGACGTAATGCAGCATCTAATAAGTGGGTTGCACTGTGATGTTTAGCAATCTCAGCTCTTACCTTAGCGTCTACAGTTGCCTTTACGGTAGCGTTCTTATCGAACTCACCGATATCAACACGACCTACATGGATAGTAGCTTTTGCAACATGCTTGGTGTCTTCAACGATGAAACGAGCATTCTCACCAATGGTGATAACACCCTTATCGCCTACCTGACCACCCATCTCACCGTAGAATGGAGTCTTATCTAAAACGATAACTGCATTCTCATCAGTTGCAATTGAATCAACCTCAGCGCCATCCTTGAAGATGTGAGTGATCTTGCCTTCTGAAGACAGTGAATCATAACCTGTAAATACAGTGTTCTCAGTGATCTTTAATTCTTTGTTGTAGTCAATACCGAAGGTTGAAGCAGACTTTGCACGAGCTTTCTGCTCAGCCATGCACTTGTCAAAACCATCCATATCAACAACGTAACCACGGTCACGTACAACGTCCTGAGTTAAGTCTGCTGGGAAGCCGTAGGTGTCGTATAACTTGAAGGCGATGTCGCCTGGGAAGTTCTTGCTGTCACCTAACTTAACTAACTCGTTCTCTAATAGAGCTAGACCTCTATCAAGAGTATTTAAGAACTGCTCTTCCTCTTTCTTTAAGGTACGCTCGATTAAAGCACGCTGCTCGATTAACTCTGGGTATGCATTGCCCATTAACTCGCAGAGCTTACCTACTAACTTGTAGAAGAATACATCCTTAGCGCCTAACAGTCTGCCATGACGTACAGCACGACGAATAATACGACGTAATACGTAGCCACGACCTTCGTTTGAAGGTAAAACACCATCAGCGATTAAGAATGAGCATGAACGAATGTGGTCAGCGATAACACGTAATGACTTAGAGCTTAAGTCTGTTACGCCTAAAACGTTAGCAGCTTCTTTTTCTAATGATACGAACAAGTCGATATCATAGTTTGAGTGAACGCCCTGTAACACAGCAGCGATACGCTCTAGACCTAGACCGTTATCGATCATAGGCTTTGCTAATTTCTCAAAGGTGCCGTCGATCTTACGGTTGTACTGCATGAACACAATGTTCCAGATCTCAATGAATCTGTCACCGTCTTCATCAGGTGAGCCTGGAGGGCCACCCTGTACGTCTTCACCATGATCGTAGAAAATTTCTGAGCAAGGACCGCAAGGACCGGTATCGCCCATCTGCCAGAAGTTGTCAGACTCGTATAGACCACCTTTGTTATCGCCAATACGAACAATCTTCTCAGGAGGAAGACCAATCTGCTTATTCCAAATGTCATAAGCTTCATCATCTTTCTCGTATACAGTAACCATTAAAGACTCTTTAGGTAACTTATAAACCTCAGTTAAAAGAGTCCAAGCAAAGGTAATTGCTTCTTTCTTAAAGTAGTCACCGAAACTGAAGTTACCTAACATCTCGAAGAAGGTGTGGTGACGTGCGGTGTAACCTACGTTATCTAAATCATTCTGCTTACCGCCAGCACGAACACATTTCTGGGCGGTAGTAGCGCGTACATAAGAGCGCTTCTCTTTACCTAAATAAATATCCTTGAACTGATTCATACCTGCGTTAGTGAACAGCAAGGTAGGATCATTGTATGGAACTAGTGAGCTAGAGCGGACGATTGTGTGTCCGTGTTCCTCAAAGAATTTCAAATACGCTGTACGTATCTGATCAGTTGTCATGTACATTTAAATGGATCCTAAAATGTGATTTAAAACACGCAAATTATACATTAGTTTTAGCGTAAAAATTCCATTTGTTTAAAAGCTTGAACTAAGTAAATGAGCTTTTTTTCTCATTTTATGCTTTTCTTAATCAGTTTCATATTCTTATCTGTAATTTCATAGTTTTTGTCTATATCTGAACATCAGAAAAAAGTATTAGTAAAACGTTTTAACTTGTTTCAAAATGTAACCATCGAAATTCGCTATGAGTTTCTAGAAGAATTAATACACATTCATACACAATAATAATCTAATCATAGGTAAGGACTAATTACATGGCACATATTCTTCCTCCATTCAGAGCTGATCACGTAGGCTCATTTTTAAGAACCGAAAAAATTGCTAACGCAAGAAACCTTTTCAACAAGAACCTAATCTCAAAAGAAGAGCTAACTAAGATTGAAGATGAAGAAATTGCTCTTCTAGTTGAAGCTGAAAAGAAAAACGGTCTTAAAGCTGTTACCGATGGTGAATTCCGTCGTGCATTCTGGCACCTAGACTTCTTAGCAGGTTTAGACGGTATTGAGCATATTGGTGCTAAGAACTGGTCAACTCACTTTGAAGGTGTTCAGCCTAAAGCAGAGACTGTTCGTATTGCAGGTAAGGTTGGCTTCTCAGAGTCACATCCTTTTGTTGAAGCTTTTGACAGAATTAAGAAGATTGCAGGTGACACTTTAGTTAAGTACACCATTCCTTCTCCTTCAATGCTATACCAAATCTGCGTAGTAAGAACTAAGGATTATGAGCCAATTGAGCTTTACAAGAATAACGATGAGCAGTTATTCAATGATATCGCTCAGGCTTGGATTGACTGCGCTAACATTCTTTACAAACACGGTTGTAGATACTTACAGATCGACGATACCTCATGGGGTGAGTTCTGTTCAACTGAAAAGACTGCTCTATACTCAGGTTACGGTAGAGATCTTAAGAAAGTTCAAGAAGAGTACGTAAAAGTAATCAATAAGATCGTAGCAGCTAAACCTAAAGATTTAACCTTAACCATGCACATCTGCCGTGGTAACTTCCGTTCAACTTGGTTCAGTTCAGGCGGTTACGAGCCAGTAGCTGAGTTACTATTCGGTCACTGCAACGTTGATGGCTTCTTCTTAGAGTATGATTCAGATAGAGCCGGTGACTTCAAGCCATTACGCTTTATCAAAGATCAGACTGTAGTTTTAGGTTTAATTACCTCTAAGTTCCCTGAGTTAGAAGATAAAGAAGCTGTTAAGGCAAGAATTAAAGAAGCTTCAGAGTATGTACCTCTAGAGCACTTATGCTTATCAACACAGTGTGGCTTCTCTTCAACTGAAGAAGGTAATGTTCTGTCACACGAACAGCAATGGGCAAAGATCAGACTAGTAGTTGAGATTGCAAAAGAAGTTTGGGCAGACGCCTAATTGCATATAAAATACGGTCTTTGTTTAAAAGTACCAGTATTTTGTTCTGAGCTATTTTCAAATTTTATTTAAAATTTAGAGACCAATTTCCAAATAAAAATGGAAATTGGTCTTTTAATTTTGTTTGCTGTTAAACGGCGGCTTTGAGTTAATACCTCCCTTAGGGGGCAAAGCATAATAGTTGGCGACTTGAAATTGAGAAAGAAGCCAATCGAAATTTGCAATCCTAAAAAAATAAAAACGTAAAAAACGTCGATATTTTTTAAACAATAGGCTATAAACAGAATTATGGAATATAAAAACGAAAAAATCGTTTTTAATTTAAAAGGTGCAAATGAAGATACTTCGTATTACTGATCAAGGTCTTCCATTGTTTAATGGCAACTACTCAGCATCCTAATCAGCCTCCTAATCAGCCACTAAGCTCAGACAACCTAAGCGATTATGAGTAAGTAATATTAAAAGCTTTTACGCAGACTTTTACAGTGAGAATGTTCTTTAGAAGAATAAAATTGTGAAGGTTATTCTCTAATATGAAGGTAATGCGACAAACTAACTGTACAATAACCGGTTTAGTGATTTTTTGAAGTATTCAATTCCAACTAAAGAAGCAATATCTCATAAATTGTCTGACTTCATATTTTTAACACAATTTGTGCTAATTGGATAAAAAGTGGTCAGACTCGTACCTTTCCATTGCCTCTAAGCAATCAGAAGTTGAAAAGCCTCGTCTTGCTAAAGATGCTAAATACTTTTGTTTATTCTCAAAAGTAAGTTCTAAATCATTGGAGATTTTTTTATTTAGGAAAGCTAAAGCTATCTCAATCCAATCTGTTTCATCTAAATACTGTTGATAGTATTGAGCTTTCACTCCCTTTTTAGTAGCTTCCATCACTACTTTTCTTGGACCATAGCACTGATTTTTTAAATGATTAAAGAGCATTTCCATATAACGCTCTTCAGACTGCCAATTGTTATCTATACATTTTTTGATGGCATCTTTGACAGCTTCTTTGGTATATCTTTGATAGAGCTTGGTGTAAAGCTCAAGAATGGAATATTCGCGACGTGTAAGAAGACGCAGCGCTGCATTTAAGGCATGCGCTGGATCTTCATCTTTTTTCTTTACAGTAGAACTTCTAAACATTTTAAGTATCTACTTTTACGATCTAGATTTTGACTTTTAAATTTTGGTGACTTGATGTCACCAAAACTAAAGATCTTTATAGATCATCTGGAATTGGAGTGATGAGATCATCTGTATCTACATCAGGACCTAATCCATCAAGATCAGCACTCTCAGCACCATCTGCTTCTGATGAACCGATTGAAGCGGTATCATCATAGTCATTGTTGTTCTTATAGTACTCTCTGATCTTCTGCTCAATCTCGTCTGCTACAGCAGGATTGTCATCTAAGAACTTCATGGCATTTACTTTACCCTGACCAATCTTCTGACCATTGTAAGCAAACCATGCACCTGTCTTCTGAACAATCTTTGCATTCACACCAAGATCGATTAACTCGCCGTTTTTAGCGATACCGTAGTTAAAGAGGATCTGGAAGTTCGCTGTCTTGAATGGAGGAGCAACCTTATTCTTAACCACTTTAACCTTAGTTTCGTTACCGATAACCTCTTCTTTGTTCTTTAAAGCAGTACTCTTTCTGATGTCCAAACGAACTGAAGCGTAATACTTTAAGGCGTTACCACCAGTGGTGGTCTCTGGGTTACCAAACATTACACCAATCTTCATACGCAACTGGTTAATGAAGACAACCATGCAGTTTGCCTGCTTTACGATACCGGTTAATTTACGTAAAGCCTGAGACATCAATCTTGCCTGTAGACCTACGTGGTTATCACCCATCTCACCTTCAATTTCTGCCTTTGGAACTAAAGCTGCAACAGAGTCGATAACTACAACATCAATACCACCTGAACGAACTAGAGTTTCACAAATCTCTAAAGCCTGTTCACCTGTATCTGGCTGAGAAATAAATACATCCTCAACATTTACGCCTAACTTTTTAGCATATACAGGATCTAGAGCGTGCTCAGCATCGATGAAGGCACAGATTTTACCTTTTTTCTGAGCCTGAGCAATCAACTCTAAAGTTAAGGTAGTTTTACCAGATGATTCAGGACCATAAATCTCGATGATACGGCCCATTGGTAAACCACCAATACCCAAAGCGATATCCAATGATAGTGAACCTGTAGGAATTGCTTCAATGTCCATTAGCTCATTTTGGCCTAAACGCATAATTGCGCCTTTACCAAACTGACGCTCAATCTGATCCATTGCAGCTTCAAGAGCCTTCTGCTTTTTAGGATCTTTAGTGATATTAGCAACTAACTTTGAAGATGCTGTATCTGAAGACTTAGAGCTTGCCATGTAATTTTTTCTCCACAAACTAAATTTATAGATATATTATTTAATAGTATCTTATATGTCAATCTATTTTTTATATTTATACAAAATTCACATTCAATAGATAACAATTTTACCGTTTATCAAGTAACCTAAGATTAGATTATAATACAGTTTGTTTTTTTGATACTTTGACTTTTACTGTCATTTTTTGCAATTTTTAACAAAGTGAAATCATAATTATGGAAGAACTAATGCAAAACGCTACGCCAATGATGCGTCAGTACTTGGAAATTAAATCTCAATATCCAAATACACTGGTTCTTTACAGACTAGGTGATTTCTACGAACTCTTCTATGAGGATGCTAAAAAAGTAGCAAAACTTTTAGATCTTACCTTAACTAGAAGAGGCACCAACAATGGTGAACCTATTCCTATGGCAGGTGTGCCTTTCCATGCTGTAGATAACTATATTGCAAGACTTATTAAGATGGGTGAGTCATGCGTGATCTGTGAACAGCAGGGAACTCCAGGTGCACAGAAAACCATGGTTAGAAAAGTATCAAAGATCATTACACCTGGCACTGTAACCGAAGAAGGCATTGCTCCAGACAGACAGGACGTGTTTACAGCCTGTATTTATAAAGGCAAACACTATTATGGACTAGCCTATATTTCTTTAGGTTCAGGACTATTTAAAACTACCATCTGCCCTACTAAGGCTGAATTAAAACTCTATATTGAAAAAATTTCCCCTATTGAAATTGTTTATGAAGAGAATTTCAAAGAGATTGATATCTTTCAGGACATCCATTCAAGAAAAGCTCTAGCTTCTTGGAACTTTAAACTTGAGACCTGCTATAAACTGTTATGCTCTCAATTTGGAACAAACAGTTTATTTGGTTTTGATATTGAGAATCTTGAAGATGGTATCTGTGCTGCCGGTGCTCTATTAGCTTATGTAAAGAATACACAGAATGTACCTTTAGAGCACATCAAATCAATTTCAAGAGACGATAACTCAGAGTTTGTATTACTTGATCACTGTGCTCAAAGAAACTTGGAGATCCTGTCAAACTTAAAAGGCGAAAAACAAGGATCTTTATTAAGTGTCCTAGATAATGCCTTAACTCCAATGGGTCAGAGACTTACAAGACGTATGCTTGTAGAACCTTTGCGTAACAATGATCTTATCAATCAAAGATTAGATATCGTTGAAGCTTTATGCAATTCTGATAATGAAATTCTCTCTCAGTCTTTAGAGAGAATTGGTGATATTGAAAGAATCGTTGCCAGAATCGGTCTGTCATCAAGTAAACCAAAAGATCTTGCAGTATTACGAGACTCATTAAAGCTAGTACCTGATTTAAAGAACTTCCTTTTAAAATCAGGTCAAAAGGCTCTTGTTGCTTTAAATGAAAAAGTTGATCCACTTTTTGATGTAGTAGCACTCTTAACTAGTGCAATTAAAGATTTTCCATCTACTTTCTTACGCGATGGAGATGTAATTGCAGAAGGTTATAACGAAGAGCTCGATTCCTTGCGTGAGCTAATGAATGGTTCTCAAGAGCTTTTATTAAAGATTGAGCAGGATGAAAGAGAAAAGACAGGAATCTCTACTTTGAAGGTTAACTTTAACTCTGTTCACGGTTTCTATATTGAAGTATCTAAAGCTCAATCTCAGAAAGTGCCTGAGTACTACATCAGACGTCAGACCTTAAAGAATAACGAACGCTACATCACCCCTGAGTTAAAAGAGTTAGAGCAAAAGGCCGTTTCTGCTAAAGAGCGTTCACTAGAGCTTGAGGATGAACTATTCCATGAAGTAGAGCATCAATTACAGCAAAAGTTATCAGAGTTAACCAAGCTATCTCAAATACTCTCTTTAATTGATGTATTAAATGGTTTTGCTGTTGTTTCAAAATCAGGTAACTACGTAAGACCTCAATTATCAAACGATCACATCATTAAGATTGAAGAAGGCAGACACCCTGTAATTGAAAGAATTACCGACAAACCATTTGTAAGTAATTCAATTGAGCTCAAAGACAAGAACATGCTCGTAATCACAGGTCCTAATATGGGTGGTAAATCTACCTATATGAGACAGACTGCTCTGATTACAATCATGGCAAGAATTGGCTGTTTTGTACCAGCTAAAGTTGCTCACATTGGTAACATTGACAGAATTTTCACAAGAATTGGTGCCTCTGACGATTTGTCTTCTGGCAGATCAACTTTCATGGTGGAAATGGAAGAAGCTTCATCAATTATTAACAACGCAACGGTAAACAGCTTAGTGCTAATGGATGAAATTGGACGTGGTACTAGCACCTACGAAGGTAGTGCTTTGGCTTTATCAATTGCGCAATACCTGTGCTCAAAGGTTAACTGCTTTACCCTATTTTCAACTCATTACCCTGAGATTGCCTCATTAGCAGACACCTACTCTAATGTTAAGAATATCTGCTTTAAGGCAACTGAATTTGACGGTTCTATTGTCTTCTTATACAAAGCAAATGAAGGTTCACAGAACTACTCATATGCTATTGAAGTTGGTAAGTTAGCAGGTCTTCCTAGTGAAGTTATCTCAAATGCTAAAAAGACCATTGAGAATAAGCAGCACGCAAAAGATACTGGCAGTAAGAATGCAACTGTTGAGGCTATTCCTCAAAATGCACAACCTGATGTTACTGTAAAAGAAAAAATCGTCTACAAAGACTCTGCTGTTGTTGATGATCTGAAAAAGGTGGATTTAAATACCTTAACTCCAATTGCAGCTTTAAACCTGCTCTTTGAGTTAAAAAACAAGATCTAGACTATAAGTAAAAAGATAAGAGGGAAAAGCAGGCTTACGCCTGCTTTTTTTTGATTAGTGGTTATCGCCTGATGGGAGGCCGATGGAGTTTTTATCAATACCGTAAGCTTCAAAGGTCTTTCTCAAACTCTTTAAAACTTCACTTTGAATTTGACGTACGCGCTCACGGGTAAGACCAATCTTTGCGCCTACCTCTTCTAGAGTTAACACGTCTTCATCATTTAAACCAAAACGGTATAAAACCACCATCTGCTGTTTTTCAGGCAGTGCGTTAAACCAGTTTCTGACAATCTCTACAATTTCACGCTTATCAACGTGATCAAAAGGAGACTCTGCTTTAGTATCAGGTACGATATCAAGTAAAGAGACTTCCTTATCATCAGAACCTTTTACGCTCATATCAAGAGGAGTAGTACCTTCGAGCATTGCAAGTAATGAACTTACCTCATCGATATCTTTACCAGTCTTCTCAGCTATTTGCTGAATTGATACAGGCTTTGAGATATCAGCCTCTTGTAGAGCACGCTTAGCTTTTAAAACAATATTGATATCTTTAATTACATGTACAGGCAGTCTTACCATTCTTGACTGGCACATAATTGCCTGCTCAATACTCTGTCTAATCCACCAAGTAGCATAAGTAGAAAAACGGAAACCTCTATCAGGCTCGAACTTTTGTACAGCATGAATAAGACCTAAGTTTCCTTCCTCAATTAAATCTAACAGAGGAATACCTCTTGCTCGGTAATTTTTAGCAATCTTAACAACTAAGCGCAGATTAGAGGTGATCATCATATCAATAGAACGTTTGTCACCCTCTTTAGCTTTTCTGCCGATAGAGTTTTCCTGCTCTGATGACAGTAATGGGTAACGTCTGATTGATGAGAAATAGTTTGACAAAAGATCGGAGGAGTCAGCTTTAGAAGCCTTATCTGCACCTGAGTTTCTGTCATTGCCACTATCTGCTTCAACATCAGCAATATTCTGCAGAACCTTATCTGCAAAATCGTCAGCGTCTTCTTTTAACTTATCCATGGAGATCCTTTTATTTTATTGTTTGTTAATTGTTGTCTGTTTTTGTGTTTGTTTATAAATTTGTCTGTTTATAAATCTGTCTTATTTATGGTAAATACTTACGAGGGTTTACAGAGTTTCCTCGATATCTAATTTCAAAATGTAGCATTACTCTTGAAGCATCAGTTGAGCCCATTCTTGCGATCACTTGACCTTTCTTAACTCTCTGACCTTCTTTTACTAATAACATATCGTTATGAGCATATGCTGACAGATATTCGTTATCATGGTTGATAATGATAAGGTTACCATAACCACGCAAGGCATTACCTGAATATACCACCTGACCAGAGGCTGCAGCATTGACGTTCTGACCTCGAGAACCAGCGATATCAATGCCCTTGTTAGATGAGGAGAAGTTTCTAATTACAGTTCCCTTTGCAGGCCACATCCAAGATACGCCTGAAACTGAACGGCTTCTACCTGATACAACCTTTGTAGGAGCAGAGGTTACTGATGCAGGAACTGCACTGGTACTTGTAGTGGTCGTCTGTGTATTTACACCTGCTACAGGAACAACCTTCTGTGGAGTTCTGTCAGCTAAGCTTTCACTGCTTGAATTAGACTTTAAATAAATTCTCTGACCTGTATAAATGCCATAAGGCTTTTGCAGGTGGTTAATCTTAATCAGATTTGAATAGCTAACTCCACTCTTACGTGAAATTGACATCAAAGAGTCGCCAGCTTTTACTGTATAGAAATCACCTGTGATCTTATCTGATGTCTGAGTTGATACTGTGTTGTCAGCTATGTTAGTAGTTGAAGTTACATTAGTCTTAGTAGACGACTGAACTTGAGAATTCTGCGTTACAGTCTGAGTTGTAGGAACAACTGTAGCGCTAGCAGGTGTCAGTCTGATAGTCTGACCTACTGTAATGTTATATGGAGCTGCAATACCGTTATCTGAGGCTAGATCACGATAATCTCTGCCATATCTAAAAGCAATAGAGTACAGAGTGTCACCTGGCTTTACCTGATAAACATTGCCACTAGGTAGCGGAGTAGGAATTACCTGGATTGCCTGATTGTTCTGTGAACTTGAATTTAAGGTTGTAGCAGAGTTTGAATATGGCTTTACGACACCACTTTTTACACTTGAGGTGTTTGAATTTGTAGAAAAAGGTTTAATGACTCCTGCTCTTGTTTTCTCATTTGCAGAAGCTGCATAGACACGCTGACTTTTGACACTTCTGCTTACATGTACAGGCTTTGAATACTCTACTACAGCAGGACTTGCTGTATTATTTTTATCTGCGGTACAACCTACTGTTGATACTGCGATAACAGATAAAAAAGTACCTGCTAATAAAGCAGAAAAAAACTTAATCTTCATTTAAATATTCATTCTGTATAAAGGCCTACCATCTTTAACCTGCCTTTACACTTTAAAACGCATTTAGACTACTAAAACATTGTTACACAGAATTTGTAAAAACAGAAAAATTTTTTACAAAATTAAGAGATTAGACAGCAGAAATAATACTTTTTGCTCATTTTGTGGGCTTACCTGAGGAGAATATCCTCAGGTATAATTGTAAATTTAATTATACAAAGACCTTATACACAATAAAGATCGCAATTAAAGCTACGCAAACCCAGCCAATTACATCGATGTAATGTTTAACGGTCTTTTCCATCTTATCTCCACCAAGAGAGATCAGGATTGCTTCAATAAAGAAACGTAGACCACGACCGACTAATGACACTAACACGAAGTTAAAGATATTAAGAGCACCAGAGGCACCTGTGTTCATCACACTCTCAGCCGCAACCAAACCGGTACCTACTGCGATAACCTTATAAGGAATAGGAGTGAAAGCTCCTACAAAGATCATTAAGATACCGTACTCTTGAGTAAGCCATGAGCGTACTACTTCTAGAGCCTGCTCATAGTGCATGAATCTTATAAAATCTGCAATATATGGGTCATAAACATAGTAGCCTAAGCTGTAACCTACAATTGCACCTAATACAGAGAATGCTACGGTTAAAAAAGCATAATAGTAAGCTCTTCTTCTGTGGTATAGGCACATTGGAATAAGCATTACATCAGGTGGAATAGGCCAAAATACAGACTCAGCAAAAGAGTTTATACACATGATATAAACTGCTAATTTATGCCTTGATAGACCTTCAAATAAAGCATAAAGATATGTAAAGATTCTCATAAAATTACTCTGTCTTTTGTAAAAGCACCACAGATTCTACAGCTATACCTTCTTTTCTGCCTGTAAAACCTAACTTCTCGGTTGTAGTAGCCTTAATGCTGACGCAACTTACATCCACCTTAAGATCAGATGCTACATTCTTAATCATCTCAGGCTCATAAGCTGCCATCTTTGGAGCCTGTGCCATGATAGTGGTATCAACATTTACAACTTTATACCCTAAAGAATGAATTTTATCTACCACGTCGCGTAAAAGAATTCTGCTGTCGATATTTAAAAATCTGTCATCGTTGTCTGGGTAAAAATGACCAATATCGCCTAAGGCTAAAGCACCTAGAAGAGCATCAGAGATCGCATGTAAAACTACATCGCCATCGGAGTGAGCGATAAGTCCCTGTTCATAAGGAACCTTAACACCACCTAAAGTGCAAGGACCAACGCCACCGAATTTATGAACATCAAAGCCATGACCGATTCTAAACATCTTAGTTATTTCCTTTTTCTATCATCAATTTTGCTAGATTTAGATCGTCAGGTGTAGTTAATTTGAAATTACCAGAATCACCTTCAACGATTTGCACCTTATAACCTAAAATTTCCATAGCTGAGGCATCATCAGTGATAGCTAAATGATTTTTGTCTGCGTGTTCTAAAGCTTGTTTTAATAATTTTGTTTTAAACATTTGCGGAGTATATGCGCGATACATATTCTCACGAGGAACGGTTTTTACGATGTTGCCATCAGAGACTAACTTTAAAGTGTCTGATACTTTACAAGCTAAGATAGCACCATCAATATTATCTTTTGTAAGTAGAGCTAACTTTTTAAGATCGTCCTGACCAATTAAAGGTCTGGCTGCATCATGCACCATGACATATTCAGTTGTCACTTTCTCAAGATTTAATCTTACAGTGTCAGAGCGCTCTTTACCGCCTTTGCCTTTAATGACTCTAGGATTATGACTTATCTCTAAAGTATCAAAGTACTCATCTTCAGCACTTACACCTACAATGACGTTTCCTACATAAGGACAATTAAGTAGAGCGTTAACAGTGTGTTCTAGAACGGTTTTATTTGAAAGAAGAGCGTATTGCTTGGGAATGTTAAGACGCATGCGTTTACCAACGCCTGCAGCAGGAACGACTACATCTATTCGAGAGCTTTCCACAAAAAGCACTCCTATCTGCGGTTGTTTTGAACGTTATCCTTGTCGATTACACGGTAAAAGGTTTCTGATTTCTTTACCATGCCAAGCTCTGAGCGAGCTAATTCTTCAACAACGAGGTTACCTTGTTTAAGATCAGAGATTTCGTCTTCTAAGGCTTGATTTCGCTGTTCAAGAAGCTTCGAAGTTTTCGAAGCCTCTTCGTACTGTTTTGACATAGTATCATACTGCTCTACTCCGTTACGACCAAACCAAATGTCATAACCCAAGTAGCCAATCAAAGCTATAAGAAATAGAGCAAGTACTTTCATAGTCTACAGTTATCTGCTGTGTTTATCCTGGTATTCTTTAGCAGCTTTAATAAAGCCAGAGAATAGAGGATGACCCTTTCTTGGGTTAGAGGTAAATTCAGGATGGAACTGAACACCAATAAACCATGGGTGGTTAGGATTCTCGATAATTTCAACGAGCTTGTTATCTGTTGATAAACCAGCAATCTTTAAGCCCTTATCAGTGATCTGCTTAATCAGATTGTTGTTTACCTCATAACGGTGACGATGACGCTCAACGATGTCATCCTGACCGTAAAGCTCTCTTACCTTAGAACCTGGCTGTAAGTGGCATAACTGACCACCTAATCTCATAGTACCACCAAGATCAGACTTATCAGAACGTTTTTCAACCTTACCTGACTCATCCTTCCACTCAGTGATTAGAGCTACTACAGGGTACTTGGTATCAGGATCAAACTCAGTTGAGTTTGCACCAGCCATACCTGCAACATCTCTTGCGTACTCGATTAAAGCTACCTGCATACCTAAGCAGATACCTAAGTAAGGAATACCGTTTTCACGAGCATATTTAGCAGCAGCGATCTTACCTTCAATACCACGCTTACCGAAACCGCCTGGAACTAAGATAGCATCAAGACCTGCTAATACGTCAGTGCCCTTTACCTCTACATCCTCAGAATCGATGTATTTGATGTGAACCTGTAAACGGTTCTTTAAGCCACCGTGCTTTAATGCTTCGTTAACTGACTTGTAGGCATCATGTAACTCAACATACTTACCTACCATACCAATGGTAACTTCACCAGTAGTGTTAGCCTGCTGATATAGAACCTGTTCCCAATCTGATAAATCAGCCTCTGGAACATCAAAGTGGAATCTATCAACTACTAACTGATCTAAATACTGGCTCTTTAATAATGCAGGGATCTTGTAGATAGAATCTACATCCTTCATATTGATTACAGCGTTCTCTGATACGTTACAGAACATTGCAATCTTATGACGCTCGTGAGCTGGGATACCCATTTCAGAACGGCAGATTAAGATATCAGGCTGAATACCGATTGACAATAACTCTTTTACAGAGTGCTGTGTAGGTTTGGTCTTAACCTCGCCTGAAGTCTTTAAATATGGAACTAAGGTCAGGTGCATGAATAGAGCATTTTCTCTACCAATATCAACTGCTAACTGACGAATAGCCTCTAAGAATGGTAATGATTCGATATCACCTACTGTACCACCAATTTCAACTAAGGTTACATCATTGCCTTCGCAACCCTGTAAAATTCTCTCTTTGATAGCGTTAGTGATGTGTGGAATAACCTGGATGGTAGCACCTAAGTAATCACCACGACGTTCCTTTCTGATAACGTCTGAATAGATTCTACCTGTTGTGAAGTTATTCTTTTTAGACATCTTAGCGTTGATAAAACGCTCATAGTGTCCTAAATCAAGATCGGTTTCTGCACCATCCTCTGTTACAAAAACCTCACCATGCTGAATTGGGCTCATGGTGCCTGGATCAACGTTGATATATGGATCCAGTTTCATAATGGTTACTTTAAGACCGCGTGCTTCAAGTACAGCAGCTAAAGATGCACCGGCAATACCTTTACCTAATGAAGATACTACACCACCGGTAACAAAAATAATCTTAGGAGATGAGGACATAAAAACTCCAAAATTGTTAACTTATAAGCGATGAATTATACCACACTCAAGGCCGTATGATCTGTAAAAAAAGTAAGACATCTCAGGTCGCGACAGCAAAGCATATTTGACAGGACTAGCCCATCGTCCAGTAGCCATCATAGGCATATCCTGTTTTACCAATTAAGAGATGTTCTGATTTTGTAAAGCCGACTTTTTCAATGGCTTTAATTCTCTCAACTGCATAGATAGGAGCTTTTGTAAGCACTCCTTTGCAACCTAGCAGTGTTTCTACTTTTGGACTTACAAGCGAAAAGATACTATATAACTTTCTCTCTTCTTCATAGTCGCTTCTCACATCCACTCTTAATATGCCCATTTGATTAAATTCATCATCAGACGATCTTAAGCACAGTTCAACTGTGCCGATGACCTCTGAATTTTCTTTATCAGCCTTATTTTTATCAGAATTATTTTTATCAGCCTTATTTTTATCAACAATAGAGAATCTTACAAACCAGCATTTTTCATAGGATGAGCGCCAAAAGTCCATTGCCGATAACATTCTTTCTTTTGTCGGATAATAAAAATTGTCACCATCGCAATTGTCACTGTTAAAGAAGGGTAGTGCCTTCTTGTCGCTGTAGACCTTTAGTAAGTCGTCACAATCTTTACTATCAAACAGTCTTAACAAAAACTCTTCATTTTCTAATACAGGACAGTTTTTATAGATATTCATAAATCACCGCCATCTATGATTTACAAAATGATGATGTGGACCTGAGATACAAGTCCACGTAATAATAGTGAATTTATGATTACAGTCTCTTAGCTTCTGTAACCATTGGAAGATCATTTAGTTTAGCTAAAGTTCTAGTAAGTACAGGAATGCTTACAACCAAAAGATCGATATCAATTAAAGATAGATCTTTAGTCTTATCTACATGAGAGCGAACACCGATTACATTCATCTTCTCATTAGCAATAACTGTAGTTACATCTCTTAAAAAGCCCGGATAGTCTGAGCCAATTACTCTGATAGTTACAGTATAGCCTCGATCTGTATCTGCAACATTCTCACCCCAGGTTGCATCAACAACGCGCTCTGGGAAGAGCATGGTCATTCTCTTGAACTTCTCACAGTCTTTTCTGTGAACAGAAATGCCTCTACCCTGAGTTACGAAACCTATGATCTCATCACCTGGAATTGGCTGACAGCACTTAGCCATATGAGTCATCAAGTCACCTACACCTTCAACGACAATACCGCTACGGTGTTTGGTTTTCTTTAAGATCTCTTCTGCTGGCTTTCTGTTGATAATGTCTTCGATGATTTCTTTGTTATCTGTCTGTACAGGAGTTTCCTTCTCAACTCTATCATTGAGAATACCCATGATAATGTTGATACCGATATCACCTGCACCAACATTAGCTAACAAATCATCCACAGTCTTTAAGTTAAACTTAGAAAGCTTCTCTTTAAGAATTGAAGAGACCTGATCTTTATTTAAATTTAGATCAGATTTTGAAAGCTCTTTTTCTAAGAGCTCAACACCAGCCTCTTTATTCTTTTCAAAATCAACCTTTCTAAACCATGACTGAACTTTGTTTCTGGCTTTATTTGTATGTAAGAAGCCCTTTTCTACCTTTAACCAGTCTCTAGATGGGTTAGGATTCTTTTGGGTAATGATCTCAACCTGCTCACCGGTCTTGAGCTTATAGGTATAAGGTACGATTCTGCCATCTACCTTAGCACCAATACAACGGTGACCAATCATGGTATGAACCTGATAAGCAAAGTCCAGTGGAGTTGCTCCATTTGGCAGATCAATAACCTCACCATTTGGAGTAAAGACATAAACTCGGTTCTCAAAGACCTGCTTTTTGAACTCTTCCTGTAAAGAGCCTGACTCGACCATATCATCGCGCCATGACAGGAGTTTTCTTAACCAGTTAATGCGCTCTTCAACGCCTTGACTCTGACCATTGCCTTCTTTGTACTTCCAGTGAGCTGCCACACCAAGTTCTGCTAACTGGTGCATTTTTTCAGTTCTAATCTGAACTTCTACAACCTTATGACCTTCGCCATAGACTACAGTATGGATTGACTGGTAACCATTAGGCTTTGGGTTGGCAATGTAATCATCAAATTCTTTAGCAATATGTTCAAAGTTGGTATGAATAATACCCAAAGTTGCATAGCACTCTTCAACAGTGTTTACTACAACTCTTACAGCTCTAATATCAAAGAGCTGATTGAACTTCAGATGCTTTTTCTGCATCTTTCTGTAGATACTGTAAATATGCTTTGGTCGACCATATACAGTAGCTTCGATGCCTTCTTCTTTTAAAAGAGCAGCTAAATTCTTTACAAAGTTATCAATATAGCTTTCTCTTTCAAGACGTCTTTCACCTAAATCATGGGCAATTTCCATGTAGGTGTCATGGTGTAAGAACTTAAAGGCAAGATCTTCTAACTCCCACTTTAACTGACCAATACCAAGTCTGTTTGCAAGAGGAGCATAGATATTAGAAATCTCTTTAGCAATTAAGGTTCTGGCGTTCTCATCTTCTCTGTCAGAGTTTCTGATAACAGCAATTCTTTCAGCAAGTTTGATGACCACAGCACGTACGTCTTTGACCATTGCAAGGATCATACGACGTACTCTGTCGACCTGTTCTTCAGTTACATTATCTGAATTTAATGTCTGCAAAGAACGGATAGCTTCCATGTCTTTTACAGCAAGCAGTAATGATGAAATCTTTGGACCAAAGACATCGTTTACTGCATCTAAAGAGATAAAGCTGTTTTCATAGGCAGGATACAGTATGGATACCTGTAAAGAAGGCAGATCCATATTCAAAGTCATCAGAATTCCTACAATTTCTGATGAGATGTGGTTAAAGCGGGCAACCAAGTCATCAGGACTTACGAAGTCTTCAGCTACCTCACTTTTTCTGATACAGCGTAAAACAAACTCATTGGTTTTGTGGATGGCTTCTTTCTGATCTGGCTGTAAAGCTAGTTCATCCACCCATTTTGCAAAATCAAAAGTAGAACTGTGAGTCTGTCTTATCGCAACCATTTTTCCACCTATAATTTTCTACAATTTATTTTCTACAAATGGCTTTATATGCCGTAGCGTTAGCTGTTTCTAGCTACAACCTATAAAGTAAATTCTAAAATCATCTCAACATGTGAGGTTCTTGGGAACATATCACATACGCCCCACTGTTTTATTTTATATCCAGCCTTTACTAATTCAAGAGAATCTCTTGAGGCGGCAAGTGGATTGCATGAAATCATAACAATCTTTGATACTTTCTTCTTAGCTAAGAACAGTACTGCTCTTTTAGCTCCCTGACGACCAGGATCTAAAACGACAGCATCGTAGTTATCTTTTGCCCAAGACTGGTTTTCAAATAACTCTTCAAGATCAGCTACTTCAAAAGATGCCTTTTCAAAGCCTAATTCTTTAGCATTTTCACGAGCATCTTCAATCATCTTTGAGACGATATCCACACCTACAACTTTAGCACCAGTTGCTGCTATTGGCATGGTAAAGTTGCCTAAACCACAGAACAAATCCATGATCTTACTGTCATCTTTAACATCTAGCATTGATAGTACAGTATCAATCATCTTTTCGTTCATCTCTTTATTGATTTGCACAAATGATGATGGTTTGCACTTTAACTTAACACCATGAGAAGTAATAAAGAGGTCATCCTTTGAGCCATAGATAAATCTTTCACGAGTAGTTTCTACCTTTGAAATTCTCATCGGATCTTTATAAGGCTCAACTACGCTGATAACAGCATTAACAGCCTTTCCATACTCACATAAAAGAGCAGCATCTTCATCTGACAGAGTCTTGGTCATACGTAAAAGCACACCTAAAGCTCCATCTGAGTCTAAGAATTCAACATGACCTAATGAAGATTTTTGCTTCATGCTGTTAATTACCTTGTTTAAAGGTTCAATAGCATTGTTCATGCGCTCAGACAAGCAAAGACAATCGATGATCTTTACAAGGTTGTGAGATTTTTCTTCTCTAAAACCTAAATGCAGTTTGCCGTGATCGCCACGAATAGCAAATCTGCAGGCTCTTCTGTATTCAGTGTTTTTACCCTGATGCACAAATGAAGGCTCACCTAATGGATTTGGAAGAGCTTTAGCAAATAACTTTTCAATACCTTTTACTTTAGACTCTATGAGCATGTCTGAAGGAATATGCTGTAATGAGCAACCACCACAGGTACCAATCAGGGCACAATCTTTTTTCAATCTCTTCTCAGATTGTTTAATGATCTTGGTGATTTTGCCTGTGGCAATCTTACCCTTTACATTTGAGATTAAAACATTGGCAACGTCACCAGGCATTAAGCCTTCAACGAAATAGACATACTTATCGTCACGGGCAACACCTCGTCCCTGTAAATCAAGATCAGTACAATTTACTTTGACTGCTTTCTTTTCAACTTCTTTTTTCTGAGGTTTGTAAAAAGTAACCATTATTTCACCATTAAAAACTGTGCATAAAGTTCTCTGCTTTTAAGCTTTCTACCTTCTAATAGAGAATCAATTACGCATTTATTTAATTTTTTTAACACCTCACGAGTGCTTTTAGCCCTCATGTCATTATGTCTTATGTTGATTAGATCATACCCTCTGTATGAATAATCCTCAGATGCTGATGAGAGTAAGAAACCACTGTTTAAATCAAAGTGGTAACACAAATCATCTTTAATCTCACCTTTATCTGATTGAGAAAAATCTATGCCATAGCCTAAGTTTTCTAAAAGAACAGTCTCAAAAGCTCTTAGTGTTAATGAACTGTCTTCCCCTGCTTCAAGATCTTCTAGAGTCTTTAAATATTGAGCAAATAACTTAGGCATACTCTCATGAGTTTTTACTAAATTATAGATAAGCTCATTGACATAGATTGCACAAAACAAAGTTGGAACTTCTATTTTGTAGGCAACTCTTTGCATAAAGGCATCAGATAAAGTCCACAATGATCCCCTTGATTGCTTTAGAGTCATTTTGAGGGGAATTAAAGGCTGATAGATACCAGCACTTCTTGAGGCAACTTTATTTGACAGCCTTGCAACTGCACTTAATCTGCCATAATTTAAAGTAAAAAGCTCTACAAGAAGACTATGTTCCTTGTAGGGCCTTGTATGAAGAATGAAGCCAGGCTCACCATCTAAAGAGAGCATTTACTTTTTCTCGATAAAACTACTCGTACTAGCGCTCAAAATCGTCATAGCCTAAGCTCTTTAGAGCTCTAGCATCATCAGACCAGCCTGCCTTTACCTTAACAAAGAGCTTTAAGAATACTTTGCTATCAAAAAGCTTTTCCATGTCTTTACGAGCTTCAGTACCGATCATCTTAATTCTTGAACCACCAGCACCTACGACCATCTTCTTCTGACCGTCGCGCTCAACTAAGATTGCAGCACTAATTCTTAATAAACCATTGTCATCACGGAATTCTTCAACTTCAACAGTTGAACTGTATGGAAGTTCATCGCCCATCTGGCGCATTAACTTCTCTCTTACAATTTCAGCAGCTAAGAATCTTGAAGAGCGATCAGTGATACTGTCATCAGGGAAGAGGTGATCACCTTCTGGCAGAGACTGCTTAATCAGATCTTTTAAGATATGTAAGTTAGTGCCACGTAAAGCAGATACAGGCACAATATCTTTAAAGGTAATAGTCTTACTTAACTTATCAATTAAAGGTAAGAGTGTTTCCTTATCGGCAACTGTATCAACCTTGTTGATAACTAAAACTACAGGAACCTTTGCTTGCTTTACTCTAGCAAAAGCCATTTCATCATCATCGGTCCAATGAGCAGGATCTATTACCATTAAGATCAATTCAACATCACCTAATGAGCTTTCTGCAGCTCTGTTCATTAAGTGGTTGATAGCCTTTTTCTCTTCACGATGCAGACCAGGAGTATCAACATATACCACCTGATACTCACCTTCAGTGTCAATGCCCATGATACGGTTACGAGTTGTCTGAGGCTTTCTTGAGGTAATAGAAATCTTCTGACCAATTAAGTGGTTCATCAGAGTTGACTTACCAACATTAGGTCTTCCGATAATTGCTACAAAACCAAAATATGACATTAACTATCCTTCAAAAAGCGTTACTTTTTGCTATTCTTTTCAAAATAATCTAATACAAGACCTGCTGCTTCTTGTTCTGCTCTTCTGCGAGAAGAACCTTCACCGGTCTGTACAGGAACACCTTCAACGGTTGCTGAAACCACAAAGATCTGATCATTGTCAGTACCTTTGATATTTTCTACCTTATAGATTGGCAGAGGTTTATGCATTGACTGTAACAGTTCCTGTAAGGTTGATTTATGATCTTTTTGATTTACATCAGGCTTAATAGTTTGAAGTCTGCTTGCAAACCAAGATAAAACAACCTGTCTTACACGAGGAAAATCCTCATTGGTATCAATAAACATGGCACCAATGATTGACTCGACAGCATCAGCAATTAAAGAATCACGTCTAAAGCCACCTGTTTTTAGTTCACCAGGACCTAATCTTAGGCAGTTTCCGATACCAAATTCACGAGCTAGCTCAGCTAAAGTAGTTTCTCTTACTAAAGTTGAGCGCATACGTGTCAGGTCGCCTTCAGGGCATTTAGGAAAGCGGTCATAAAGATCTTTAGCAATGATCATTCCTAAAATTGAGTCGCCTAAATACTCTAGACGCTCATTGTGAACACTGCCAAAGCTTCTGTGTGTTAAAGCCTGATTTAAAAGGCTGATATTCTGAAAAGAATAACCTAGTTTCAGTTCTAAATTCTGTAACTCAATAACGTTTATCTTCTCTGACATTTTTATTATTTGATGCCACCAATTCTGTCAAATCTTACTGCTGTAGGCACCCATGCTGGGAGTGCACTGTCGCTCTTACGTTTAAAATCAAAAGATAACCAAATTGCAGTTGTCTTACCTACAATATTCTCATATGGAACAAATCCCCAGAAACGGCTGTCCTTACTATTGTCACGGTTATCACCCATTACAAAGTAATTGTTTTCAGGAACCTTCCACATACCAACAGGACGACCTGTCTGTACATAATAGTATCTAGACATTATAGGAGCATTAGGAGCTACTCTTATAGTGTGCTTTTCGCCTTTGTAGAAGGACTCTTCAAAGACATCAAAAGTCTCATTAAAGCCCATAACTTCATCTTCAACTGATTCAACCATCTTAGTTGAGATAAGTTCAGGAACTGAACCTTCTGGAGCATCATGCTTTAACACATATAAGTGTTTGTCCTGATAAATAATGGTATCGCAAGGCTCACCTACGATTCTCTTGATGAAGTCTACGTTCTTATCTTCAGGGTACTTAAACACAATGATATCGCCTCTTTTAGGCTCTGTCGTTTTGAAAAGTACACTGTTAGTTAAAGGATTCTTAATTCCGTACTCCCACTTGCTTACAGCGATGAAATCGCCATCCTGCAATGTAGGTAGCATAGAGCCTGATGGGATTCTAAATGGCTCATAGAGGAATGATCTGAATAAGAATACTACCAGAAGGATAAAGAATAATGATCCTACCTGACCTACAATATTCTTTGGCTCTAAAAGAGCTTTACGCTCCTTAGATGACAGTTTGCTGTTAGCATTAGACTCTTCTAAACGAGCCTTTCTCTTTGGCCGTTCAAACTTATAGTCATAGACCCATGCTATTCCTGAAACTACAGTTGCAATGAATAGCACGAATGCAAATAAATTTTCTGAAATCAAACTTATCATAATTATTCCTTTGTAAGTTTATTCCTTACCAACCTTCAAGATTGCAAGGAATGCATCCTGAGGAACTTCAACTCGACCTAACTGTTTCATACGCTTCTTACCAGCCTTCTGTTTTTCAAGCAGCTTTCTCTTACGAGTGATATCACCACCATAACATTTTGCCAGCACGTCCTTACGTAATGCTTTTACAGTACAACGAGCAATAATCTGAGAGCCGATAGCAGCCTGAATAGCAATATCGAACATCTGTCTTGGAATTACTTCCTTCATCTTCTCAACAATAGCTCTACCGCGAGATTGAGCTACAGAACGATGTAAGATCACAGCTAAAGCATCAACTCTTTCACCTGCAATTAAGATATCCATTCTTACAAGATCATCGCAGTTAAAACGCTTGAAGCCATAATCTAATGAAGCATAACCTCTTGAAGCTGATTTGATTCTGTCAAAGAAATCTAACACAACCTCAGACATTGGGATTTCATAGGTTAAAGCAACCTGTTCACCGTGGTAAACAAGACCGGTCTGAATACCTCTCTTTTCCTGACAGATCTTCATGATGGCACCTACGTACTCTGAAGGCATCAGCATACGGCATTCAGCAATAGGCTCTCTGATTTCTGCAATATTAGAGATTGGAGGCAGAGCTGCAGGTGAGTCAATATGTAAGATCTCACCATCTGTCTGAAGAATTTCATAAACTACAGTAGGAGCTGTAGTGATTAGGTTTAAGTTGTACTCTCTTTCAAGTCTTTCCTGAATGATTTCCATATGCAGCATTCCTAAGAAGCCACATCTAAAACCGAAACCTAAAGCCTTTGAGTTTTCAGGTTCAAAGAATAATGAAGCATCATTTAAAGATAACTTTTCAAGAGCATCTCTAAAGGCATTGTAATCTTCAGTATCTACAGGGAACATACCTGCATATACCTGAGGTTTTACTTTCTTAAAGCCAGGTAATGGCTCAGTAGCTGCATTCTTTACATGAGTGATGGTATCACCTACAGGAGCTGCATGTACTGACTTAATATCACATACAACCCAGCCTACTTCACCACAATGTAAAACTTCAACTTTTACTCGCTTAGGAGTTGAGATACCTAAGCCATCAACTTCCCAAGCTACGCCTTGTGACATAACCTTAATCTTGTCGCCACGACGTAAGGTACCATTCTTGACACGAACTAAAGCTACAACACCTAAGTAATCATCAAAATATGAATCGATAATTAAAGCCTGTAAAGGACCATCAGGATCACCTGATGGAGCAGGAATTGCAGTTACAATTCTCTCTAAAACGTCCTGTACACCTACACCGGTTTTAGCAGAACATTTACAAGCATCTTGAGCTTCAATACCAATCAGATCTTCAATTTCATCAATTGCTCTTTGAGGATCTGCAGAAGGTAAATCAATCTTGTTTAATACAGGAATAACTTCTAGATCTAAATTTACAGCTTGATAGCAGTTAGCTAGAGTCTGTGCTTCTACACCCTGACTTGCATCCACAACTAACAGTGCGCCTTCACAGGCAAATAAAGAACGAGATACTTCGTATGAGAAATCCACGTGACCTGGAGTATCAATAAAGTTTAACTCGTAGGTTTTTCCGTCTTTTGCTTTGTACTTTAAGGTTACTGCCTGGGCTTTAATAGTAATACCGCGCTCTCTCTCGATGTCCATGTTATCTAGAACCTGAGAGGTCATTTCACGTGCGCTCAAACCGCCACACAGCTGAATAAATCTGTCTGATAAGGTAGACTTACCATGATCGATATGTGCAATTACAGAAAAGTTTCTTACTAAACTGCGATCGTAAATTTCTGCCATTATTTATTCCAAAAGGTTATCAGGGGCCACAGTTGCAGCCTGAACTAATTTAAACATTTAAACTAGCTATTTTAACAGGTTGCAGACTGATTAAGAATAACTTTTTGCGCAGTTGCAATTCATTCTTGACTAGCGCAAAGGTGTAATTTTTGAAAGGACGATAGTACTTAGTTCTAAAGGAATTTCACCTACCACAGCGTACTCGTTTTTAACTGAGTTTCTGCGTAGAACTGTTAAGGTGCCATCGGTAGCTGACTGAATATTAAGTGAGCTTACAGAATTCTTGTAAACTTTAAATTCAACCATACCATCTGTAAATGACTGGTACTCAAGTTCAGTGCCATCAGCCTGTTTTTGAATACCCTCACTCTCAATTGTAAATGGCTTAGGTATAGTCAATTCAGGCCAAATTGTTAAATCATTGTGATTCTTTTTATTAGATAACTTTTCAACTCTATCAAAAGTTTCATCAGGGAAAGACAAGTTCTCTGATGAAGCAGAGTGAACAGCTGAGACGGTAAACTTTGAAGCAACGATTTGAGAAGGAGATAACACTACTAACTCTACAGGTAATGAGGTGTCATCATCCTTTGAAATTACATAACTGTATCTGACATCATCTACAGGTGACATTCTGATAACCGTTACTTTACGTCCAGCTAGTCTCGTTCTACCTACGATAGTACAGTCATAACCAGTTAGATTTCTGTTCTTTGAAAAGATCCTGTCCCAAATCTGAGTTTGATGCCAGGATAATGGACCAATGTAAGAACGGTTATGATTGTAATCAAAACCTTTTTCCTGACGTAAGGCATAACCTGCAATCTCATTGTTTAAAGATTTCCAGGTTGTATAAGAAACAGAATTTTTATTGAAATGAGCTAATGCATATAACTGCATTTGAGTCTGATCATTATCAATAACAGTAGCTTCAAAATCACGATCTGTATAAGCGCTCTTTACTGAGTTATATAGAGCGATACACTGATTTGAATTCTCGGCTATAGCCTGCTGTGAAAAAAATAAAACCGCCAGAGTAACTGCCCCGACGGTCTTTATAAAACTTTTAATCATAAAAACTTTTTAATTTGAGGCGGTATCGAAAACATAGCCTCTAATGTAATTGTTAATACGCTCAACTTCAAGATTTTGTTGCTTTTTGAGCTCGGCACTGTTAACTCTGTCTTCATTTTGATTCTGTGCCTGATTTGACTTGTCGTTGAACTTTAAAGTCTTGTCATTATGAGCTGTCTGATAGCTTGCAAGATTTACCCCTTCAACAGAACCTAAAGGAGCAGTAGTCTTGTCACCAGTAATGACTTCATCAGCATTGTATGTCTGCCAACCGATGATGGTAATTGCAGCAACTGATGCTGCTAAAGCTACCTGTGCGATACCAAAAGAGAACTTCTTGAAAGCAACCTTGAATGAAGGCATTGAAATCTCTTTGATCTTAGCTGGTTCTGGCTTAATGTTCTCATTCTTGATCTGAGCCATTACATTATCAGCTATAGACATGTTGACTTTAGATGGCAGTTCATTTCTCAATGCAGCACCGATTAGTGACCAGTTTTGCATGTGAGACAGAGACTCTTCTGACACTTTCTGTGTGGTAGTATTCTCACCATCAAAAAGAGCTGATTCATTCTCTAAATCTCTGTTTAACTGCTCTGATTTCAACATACACAAACTCCTAAACAACCGTTACTTTACAGCAAATTTGTTCATTTTCTCTTCAATAAACTGTCTTGCTCTGAATATTCTTGAACGAACGGTTCCAACTGGAACTTTCTCGACAAGAGAAATGTCTTCATAAGACATTCCTTCAACTTCCCTTAAGGTGATTGCTCGCCTTAATTCTTCAGGAAGCGCATTCATCGCATTGACAATCACTTGCTGTAATTCTTGCGATTCTATTATTCTATCTGGTGTATCTTTGCTTGCTAAAACACCCTGTTCATCAATTGCCTGAAATTCTTCAGAATCAACATCAACATTGTGCTTATGCTTTGAATTCGACTCAATGTATGATTTGGCCGCATTCACTACAATTCTATACAACCATGTATAAAAGGAACTTTCACCACGAAAGCTGTTAATGGCTTTGTAAGCTTTAATAAAAGCTTCCTGTGCAACATCACTGACATCATCACTGCTGTTCAGAAATTTTGAAATTATCTGAGCTACACGGTGCTGATATTTGATTACCAGAATGTTGTAGGCATTAACATCGCCTTCCTGCACCCGCTTTACGATTGCTTCATCATTTGAAGCTTGCAAATTTTCGTTCACGGATGACATCCTTTTAACACCTTTTGAAACTTAGACTGAGGGTTGATAAAAAAAGTTCAATAATTTTTTTTAAGACAGATTAGATTAGTTCTGTCTGATCAGAATTCCTCAATTATATATTAATGCCATTAATTTGAAAACAGCATGTATTTACAGCTTTCTCAATAAGAGATCACAAAGCACACTGACTTAAGACCGTAGCACAAACGCACCTTAGAGATTTTGCTCATTTCAATTTATTCACTATATTGAACCTAAAAATGATAAAAAATGTAAAAATGTTTCATTCTATAAATTTGGATGTAAAATTATTTGTTGGAAGTTTTAGAAATTTAGTACAGATTAATCAGAAACTGATCAATTCACTTTGTGCTATACAGGATTAGAAAATGAACTACACAACAGATTGTTTAATCATTGGTAGTGGTGCTGCAGGTCTTACTCTTGCTCTGGGCATCGCTGATAAGGCAAAGGTAATCGTTCTCTCAAAAGAAGGTGCTTGCGCCGGTTCTACTAATTACGCTCAGGGCGGTATCGCTGGCGTATACAACATCAAAGATGATGACGACAGTATTCAAGCTCATATCAAGGATACCTGCATTGCAGGTGGTTTCCTTTGTGATGAAAAGACAGTAGAGTTTGTTGCAAAGAACGCTCATGATGCAATTCAGTGGTTAATCGACACTGGTGTTCCATTTGATATGAAAGAGACAGAGCCTACAGAAGCTCAATCTCCATACCACTTACACAGAGAAGGTGGTCACTCTCACAGAAGAATTTTCCACGCAGAAGATCATACCGGTAAATCAATTCAGGAAACCTTAATTGCTAAGGCAAGAGCTCACAAGAACATCACCGTTTTAGAAAACCACAATGCTATCGATCTAGTTACTACCAAGAAACTAGGTATGGCAGGTAACAGAGTTTTAGGAGCTTATGTTTTAAATACTGAGACAAACCACGTTGAGACTATTAGAGCAAAGTTCATCGCTCTATGTACTGGTGGTGCCTCAAAGGTTTATCAGTACACCTGTAACCCAGAGGTAAGTTCAGGTGATGGTATTGCTATGGCTTACAGAGCTGGCTGCCGTGTAGCAAATATGGAGTTCAATCAGTTCCATCCTACAACTCTGTACTGCGATGCTGATAGAAACTTCCTTCTAACAGAAGCTCTAAGAGGTGAAGGTGCTCAGTTAAAGCGTCCTGATGGCACCCGCTTTATGCAGGATTACGATAAGAGACTAGAGTTAGCTCCACGTGATATCGTAGCTAGAGCAATTGACCATGAGATGAAAAAATTAGGTGCTCATTGCATGTACCTAGATATCTCATTTAAAGAGCCAGAATTCTTAAAGAAACACTTCCCTACTATTTATGAGAGATGTTTAAAGGTTGGTATTGATATTACCAAGCAGCCTATTCCTATTGTGCCAGCAGCTCACTTTACCTGCGGTGGCATTATGGTAGACAGAAAGTCTCGCACCGATCTTGATGGTCTGTATGCTGTAGGTGAGTGCTCATACACTGGTCTTCATGGCGCTAACCGTCTAGCTTCAAACTCATTACTAGAGTGCGTTGTTTACGGTAAGGCTGCTGCTACAGATATCTTAAAGCATCTACCAGATGACAACTACGACATTGCAGAGATCCCTGATTGGGATGAAAGCCAGGTTACTAACTCAGATGAAGAGGTTATCATCACCCATAACTGGCATGAGTTAAGATTAACCATGTGGGATTATGTTGGTATCGTAAGAACTAACAAACGTCTTGAAAGAGCAATGCACAGAATCGAGATGTTAAAGAGAGAAGTTCATGAGTACTATTCAAACTTCAGAGTTTCAAGAAACTTACTAGAGCTTCGTAACCTACTTGATGTTGCAGAGTTAATTGTTCGTTCAGCAATGGCTAGAAAAGAGTCACGTGGTCTTCACTACAACCTAGACTACCCACAGACTGACGAGCATTCAGGTCCTACTATTATCAATCCTAAGGTTTAATTCTTAGTTTTAATCTCTCATAAGGTTTTACTAACCTTATGAGTAGATAATAACTTCGGACTTTAGATTTAAGGCTTTTAATTACAAAAAAGTGCATAAAGGAAGAGCAAATTCTCTTCCTTTTTTTTCGTGATAAACTGTACAAAAAATTTATCAGGACAGATTGTTTTACAAATTATGAAAAGATTATTTGCATCAGTTTTATGTGCTCTTCTTATGCAGGGAAGTGCATTTGCAACCACTCTACAAACTCAAATTGGAGATATATCCGTTCCAACTGCCAAAGAAATCAATGAGCAAATTGATTCTTTAGGCTCAGATGCGTCTTTATCAGATGATGATAAAAAGACATTAGGCGCTCTGTATAAGACTGGTTTAGATACTTTAGATCAGATAACTGATTTGACCAATCAGCAAAAAGATCTTGATAAAAGTTTAAAGGATGCAAATAAAAGGCTTTTAAAGTTAGCTAATGAATATACCAATCAGCAAAAGATTGAGCCTTTAACTAGCGATGATATCAAGAACCTCTCTGATAGCGAGTTAGATGCAAGATTAGAGAAAGCTCAGCGTGATCTTGTTACAGCTCAGATTGAACTGAATAATGCTTCAGATGCACATAATAAAGTTCAGACTCTTCCTGAAAAAGCACAAAACACCGTTACCCAGAACAACGATAAGATTAAAGCTCTTTTGTCTACTATTGATAAGAATGCCACCCCTGATCTTTTTAAGAATCGTGTTTATGCCCTGTTAATCTGTAAAGCAAATCTTGAGAATTCTTTATTTAAAAATAAACTTGCTAACTTATCAATTCTTCAGGATTTAGCAAACTACGAGCAAAAGATTGCTAACATCAAATACAACAGATTAGATAAAGACGTTAAGACTTTAAGTCTGAAAAAGAACTTAGACTATTCTGTTGACGATGAAGAGAAGCAAAACGAAGTTATCAGCAAAAAAGATCCTCAACTTGCCAAAATGGTTGAGAGCATCAAGAGAATTAACAGCTATCTTTTAGAGCACCGTCAAAAGAACGCGCTCTATCAGCACGACTATCAGGAAGTTGATTCTGCTTTAACAAAAGTAGATCAAATGCAAAAGGATCTAGATAACCAAATCAAGGAATTAGGCAAAAGCTTAGTTCTATCAAGACTGTTAAACAAGCAACTGTCTATGTTGCCAAATGTCCAGCTAAGCTATGATCTTGATGAGGTAATTGCCAACCTTAATATCTATATTTATGAATTAAGAGAGCAAACTGACAAGTTATTGGATATAGAGATTATTGTTAATCAGGATATCAAGAAAAATCCTTCTTTAGAAAAATACAGAAGTGATTTAACTACTCTCTATTCTCAAAGAAGACGTGTTCTAAGTGAGTTATACCAAGTTCTTGCTAACGAGCTGAGTACAACCATTGAGCTAAAAGTAAAATACACAAGTTACAACAACATCAGAACCAAGATCAAATCAGATATCTCAGAGCAGTTATTCTGGGTTAAATCAAATCAGTCTTTAGGCTCTGAGTTCATTTACTCATTAGTACCTACTATTAAGTATGAATTTGGTAACTTATTAAATAAGCTCTCAAGTGATAAGTTTAAAGCTCATACCACTAAGACAGCTCTTTTAGTAGTACTACCATTCATTCTGTTAGCTTTAGTTGTTATTTCATTTAACAGCAGAATTCAAAGATACAACAATGAGCTTGCTCTGCGCTTAGACAGAAAGAATGATTCTATCTTTGTAACTCCTGCAGCCATCATCAATAACATGATCATGATGGTGCCTCGACTATCGTGGATGGTGGTTATAGGCTCTATCGTCATCTGTCTGTCTTTGGCTACTACAAACTTACAGTACCAAATCATTCTGATCATGGTGTTGCATATCTTTGTATTTGTATTCTTCTTACAGATTATTAAGCCAAATGCTTTAGTACAAAGACACTTTAGTGTTCAGCCTTATAAGTTAAGACAGTATAGAAATCTATTAAATCAGGTATGGATCTTCTCTTTACCATTGCTGATTTTTGCTAACGTAGCAGAGACTGACTCAAACTTTATTTACGCAGATATCACCTCATTTATCGTGGTTCTGCTCTCATGTGCAGCTCTGTTGTTTATCTCAGTTAAGATCTTTGTAAGAAACTTAGCCGACTTTGCAAACTCATCAGCTACAGCTGTTGTAGGAAGCTTTATTGCGATTATCGTATGTTTAATGGCAGTACTGTTTGTAGCTTCAGGTTACTTATATTCAATCGTAACTTTAACTAACAGACTGGCATTTACCTGTTACATCATTTTAGCTTACTACCTTGTAAGCCAAACCATCCACCGTATGATGCATGTCTATATCTTTAAAGCCTCTTTAAAGAAGAAACATGCTCAGGATGACAACAACAGTGAGGAAATCACTTCACAGAACTTCATTGCCATGTTGAACATGAGTCCATCTCATTTATGTTCTAAAGCATTTAAGATTGTGAATACTGCACTGCTGACAATTACAGCCTTCTTTATGTACATTCAGTGGAATGATCTAGCATCAGTTTTAAGATACCTAGATACCATTCAGATTTGGACAAAGACAGAGCTTGTAAATGGAACTCCTGTAGTAACAGACTATCTGTCTCTTGCTAACATTCTCTTAGCAATCTTTATTCTGATTATTACCAGTGTTCTAAATAAGAACTTACCTTCTATTTTAGAAAAGCTCCTGCTCATCAAGAAAGGCATCAATCAGAAGAGCACAGGCTATACAGTAAAAGTAATTACCTCATACCTCATCACGGGCTTTGGTATTATTTGTGCGGCAGGTTCTGTAGGAATACGCTGGGAAAATCTACAGTGGTTAGTCGCTGCCTTATCTGTAGGCTTAGGCTTCGGTCTTCAGGAAATCTTTGCTAATTTCGTATCTGGTATCATTCTTCTGTTTGAAAGACAGACTAGAGTTGGCGATATCATTACCTTAAATGGCCTATCCGGTACTGTAAACAAGATCAGAATTCGTTCTACTACAGTGATGTCTTTTGAGAACAAGGAAGTAATGATCCCTAACAAAGAGTTCATCACCTCAGCTCTTACTAACTGGTCTTTAACCAGTACTGTTACTAAGTTAGAGTTCGTAGTAGGTGTTGCCTACGATGCCGATGTTGAAAAGGCTAAGAGTCTATTACTCTCTATTGTTAACAGATGCCGTTACATTTCAAAGGAGCAGGCTTCTTTAATCTATATTAAAGAGCTAGCTGCAAGCTCAGTTAACATCTGCGCTGAAGTATATGTAACTAACATTGGTGACAGAAAACTCACCATGGATTATTTAAGCCGTGAGACTTTAAGTGTCTTTGCTAAGAATGGCATCGAAATTCCTTTCGATCAGTTAGATCTTCATGTAAAGACCTTAGAAAAAGACGAGTTCATCAAGCAGTTAAGAAATGGTCTATTCAATAAGAATAACGATTCAGAGCTTAAAGAAAAACTTGAAAATGAGTCTTCTGAAAACAAGGCTACACCACAGCTAGAAAACGCTAAGGCATAAATTTAAGATGGAGTGAATTCTCCATCTTAAAAACAACGAGGGGAAGCTTACGCTTCCCCTTTTAGTTGTTGTTTAAACAAACTATGAATTCTTAAGACTATTTGTCGTCTTCTTTTTCTTCAATAGCCTCAAATGGGCATACTGACTGACAAGCAGCACAATCTGAACACATCTCTGCATCGATCTTAAAACTGTCATCAGGCTGTTGCTCTATGGCGCCACAAGGACAGATATCCTGACATTCACCGCACTGAGAACAAATCTCGTTATTGATAACAAACATTGGTACACCTTCAAATTATTACAGTTTTATTAAATTGTTACAGTTTTATTTAAGAAGCTATAATACCATTTAATAGGATTAGATAAAAAGGCAATTTATGAACAGCATCACTGAAAATTTAAATCACATTCACTCATCCATCACTAAGGCTATTGCTAACTCCAAGAGAGTTGAGAATAGCGTAAAGCTTTTATGTGTAAGCAAAACCAAGCCTAAAGAGATGGTTATTGAAGCTTACAAAGATGGTGAAAGACACTTTGGTGAATCATATGCCGTTGAAGCATCTGAGAAAATTGAGCAACTAAAAGAATTAGGCTATAACGATATCGTTTGGCACTTTATTGGTCCTATTCAGAAAAATAAGACCAAGCTTATTGCAACTCACTTTGATATTGTAGAAAGCGTAGATAGAGTTATTGTGGCTAAAAGATTAGATGAACAAAGACCAGATAACCTAAAACCACTTGAGGTTTTAATTCAGGTCAACATCTCTGATGAGTCTCAAAAGTCAGGTTGCGCTGTATCTGATATTGATGAACTCATTAAAGAAATTCAAAGTTGCAAAAAGCTAAAGTTGCGTGGTTTTATGGGCATTGGTAAGGACACTAATAACCTTGATGAAATCACTGCTGAATTTGCACAATTAAAGGACCTCTTTAACAAGTACAAGACAAGCATTGCTGATTTTGACATACTGTCTATGGGTATGACCCATGACTTGGATCTTGCGATTGCTCAAGGTTCAACAGAAGTTCGAATTGGAACTGCAATTTTTGGTGCTAGAGAGTACAAAAACAAAACTATGAACGATGTAAAAGTTGCTTTCATCGGTGGCGGCAATATGTCTAGCTGCATCTATGACAGCATTATCAAAGATTATGACGCAAAAAATATTACTGTAAGTGGACCTCATTTAGAGAAATTAGAAAAATTCAAACAGCATGGTTCTAATATCACTACAGACAATGTAAAGACTGTTGAGCAAGCTCAGGTGATCTTCTTAGGTGTAAAGCCTCAGATCTTAACTTCAGTCCTTGAAGAAATTAAAAATTCAAACATTTCTTTAGATGGTAAGTTATTCATTTCTATGGCTGCAGGCTTTAAATTATCTTCAATTTATGCACAGTTACAAACTCACAATCTAATTCGTATCATGCCAAACACTCCTGCTAAATTAGGTTTAGGTGTAATTGCTGTAAGCTACGATTCAGCTGTAACCGATAGCGAAAAAGAGTTATGCAAAAAGATGCTATCGCACATGGGTGAGTGCATTGAAGGCGATGAGCAGGCATTAAATGTAATTGGAGCTATTTGTGGTTGTGGTCCTGCCTTTGTATACAGATTTATGGAAGCTTTAATTTCTGAAGCTGTAAGAAATGGTATCGCTCCTAACGATGCTAGAAAGATGGTTGAACAGACTGTATTTGGCTCAGCATCTATGGTAATCAAGAACCAGGATACCTCAATTGCAGCTCTAAGAGAGGCTGTAACCTCTAAAGGCGGTACTACCTTTGCAGGTCTTTGCAAGATGACCGAGGGCAACTTTGAGCAAATTATGCAGAATACAATCCAAGCAAGTCTTGACAGAACTTACGAATTTGAGAAGATGTTCTAACAGATTTTCAATGAAGGATTAAACATGGCAATTCATTATCTAATTATGTTTGTTACTGCAGTAGTGATGCTCTTTGAACTAAGAGCTCTAATGCAGTCATCTAGCATTGACTACTACCATCCTTTTACACAGGCTGTAGTAAAACTCACAGAGCCTCTATTAGGTCGATTACCTATTAGAAATATCCATATTAAAGGCTTCTACTATTGTGGTTTTATTGTGGCTTTTATAATCGCAGTAGTTTTCTTTACTGTATTAGTATGTTTGTCATCATCTATTGATATTGTATTGATTGCTCTAGCATCAATCATTATGACAGTTAAAAGCTTCGGCTATCTTTTAATCTTTTTACTCTTAGCTCAGGCTTTAACCTCATGGTTACCTAACACTCGTTATTTAAGCATGACCTTTGCTCAGATCACCTACCCTGTAGTAGCTCCAGTTCAAAAGCTGATCCCTCCTATTGGTATGATTGATTTGTCTTTAATGGTTGTAATGATTGCGCTGTTTGCTCTTAATACGTTTTTTGGCAATATCTTAGGAGCGCTTTGGTATATTTGCTAAGCAATTTTCAAAGCCCATTTACCCAAAATAAAACCGGCATCAAGCCGGTTTTTATTTTTTACTCTAGGGTAAATTCAGTATCTTCAATTGGAGGTGTTTGAACTTCCTCTTCTTCAGATTTAGGAACTACAATCTCCAATGAATCTATCTTCTGGAAGCCTCTTGGTAATAAATCACCGGCTTTGCTTCTAGAACTAATTCTCTCTTCAATTTCTTTTGAAGATAAGTTAATTGTTCTCTTACCACAGTGAATTATCATTGATGCTTTTTCAGGGATAATCTCCATGGTTGCAATGCCGTCAGCGCCTATAGCCAATTTAGCACCGTTAATACCAATAAGCTTATTGCCCTTACCTTGAGACAGTTCAGGTAGTTCACTTACCTTGTAAATTAACAGACGTCCTGTCTTACTTGCCACAGCTAACAGATCACTGTCCTTATTGCCAATTAACAAAGGCTTTAAGATAGTTGCATCGTCATCTACAGTAATAAGAGCCTTACCAGCTTTATTTCTTGTCTGTAAATCCTCAGCCTTAACCATAAAGCCGTAGGCCTTATCTGAAGCTACAATAAAGTGCTCATTGTTATGACCTATTACTACATGACAAGCACTCTCACCTGGTTGCAGATTTGCCTTAGCAGACAGAGGTTCACCCTGACCACGAGCTGAAGGTAAGTCTTTTACATCTACAGTGTAAACTCTACCCTTATTAGTGATAAAGCATGCCTTATCATTGGTCTTACCTGAAGCTTTTGACTTGAATGCATCTCCAGAACGATATGACATATTCTCAGCATCAATGTCTGAACCGCTTGCAGCTCTAACCCAGCCCATCTTTGACAAGATAACTGTAGCTGGAGTGCTTGGTACAAGCTCATCTTCACTGATAGCTTTGGCAACTTCCTTCTGAACAATACGGCACTTTCTCTCGTCACCATACTGCTTTACATCAGACTGAATTTCTTTCTTGATGAAAGTCTTAAGCTTGGTCTCAGATCCTAACAGAGCTTCAAGCTTTTTCTTTTCCTCGTTAAGCTTATCTTTTTCAGCAGTAAGTTTGATTTCTTCTAATCTTGCTAACTGTCTTAACTTTGTCTCAAGAATGTACTCAACCTGAGCATCTGATAAGTTAAATCTCTCGATAAGTTTCTCTTTTGGATTATCTTCATGACGGATAATATCGATTACTTCATCGATATTTAAAACGATCAATAAGAAACCTTCTAAGAGGTGTAATCTTTTATTAACAATCTCTAAACGGCTGTTTAAGCGACGTCTTACGGTATTGATTCTAAAAGTTAACCACTCAGAGAGAATTGTCTTTAAGTTTTTGATAGCAGGTTTACCATCGATACCTAAGATGTTGAGGTTTACCTTATATCTCTTTTCAAGATCAGTTACAGCATATAAATGCTCCATAAGCTCATCTAAATCGACACGCTTTGATCTTGGAGTAATGATAATTTTGCAAGGACAGCTGTGATCTGATGCATTAGTTATAGAAGCTACCATTGGTAGTTTCTTCTTTGACATCAAATCAGCAATCTGACGTTCAATAGAGCCACCAGATACCTGGAAAGGCAGAGCGTTAATTACGATCTCATCCTTTTCAATTGAGTAAACAGCTCTCTGACGCACGAAACCACGTCCGGTTTCGTAGATATCCTTTAATTCCTGCTCTGAATTAGTAATCTCACAACCACATGGATAATCAGGGCCAGGAACATATTTCATTAAGTCGGTTACAGTTAAATCAGGCTTATCCATAAGCGCAATAACTGCATTAGCAACTTCATTTAAGTTGTGTGAAGGAATATCTGTTGCCATACCAACAGCAATACCTGTAGTGCCATTTAAAAGGATATTTGGCAATCTTGCAGGTAGGAACTTAGGTTCGTTAACTGTTCCATCAAAATTTGGTAACCAGTCTACGCATCCTGAGTTGATATCAGCTAACAGAATATCTGAGTAAGGAGCAAGTCTTGATTCAGTGTAACGCATTGCTGCGAATGACTTAGGATCTTCAACGTCACCCCAGTTACCCTGACCATCTACTAAAGGATATCTATATGTAAATGGCTGAGCCATGATAACCATAGCCTGATAGCAAGCACTATCACCATGAGGATGGTACTTACCGATTACTTCACCTACGGTTCTTGCTGACTTTGAATGCTTTGCTTTAGGATCGATGCCTAATTTTGACATTGCATAAATAATTCTGCGCTGAACAGGTTTCATACCGTCAGTCACAGAAGGCAATGCTCTGTCTCGAATTACGTTCATGGAATAATTTAGATATGCTTCTTCGGCAAATTCCTGAAGAGGCAATGGTTCAATTCCTTCGAGGCTAAATTTTTTATTAATTTGATCTGACATTTATTTTTTCTCGCACAACCGTTGCAGTTGTGTATATAATATTCTTGCTACAGTATATTTTATCAAAAATGCACAACAAAACCATGTTATCTATGAGTTTTGTGTGACTCTATAACAATAATAAAATCACCTTGTAAAACGAAGTTTCTCTACAAGGGTATGTTGTTTCTGAATGATTACATAATGCCAGGTATGACCACAGTGAAAATTTTAAAATACATTTTTGCTTTATCTGTTATTTCCTTTTCAACAGTTTCTCTACAAGCAAAAGCAGAAACTTTCCATAATATCCCAGACGATTTATTGGCTAAAGCGGTAAGTTCTGAGGTTGTTTATGACGAGGAATTTGATTACTCAAAGCTAGGCGCTACATCTAACTTAATGAACACCAGTACTTTTACTGAGTCACAAGCTCAAAAGAAGATGTTAGTTGATAGAGTTGTAGTTAATAAAGCGGCACACCAGATGATCCTGATGAAAGATGGTCAGGAGATCAGAAAATTCTGGATTGCTTTATCTGACAAACCTTATGGCAAGAAACAGTTTGAAGGCGATAAGAAGACACCTGAAGGAACTTATACTTTAGATTACATCAAGCAGAGATCTAATTACTATAAAGCTTTCCACATCTCATATCCAAATTCAAAGGATATTGAGTTTGCAAGAAGCTATGGCAGAAGACCTGGTGGAATGATCATGGTTCACGGACAGCCACCTTCAAGAAGTAGCTATAACGAAACAGTACAGAGAACAGATTGGACTAATGGCTGTATTGCTTTATTGAACCCAGATTTAGATGTATTTCTATCAATGGTAGATGTAGGAACTCCAATTACTATCAATCCATAATGAAGTTCCTAGCATCAATTAATCATCAGGGAACCATTTAGCAGATGCTGCGTTAGATTCTTCCCCTTGCACGCTAAAAACGATATCCACTACGTGGACATCGTTTTTTAATTGCTCTTGAGCTCCAGTGAACCAAATTTCAGCAACAATACAGTCATCAATTTCTGAATCAGAAGGATCTAGCTCGTCATCTTCAGATATATTTCTGAATCTGCATTCCATTGAATAGTCATCATCGTTAGTGATTTTACGAACCTTTGCATAAGCATCAGGATCATTTAGACTTAAAGCCTCTTCACTAATAGTTGTATACAAATCTACAACTTGATCTGTAAGAGCATCAATTTGCTCATCTGTTAAATTGTCAACATCAACCATATTAAACTAGCTCTCCACCAGAACAGAAAGTAGAACCTGTTACATGATGTAATGTTCTCTTAAAGCCAGGATTAAAGCACTCTTCTTTATCATCCCAACAATCTGCTTTTACATAGACATTTACTACTTTTGACAAGCAAATGCCTTTGTCAGCAAATAACTCTTCATCCTGCAATTCGCACTCAAAATAAGCTAAAGCATCTGACATCACATCTAAGCCAAACTTCTGTGACTTTTCAGTTTTAATGTCTTTTACCTGTAACTTATTACCAACATCACGACCGTGAACAGAACCTAATTCCAAGGCTGTTTTCTTCTGATCTCCGCTAGGTAGTGCTACAACAAATTTCTTAGTATGACGGATGTTCTCTGAAGTTGTATGATCTTTATCAAGAACGAGTAATAACACATCAGGATCATAAGGGCATGACCAAGCTGCAGTCATACCATCTGGTACATCTTTAGAACTTTTAGTAAAAATGCAAACTAAAGGGCCACCAGAAAATGCTCTATAAGCTAAAGAATTGTCGATATTTTTATACATACAAGCCTCTATATAGCACAAAAAGAAAAAGAGCCTCCTAGGAGACTCTTCTATTTTATCTTATTTATCTAAATATTAGATAGTATTATCTAAATCTGCAGGAGGCCAGTTCTCAAGACGCATACCTAAAGATAAACCTCTTTCAGCAAGAACATCCTTGATTTCAGTCAATGACTTCTTACCGAGGTTAGGAGTCTTAAGTAACTCTACTTCGGTCTTCTGAACTAAATCACCAATATACTTGATGCCTTCGGTCTTCAGACAGTTTGCAGAACGAACTGTTAACTCAAGATCTTCAACAGGACAAATCAACTTAGGATCGATTAAAGGTCTGAATGAAGAATCCTCTGTAGGAGCTACAGAATTTCTGATATCTACAAATGAGTTTAACTGATCTGCGAAGATAGTAGCAGCGATGCTTACAGCGTTCTTAGGATCGATTGTACCATTAGTCTCGATATCAAGAATTAACTGCTCTTTATCATCTGCAATAGGAGCTGTGTGTACTGCAACATTTAACACTGGGCAGTATGAAGGATCAATCTGTAAATGACCGATAAAACGCTCTTCTGAACCTTCAACATATGGACGATTTACAGCTGGTACATAACCACGACCGCGAGTTACATGTAAGTGCATGTTTAACTCTTTGTTCTCGTCTGTTAAATGACAAATAATTTGCTCTGGATTCTTAATCTCGATACCAGCTGGACACTGAATGTCTGCAGCTGTAACTGGACCAACACCTTTCTTCTTTAACTGAAGAACAGGCTCGTCTCTTAAAGAACCTTCAGCAGCAACAGCAACTTCTTTTAAATTTAAAAGTATAAGAAGAATATCTTCTTGAATGCCTTCTACTGCACTGTATTCATGCACTACACCATCAATTTCAACTGCGGTGATGGCATATCCAGGAATAGAGGACAGCATAATACGACGGAGTGCTGTGCCTACGATTTGAGCATAATGTGGCTCAAATGGCTCAAGAATTACGCGGCTTACATTACGAGAAAGCTCGGTAACTTCTTTAATATTTGGCTTAATAGAATCAATGATCTGATCCAAGGTTTCACCCTCGTTTTTTAGTACAGTTAGTTAGCTAGAAATCTGAATGGGCGCAGCTAAGCGCCCATAGGATTATTCAGCTGCTTTAGAATCTTTTGACTCTTCTGCAACTTCAGGACGGTCAGTTAACATGATGTAAGCTACAGGAGCTTTATCAGTTGAACGTAAACCTGCCTTTAAGATACGGGTGTAACCGCCGTTACGGTTAGCTGATAGCTTACCAATAACGTTGAATAACTTAGCAACAACTGCTTCGTCACGGAGACGAGCCTGAGCTAAACGACGGTTTGCAACGGTATCAACTTTAGCTAAAGTGATTAAAGGCTCAACGAAGCGACGTAATTCCTTAGCCTTTGGAACAGTAGTCTTAATTACTTCGAAGGTTAATAAAGCTTTAGCTAAATTACGGTACAATGCAGCACGGTGTGCAGCTGTACGACCTAAATGACGGCCACTTAAACGATGACGCATTTTAAATTCCTTCTAAACAGTTATTTGTTTGGTGCACGAAGTCCTGGAGGTGGCCAATTTGCCACACGCATACCTAGAGACAAGTTTCTCTGAGCAAGAACGTCTTTAATTTCATTTAATGACTTCTTACCAAGATTTGGTGTCTTAAGCAACTCTACTTCGGTCTTCTGTACCAAATCGCCGATGTAAATGATATTCTCCGCCTTTAAGCAATTTGCAGAACGAACGGTTAATTCCAAATCGTCTACTAACTGCATTAAAACTGGATCAGGCATTGGAGGAGCAGCTGGTGTCATAACACGCTCGCTGATCTCTTCCTTATCTACTATGTTGCAAATGCTGTCACAGATCAGATTAGAACCGTTCATTAAAGCAACTTCAGGAGCAATTGTTCCGTTAGTTTCAATATCAATAACTAATCTATCTAAATCTGTACGCTGCTCAACACGTGCTGATTCTACTTCGTAGACATAGCGACGAACTGGGCAATAATTTGCATCAATTAAGATGGTCTCATCTGAATCAGCAGGAACATGCTTATCAGAAGTTGCCATCACATAACCCTGACCAGAGGTGATGCGAAGTTTCATCGACAACGAAGCCTTGGCACCTTTTAGAGTGCAAATACGGGCTTCAGGGTCAACAAAAGAAATATTTTCAGGACATACGATGTCAGAAGCATGAACTTCGCCTTCGCCACGTCTCTCAATTGTTAACCAAACAGGCTCTTTTAAAGGTTCTTGAGCTGAAATAGCAAGAGACTTTAAGTTCATTACTACATCAAATAAAGTTTCCTCAAGATCAGCTTTAGAGCTGTTAATGTCCTTTACGCCCGCCATCTGAAAAGCATCTACTGCTGTTCCAGACAGGGTCTTTAGTAAAATTCCACTTAAAGCTACGCCTAATGTGTAACCGAAACCACGCTCAAGTGGCTCAAGCACTAAACGTGCATGATTTGGGCTGACTTCAGTATAGTCAACTGGCTTTGGCTTTAGTAGTTCAACAACAGACACTAGAGATACCCCACATTATAAAAGCGGTGCTGGCAATGTTGCCGTTATTACTTAGAATACAATTCGACGATGAGCTGTTCCTTAATATCGGAAGGTAGCTCAGCACGTTCAGGATTGCTCTTATAAGTACCCTTCATATGATCGTGATCAACATCGATCCATGTTGGCTTAGTAGCACGCTGTCCTGATAAGTCGATTGCGGCCTTAATACGTAACTGCTTCTTTGCCTTTTCGCGAACAGCAATAACGTCTGATGGCTGTACCTGGTAAGAAGGAATGTTTACGATATGATCGTTAACAGTAATTGCCTTGTGGCTTACCAACTGACGAGCTTCCATACGGGTTGAACCAAAACCCATACGATAAACTACGTTATCCAGACGTGCCTCAAGAAGCTGTAACAGGTTCTCACCGGTGTTACCGTTCATTCTTGATGCTTTCTTGTAGTAGTTACGGAACTGACGCTCTAATACGCCGTAAATACGACGAACCTTCTGCTTCTCACGTAACTGCATGCCGTAGTCTGAAAGGCGTGCTTTATTTGCGCCATGCTGACCTGGTGCAGTGTCTAACTTGCACTTGGTGTCAATTGAACGAACACCTGACTTTAAGAATAAGTCAACACCCTCACGGCGGCTTAATTTCAGGGCTGGACCTGTATATTTTGCCATTTATCTTTCTCCAGAAATTGAACTCGTTAGGTTATACGCGACGCTTTTTAGGTGGGCGACAACCGTTATGAGGGATTGGGGTAACATCGGTAATATTGGTGATCTTATAACCCTGATTATTTAATGCACGGATTGAAGACTCACGACCAGGACCTGGACCCTTAACCAAAACTTCAAGATTCTTAACACCGAATTCTTTTGCAGCCTCACCAGCACGCTCTGCAGCAACCTGAGCAGCGTATGGAGTTGACTTACGAGAACCACGGAAACCTGAACCACCAGCGGTAGCCCATGATAGAACATTACCCTGACGGTCTGAGATTGACACGATGGTGTTATTGAAAGATGCATGGATGTGTGCTACGCCATCAGCAACCTGCTTCTTAGAGCGCTTGCCTGAACGAGCACGTGTAGCAGTAGCGGTAGCTGCCTGCTGTTCTTTTTTGATTTCTTCAGCCATCTAAGCTCTCCTACTTCTTAATGCTCTTGCGAGGACCCTTGCGAGTACGTGCATTGGTCTTAGTACGCTGTCCACGTACTGGTAAACCTCTGCGGTGACGCAGTCCACGGTAAGTACCAAGGTCGATTAGGCGCTTGATGTTCATAGAAACTTCACGACGAAGATCACCTTCAACGGTGAACTTAGCCACTTCGGCACGGATTTTATCTACAACAGACTCATCTAAATCTTTAAGTCTTGCAGACTCTTCAACACCTGCGTTAGCAAGAATCTCGCTTGCGCGGGTTGGGCCGATGCCATAGATTGACTGTAATGCAATCACAGCGATCTTTTGATCAGGCACATTGATGCCAGCTATACGGGCCACTATTGATCTCCTAAATATAGGTCGGTTAAAAACAATGGCTGTCGCAAAGCCCGTTAGGATACGCGACAACCGCTCATAGTGCACTTTGGCATGTCAGAAAAGCACCAAGATGTTACTCTTAGTGCTTAATCTGTATGATTATACAGATTTTAATTTAAACATGCAAGCGAACTTGCATATTTAAACAAGCATTAGCCCTGACGCTGCTTATGCTTTGGATTCTCACAGATAATGCGAACTACACCGTGACGACGAACTACTTTGCAGTTGCGGCACATTTTTTTAACTGAAGCACCAACTTTCATTTTTATTCTCCAATTAACTAGATATTAACGACCGTAATTTCTTAAGTTTGCTTTACGCATGATATCACCGTACTGCTGATTCATCATGTGACTCTGTAACTGTGATACGAAGTCCATGCAAACAACTACGATAATTAGTAATGAAGTACCACCGAAGTAGAACTGAACATTAAACCAGTTCATTAACATCTGTGGAACAAGGCATACTAAAACCATGTATAAAGAACCACTTAAGGTTAAGCGAGTCATTACCTTATCAATGAATCTTGCAGTTTGCTCACCAGGACGAATACCTGGAATGAAAGCACCACCCTTCTTCAAGTTATCTGCTATCTCACGAGGATTAAACACAAGTGCAGTATAGAAGAATGTGAAGAAAATGATTGCTGCAGCATACAATAATTCATATAGAGGCTGACCTGGCTGTAAAAAGACAGAAATGCTACCTAAAACATTAGATACAGCATTATCGCCTTGGCCGAACCAAGATACAACGGTACCAGGGAACAGAATGATTGACGATGCAAAGATTGCTGGAATAACACCTGATAAGTTGATCTTTAATGGTAAATTAGAGCGTGGCTGAGAGTAGATTCGATTACCCATTTGGCGTTTAGCGTATTCGATAACAATCTTACGCTGACCGCGCTCAACGAAAACCACGAAGAAGGTCACTAGGACCACTACTACACCAATAATCAGCAATGCGATTGTTGACAAGTCACCCTGACGAGACTGCTCGAAGGTTCTTGCTAAAGCTGATGGAAGACCAGCAACGATACCAGCGAAAATGATCAATGAAATACCATTTCCGATACCACGTTCTGTGATCTGTTCACCTAACCACATCAAAAGCATTGTACCGGTTACTAAGCTTACAGTAGTAACAAAGTAGAATCCAAAACCAGGATTATCTACTAGACCAGGCATCATGTTAGGAATACCTGTTGCCATACCGAAAGCTTGAAGAGCTGCTAAAAATACAGTAGCAACACGTGTGTACTGAGTAATCTTACGACGACCAGACTCACCTTCTTTCTTAAGCTCTGCTAAGTTTTTATTTAGCACAGCAAGTAACTGGATGATAATAGATGCAGAGATATATGGCATGATACCTAATGCTAAAACTGATGCACGCTCAAGAGCGCCACCAGAGAACATGTTGAACATGCCAATAATGGTTCCGCTTTGCGAATCGAAAACACGCTCAAGAACGTCAGCATTCACACCTGGAACAGGAATAAATGAACCAAGTCTGAACATGATCAGAGCAATCACAACAAACAAAAGACGCTGACGAATTTCGCCAGTGCCCTTAGATTGCTGAGCAGCCATTTCACGACTTCTCTCAAATAGCGATTTTCTAGCCATGCAAAACCTCATTAAGGGGCCGTTTATGCCCCCTTTTTAATTACTTAGCTGAAGCAGCCTTCTTTGCTGCTTTCTGCTCTGCAGTTTTCTTAGCAGGCTTCTGCTTGCCAGCTGCAGCTAGAGCCTCAAGACGTGACTTCTGCTTAGCAGCAGATTTAGCGTTTGACTTCTCTAAACGAGCAGCAGCATCAGTGATGTACTGAGCAACTTCTACGGTACCACCAACTGCTTCGATAGCAGCCTTAGCACCCTTAGTTACGCCTACTCCCTTTAAGGTGATCTTCTTAGTGAAGTTAGGAACGCGTGATAATACTACCTTAACGTACTTAACTTTCTTGTTGATTAAGCGAGCTGCTAATAGAGCTGCCATATCAACAACATCACCTTCAATACGATTTAAATCGTTTAAGGTAACCTGAGCAGTAACGTCAGCCTTTGGAGACCAGAAACCAAACTTTGGTAAACGGATCTTCATCGGCATCTGACCGCCTTCGAAACCTGGACGCTTGTGAGCACTCTTACGAGCACCAGCACCTTTAACACCACGACCACAGGTCTTGCCTAAGCCAGAGCCAATACCACGACCAACGCGAACAGCTGCTTTACGTGAGCCTTCTGCAGGCTTTAAAGTATCTAAACGCATGTTTTACTCCTCGACTTTTAGCAAGTAGCTAACCTTATTGATCATACCGCGAACTGAAGGAGTATCCTCTAACTCAACGGTGTGACGAATGCGGCGTAAGCCTAAACCCTTAACGGTAGCAATGTGCTTTGGCTGACGACCAATAGTGCTCTTAATTAGAGTAACTTTAACGGTTTTCTTATCTGCCATTTTTTACTCCATGATTTCCTTCACTGAAAGGCCACGCTTTGCAGCAATTGCCTCAGGAGTACGCATAGAAGCTAAAGCAGCAACAGTTGCTCTTACAACGTTGATTGGGTTGGTTGAACCATAAGCCTTAGCTAAAACATTACGAACACCAGCAACTTCTAGAACAGCACGCATAGCACCACCAGCAATAATACCGGTACCTTCTGATGCAGGCTGCATGTAAACCATAGAACCTGAATGCTCACCCTTAACTGAGTGGTACAGAGTACCATTGTTTAGGCTGATGTTGTTGTTTACGTTACGACGAGCCTGCTCAATTGCCTTCTGAATTGCAGCTGGAACTTCGCCTGCTTTACCGTAACCATAACCTACACGGCCGTTACCATCACCAACTACTGTTAAAGCGGTGAAAGAGAAAATACGACCACCTTTTACTACTTTAGCTACACGATTTACAGCTACTAACTTCTCTTGTAGCTCGCCAGCCTGAGTTTCATCTTTGTGTTGCATTTTCACACTCCTAGAACTTGAGGCCAGCTTCACGTGCTGCGTCAGCTAATGCTGCAACGCGGCCATGATACTGATAGCCTGATCTGTCAAAAGCTACGGTGTCAACCTTAGCTGCGATTGCACGCTCGGCAACAGCCTTACCAACAACTTTGGCAGCTTCTACGTTACCAGTGTACTTAAGACCCTTTACTAGGTCCTTATCTAAAGTGCTAGCTGAAGCTAAAACACGGTTATCATTGCTGATAATCTGAGCATAGATGTGACGTGGAGTACGGGTAACAACTAAACGAGTTACACCTAACTCATGCATCTTTGCACGAGACTTAGTAGCGCGGCGAATGCGTGCTTCTTTCTTATCGAACATGTTATGCCACCCTATTATTTCTTCTTAGCTTCTTTAATGTGAATGATTTCGTCTGCATAACGAACACCCTTGCCTTTATATGGCTCTGGAGCACGGAATGCGCGAACCTTTGCAGCAACCTGACCTAATAAAGCTTTATCATAGCTCTTTAGGATGATGTCAGTCTGAGATGGAGTCTCAGCGGTAACACCTTCAGGTAACTCGTAGTCGATTGGGTGAGAGTAACCTAAAACTAGGTTTAAGGTCTTACCCTTAACAGCTGCACGGTAACCAACACCAACAAGCTTTAAAGCCTTCTCGAAACCTTTATCTAAACCAACAACCATGTTGTGTAATAAAGCACGTGAAGTACCTGACTGCATGTTTGACTCAGTGGTATCTTCCTTCTGAACAACTAAAATCTGGTTGTTCTCGAACTTAGCACCAACTGTTGGATGTAAATTTAAGGTCATCTCGCCTTTCTTAGACTTGATGGTAACCTTCTGACCGTCGAGAGTAACTTCGACGCCCTGAGGAACTGCGATATGTTCCTTAGCAATACGTGACATGTTGCCTCCCTAATTATGCGACGTAGCAAATAACTTCGCCGCCCAAGCCGTCCTTACGGGCAGCACGATCGGTCATTAAGCCTTTAGAAGTTGAAATAACAGCGATACCTAAACCATTCATGATACGTGGTAGTTCACTGCTTCTCTTGTAGATACGAAGACCAGGACGTGATACACGCTTGATCATTTCGATTACAGGAGCGCCTTCATAATATTTCAGGCCAATTTCTAAAACTTTCTTAACTTCACCATTCTCTGCAACAGAAGAAACATAACCTTCTTTTAATAGCAGATTAGCTAAAGCAACCTTTAACTTAGATGAAGGCATTGTAACTGAAACTTTGCCAGATGCCTGGCCGTTGCGAATGCGGGTTAATAAATCCGCAATAGGATCTTGCATCATTTGTATCTCTCCTCTTACCAGCTAGCCTTGTGTAGACCAGGGATTTCGCCACGCATCATGTGCTCACGTAGCTTAATACGGCATAAACCGAACTTACGTAAGTAACCATGTGGACGACCTGTCTCACTGCAGCGATTACGCTGACGTGAAGGGCTTGAATCACGTGGTAGTGCTGCTAAAGCCTGCACTGCTGCGAAACGCTCTTCATCTGAAGCAGATACGCTAGAAATAATCTTTTTGAGATCTGCGCGCTTTGCACGATACTGTTCTGCTAAACGCTTTCTTTTAAGATCTCTGTAAATCATTGAAGTCTTAGCCATTAGTTCGTCCTCGAATTACTTGTGGGCCTGAGTACGGAATGGGAAGTTGAAAGCCTCTAATAAAGCTTTGCCTTCTTCATCTGTCTTAGCTGTTGTGGTGATAGTGATATCTAAACCACGAACTGCATCAACTTTATCAAAGTCGATCTCAGGGAAAATGATCTGCTCACGTACACCCATTGAGTAATTTCCTCTGCCATCGAATGACTTAGCAGATAAACCACGGAAATCACGGATACGTGGAATTGCGATCACAATTAAACGCTCGAGGAACTCCCACATACGCTCACCGCGTAGTGTAACTTTACAGCCGATTGGATAGCCCTCACGAATATGGAAGCCCGCTACGGATTTGCGAACTTTGGTGATTAGAGGCTTCTGACCTGCAATAGCGGTCATATCGCGTGCAGCATTCTCTAAAACTTTCTTATCTGCAACTGCTTCACCAACACCCATATTCAGGGTGATCTTCTCAATCCGAGGGACTTGCATGATTGTCTTGTAACCAAATTTTTCTGTTAAGGCTTTGATTACTTCCTGCTTGTATAGATCATGCAGTTTCGCCATCGTTATTCTCCTTTAATTAACGCTTACTTGGCTGATGAAGAAATGATCTTGTCATTTGACTTGAAGAAACGAACCTTTTTACCGTCTTCGATTCTGAAGCCAACACGATCAGCCTTCTTAGTATCTGGGTTGTAGATTGCAACATTAGAAACATCAATAGGTGCTTCGATGTCTACAATACCGCCCTGAACGCCAAGATTTGGGTTAGGTTTCTGGTGTTTTTTCTTGACATTAATGCCTTCAACTAACACCTTGTGCTCACTAGTTAAAACACGGGTAACTTTACCAGTCTTGCCCTTGTCTTTACCTGTGATAACGATTACTTCATCGTTGGTGCGAATTTTCGCTGCCATTTTATTAATACTCCCTGTAAATTAGAGTACTTCTGGAGCTAAAGATACAATCTTCATAAATTGCTCTGAACGTAGTTCACGAGTAACTGGTCCGAAGATACGAGTACCGATAGGCTCATGCTGAGCAGTTAATAAAACTGCTGCGTTAGTGTCAAAGCGAATTACTGAACCGTCTGGTCTGCGAACACCTTTCTTGGTGCGAACAACAACAGCGTCTAGTACGTCGCCCTTCTTAACCTTGCCGCGTGGAATTGCGTCTTTAACAGACACCTTAATAATGTCGCCAATGCCAGCGTAACGGCGGTGTGAACCACCTAAAACCTTAATACACTGAACTGCACGTGCGCCAGAATTATCGGCAACGTCAAGCATGCTTTGCATCTGGATCATTTCAAATGCTCCGGTTAAATATAAAAAAACAACTCTCTAAACTAATTTAGAAAGGCGCTAAAATATACCATAAAAAAAATGAGACCGCAAGCATATATTCTCGCGGTCTCTCTCATTTGTTAGAGATTAGGCGTTCTGAGCCTTCTCGATCACGCTAACTAGTTTCCAAGAAATAGTCTTAGCAACTGGCTTGCATTCACAAATCTCAACAATATCACCTACGTGAGCAGCGTTCTCAACGTCTGATACGTGGAACTTGGTAGTACGAGTAATAATCTTACCGTATACTGGATGAGCAATACGGCGCTCTACTGCTACTACACAAGCTTTCTGCATCTTATCGCTTACAACGCGACCGCGAAGAGAGCGAGCTACTTTTGCATTTTGTTCTGACATTTAACTCTACCTCTACTTTGCGCTCTCTGAGTTTAATTTCTCAGAAAGGATTGTGTTAATACGTGCGATATCGCGACGTACCTTACGAACGTTATCAGTCTGCTGTAACTGACCAGTCTTTAACTGAAAACGTAGGTTGAACTGCTCGCGCTGAAGATTTGAGAGTTCAGTCTTTAAGTCTTCAACTGACTTATTGCGTAAATCGTTTGCTTGCATTAGATCACCTGCTTACGAACGAAGGTGGTAGTTACAGATAATTTTGCTGAAGCAAGACGGAAAGCCTCACGAGCAACTTCTTCACTAATGCCACCGATTTCGAAAAGTACACGACCAGGCTGAATTGGAGCAACCCAGTACTCAACAGTACCTTTACCTTTACCCATACGAACACCAAGAGCTTTCTGAGTGATTGGCTTGTCTGGGAACACACGGATCCAAACTTTACCTTCACGCTTCATCTCACGAGTGAACGCACGACGTGCAGCTTCGATCTCACGAGCAGTAATCTGACCGCGAGATGTAGCCTTAAGACCAAACTCACCGAAAGATACGATTGAGCCAGCGTATGCTAAGCCTTCATTACGACCTTTCTGAGTCTTACGATATTTTGTACGTTTAGGTTGTAACACTTATACTTCCTCCGTTACTCAGCAGCCTTTGAAGCTGGAGCTTCTTCGGTCTTCTTAGCACCGCGACGGCCACGGCCATTGCGAGCCTGGTTGTCATCACGACGGCCACGACGACCTGCTGGAGCAGCTGCATTGTTACGGTCTTCGGTCTCTTCCTGAGTTAAAGGTAAACCACCTAAAACTTCACCCTTGAAGATCCAAACCTTAACACCGATTACACCATAGGTTGTTACTGCTTCTGATAAAGCGTAGTCGATATCAGCACGTAGTGTGTGTAGAGGTACACGACCTTCACGTAACCACTCTGAACGAGCGATTTCAGCACCACCTAAACGGCCTGATACTTCAACCTTGATACCCTTAGCACCAGCACGCATAGCGTTCTGAATTGCTTTCTTCATAGCGCGACGGAACATTACACGGCGCTCTAACTGAGAAGCAATAGAATCTGCTACTAACTTAGCGTCTAAATCAGGCTTGCGAATCTCGCTGATATTAACCTGAGCTGGAACACCTGCGATTGCAGAGATCTTCTGACGTAACTTCTCAACATCCTCACCCTTCTTACCGATTACGATACCAGGACGAGCGGTGCAGATTGTTACACGAATGCTCTTTGCAGGACGATCAATAACGATCTTTGATACAGATGCGTTCTTTAACTCGTTGGTTAAATACTTACGAACTGCAGAGTCGCTCTTGATGTTAGCAGGGAAATTTGCAGTAGATGCATACCAAACAGATGAGTATGGTCTAGTGATACCAAGTCTGATTCCGTTTGGATTAATTTTCTGACCCATGATTACTCCCTAACGCTATCTGCTACAACAACAGTGATATGAGAAGTACGCTTTACAATGCGATCTGCACGGCCTTTTGCACGTGGCATGATACGCTTTAGTGAAGGACCCTCATCAACCATGATCTTAGCAACAACTAAATCGTCGATGTCTAAAGACTGGTTGTGCTCTGCATTAGCAATTGCTGAGAGCAGTACTTTACGGATAATAGCAGCAGCCTTACGTGGGCTGAACTGTAATAAATCCAAAGCTTTCTGAACAGGTAAACCGCGAACTTGATCAGCGACCAAGCGAGTTCTCTGTGCAGAAGAACGAGCATAACGGTGTATTGCTTTAACTTCCATTACATTAAACTCCAATTAGGCCTTAGCATCAGTTGCTACGGTGTGACCCTTAAAGGTACGAGTAGGTGCAAACTCACCTAACTTGTGACCAACCATTTCGTCTGAAACGAATACAGGTACGTGCTGACGACCGTTATGAACAGCGATGGTCATTCCAATCATCTGTGGAATGATAACTGAACGGCGTGACCAGGTCTTGATTGGCTTCTTATCGCCAGTCTGCTGGACCTGCAGTACCTTCTTTAGTAAGGACGCATCAATAAATGGACCTTTCTTTAAAGAACGTGGCATGTTATATCCTCGCTAATCGATTAACGGTGATGAACAATGTACTTATCAGTACGCTTGTTCTTACGTGTCTTGTAACCCTTACATGGAGTACCCCATGGAGAACGTGGCTGAATGCCCTTGTTACGGCCCTCACCACCACCATGTGGGTGATCGATAGGGTTCATTGACATACCACGAACTGTAGGACGTACACCGCGCCAACGCTTAGCACCTGCTTTACCTAACTGAGCTAACATGTGCTCGCCGTTACCAATCTCACCGATTGTTGCACGACCGTCAGCTAAAACTTTACGCATTTCGCCTGAACGCATACGTAAGGTTACATAAGCACCTTCACGAGCAACTAATTCACAGTAGCAACCAGCTGAACGAGCAAATACTGCACCAGCACCAGGGTTTAACTCAACTGCGTGAATTGTTGTACCAAGAGGGATATTGCGCATTGGTAATGCATTACCTACTTTGATAGGAGCATCTGAACCAGATACTACAACGTCGCCTTCCTTTAAGCCCTTAGGAGCTAAGATATAGCTACGAACACCATCAGCATAGCAAACTAATGCAATGTGAGCTGAACGGTTTGGATCGTACTCAAGACGCTCTACGCGTGCCTCGATACCATCCTTCTGACGCTTAAAGTCAACTAAACGATAACGCTGCTTGTGACCACCACCAATGTGACGGGTTGAAATGTGACCATAGTTGTCACGACCACCAGTCTTACGCTTCTCTGCTGTTAGAGAACGCTCTGGACCACCTTTCCATAAGCCAGGTGTCTTAATCTGTACGACATGACGACGGGCTGCGGAGGTTGGCTTTGCCTTAATGATTGCCATTACTTGCTCTCCTTGTTAGTCTGCTGTGAGGCATCCTCAATGTCTAACTGAGTACCCTCAGGAAGAGTAACATAAGCCTTTTTCCAATCAGAACGCTTGCCAAAACCACGAGCTGTACGACGTACTTTGCCCTGGAAATTAAGGGTGCGAACAGCTTCAACTTTAACGTTGAATAAAGTCTCAACTGCAGCCTTGATTTCGTCCTTAGTTGCGTCCTTTAATACCTTGAATACTAAAGTATTCTTATCCTGCTGTGCAGCTGAGCTCTTCTCAGAGATTACAGGTGCGCGTAAGATATTCATTAAACGTGCTTCTGACATTATTTCAGCAACTCCTCTACTTTCTTAACAGCTGCAGAAGTAATTAAAACTTTGTCAAAGCCTACTAGGTTTACTGGGTTGAACTCAGCAGTACCTGGCTGACAAACTTCTACTCTGTATAGATTACGAGATGCTAAGAATAAATTCTCTTCGAAAGCATCAGTAACGATTAGAACCTGCTTTAAGCCTAAGTCCTTTAATTTTGCAACTAATGACTTGGTCTTGTGGTCTTTAACTTTGAAGTCGTCAACTACAACTAAGCGGTCCTGACGAACTAACTCTGATAAGATGCTGCTCATAGCAACGCGATACATCTTACGGTTAACTTTCTGGGTCCAATCCTGTGGCTTTGCAGCGAAGATGGTACCACCTGCACGCCATAATGGTGAACGGGTTGAACCAGCACGTGCACGACCTGTGCCCTTCTGACGGAAAGGCTTCTTACCGCCACCTGATACCTCAGAACGAGTCTTCTGAGCTTTAGTACCGGCGCGTGCAGTGCTCAGGTATGAAACTACTACCTGGTGCACTAATGGCTCATTAAACTCACGGCCAAAGGTGCTCTCTGACACTTCTAGCTGCTTGTCTGCGCCAACTAACTTTAATTCCATGATCCTATTACCTCGGGTTAAGCTTTAAGACTTGGCCTTACAATTACATCCCCGTTATTAGCACCTGGAACAGCGCCCTTTACGAGAAGTAAGTTACGTTCTGCGTCAATGCGAACTAAGTCAAGGCCCAATACTGTAACCTTCTCAGAACCCATATGACCAACCATCTTCTTGCCCTTGAAAACTCTACCTGGGGTCTGATTCTGACCAGTAGAACCTGGGACACGATGTGAACGTGAGTTACCGTGGGTATAATCCTGATGTAAGAAGTGGTAACGCTTGATGGTACCTGCTGTACCCTTACCTTTTGACTGGCCGGTTACATCTACTTTCTTAACGTCCTGGAATGCGTCTACTTTGATTTCGTCGCCAACTTTATATGAAGCTAGCTCTTCATCATTTAAACGGAACTCCCATAAGCCACGGCCTGCTTGAACACCGGACTTTGCGAAGTGACCAATTTCTGCCTTGGTCATGCGACTTGCTTTGCGCTCACCAGTAGTAACCTGAATTGCGGTATAACCATCATTCTCAAGATTCTTTAACTGGGTTACGCGGTTTGCTTCTACCTGGATGACTGTTACTGGAACAGATTTGCCGTTCTCGTTGAAAACACGGGTCATACCAAGCTTGCGGCCAATTAAACCGATTGACATTGTATTATTCCCCTATTAGCGAAGGCTGATCTGAACATCCACACCAGCTGCAAGATCTAAACGCATTAAAGCATCTACAGTCTTCTCAGTTGGCTCCACGATATCAACTAAACGTTTGTGAGTACGGATTTCGTACTGATCACGAGCATCTTTGTTTACATGTGGGGAAATAAGGATGGTGTAACGCTCCTTGCGAGTAGGGAGCGGGATTGGACCACGTACCTGAGCGCCTGTGCGCTTAGCGGTTTCAACGATTTCAGCGGTTGAGTGATCAATCAATCTGTGATCGTATGCCTTAAGACGGATCCTAATTCTTTGATTCTGCATTGCAGACTCCATAATAAATAAAAGAACAAGTATACACCTGCCTTCTTACCTTTATTCAAAATAAGAGGAAGTGCTACTATTACCAATTTCTCCCAAAATTAGGGAGAGTCTCATCAGCCGCATCATTACGAAGTAGGGCTGGTCTCGTTGCGTACGTTTTTAAGCGCAGAACGAAAGTGCAATTATTATACACAAATTTTGAAGAAGTACAACTTTTTTTTGCTATTTTTCGTACTCGGTAACGTGTTTTTTACCGTACATAGTCATAACTGAATTTTTATCTAAGTCGTACTTATCAGATGCTATATCTAATTTAAGATTAAAGTTAGGTGCACCTTCAATTCTTAAAAGAGAAACCATCAATTCATACAAAAGATCATTTGACCAATAGTTATCGCTATTAGCTTTTAAGTTAGTGTAAATATTCTTACATCTATTAATATAGTTATCTGAAAAATAAACTACTGCAGGTATTCTTAGCATCTGAGCATTAACATTTACAGGATCATGTCCACCTACGATATGAGGATCTTCACCATGGTCTGACAAGTACACCATTCCCATAAAACTGCTGTATGATTTTGCTTTCTTGTAGATTTCTGACACTATATGATCTGTATATAGCACAGTGTCATCATAGTAGTCATTATTCTCATCGTCACCTTTGAACACCTTGTATTCTGAAGGTAAACGCTTTTCATATTTCTGATGAGATCCCATTAGATGAATAACAATAAAGTTGTTCTTTTTAGGATCGATTTTAGGGAAACGGTTTAACAACTCCTCATCAAAGAAGACGCCTTCCATCTTAGCAGAGCCATTAGTCCAGATTTCCTTATCAGCAGTTGAAGCTACAACAGTAATTGGAGTTTCATAAACACCAAACTTTCTTTGATTTGATAGCCAGTATGTTGTGTATCCAGCAGCCTTTGCTATTTCCATAATAGAAAAAGCATCAACAGTCTCAATTGAAGAATACTGATTTGCTTGAGTTAAAGCATAAGAAAGTACTTGAACAGTCTGTGGCCATGAAGCATAGGCATTTTTAAATAAAACTGTATTTAAAGACTCACTCTCTTTACTTAAATTAGGAGTGTTGTCTCGATTAAAGCCATATACTCCCATTCTGTCACGAGTTTCTGACTCACCTATGACAAGAACAAATAAATTGCCATCAGCATTTAAATTGTTATCTAACTTTAATGAGGTTAGTGTCTTCAGTTTCTCAAGTCTTGCACCCTTTTGCTTTTTATAAGCATCAAAGTTATCTAACTGTCTTGAGGTAACTTTAACTACTGCATATGGAAGGTAGTCCATTCTAGGCAGAGCAAGAAAAACAGATACTATCATTACAAATAAAGAGAATAGAGCAAACTGAAGCTTTGAGCTTTGTTTATCAGATTCAGCACTCTTAGATACAGCGCAAACTCTATTTAATAAGATGTAATTTACTGCAACGATAACTACTAGGATGACAAATGAAACAACCCACATAACATTAAAGTTGCTTACAAAAAACTCTTTACCCTCAGAGCCATTAGTTTGAGCTAAAGCCAGAATAATATCTGATGAGATCAATGAACCTGTTGCCACGTAGTAACAGATCATGAGTAATGGGAAGAACAGCCCAATAAACACTAAAACAAAATAGAGAATAGATAATAAGTGCTTTGATAAGTTACTGCTTTTTAAACATGAGTTAGATGAACATGAGTAAGACGAACATGAATCAGTTGAACTAGTATTAGTTGAGCTTGATCTGTTTGTAATGCGGTTAAAAACAAACTTTATGCAAGCTAAAAGAGAAAAGACTACAAAAGAGAAGTCTACACCTTTTATAAAATCAAATAATGAGGTGTTTAAACTCAATGAAATAGAGAGAACATAAACACTCAAATAGGTTATTTCAAAAAATAAAAAGGCAATGATTAAGTTCTTGCTCTTGCAAAGGTGAAAACTAGACCACAAGCAAAATAGACCAAAGATAGAGTAAGTAGTAAAAGCTAACATACTCTGTAAAGATAAATCATTTACAAAATACAAAATGACAGTGATAGCTAAAGCTAAAACAATGTAAGAGACTGATTTATAAAGATCTGAACTGGACTTAATCATAATGAATTATTCTTGCAAAAATTTTTGTATATAATACGACATCTTAAGTCAAAGGTGCGATTTTCTATGATTTTTGATTTTTCTCTTCCTGATAACTTTGCTAAAGATTCTCCTAAAAAAGATCTAGTATTGCCAGAAGGCGCAAATGGACTTGTGGTTCACTGCTGTTGCGCTCCATGTTCTACAAGCTTAGTTGAATGTCTTATCTTCAATAAGATTAAACCTCTAATGTTCTTCTATAACCCAAATATCTACCCATTAGAAGAATATGAAAAAAGAAGAGATGAATGGGTTCACCTGTGCGAGCTTTTAGATCTCGAATATGTAATCGGAGACTATGATTACAAAAGCTGGCAAGAAAAAGTAAAAGGTCTTGAGAATGAGCCTGAAAGAGGTAACCGCTGTTTAAAGTGTTTTACCCATAGACTTACTGTAACCGCTCTCTTTGCTAAAGAGCGCAATATCAACACCTTTACCACTACTCTTTGCACCTCAAGATGGAAGAGTAAAAAGCAAGTAGATACTGCAGGCTTTGCAGCTCAAGAAGCTGTTGACGACGTTAAATACTGGGATCAGGACTGGAGAAAGGAAGGTCTTGTAGGTCGCCGTTATGAACTTGTAAAAGAGATTAAGTTCTACAATCAGCTGTACTGTGGATGCCAGTACAGCTTAAATAACACTAATTACAAGAAGTAATTAAGCACCATACTGCTTGCGATACTCAAGCATTGCAGGAATGTGCTCTTTTAACTTGTCGTCATTTTCGATGTACTTTAATAAGTCATCGAAAGTAACAATAGAAATGATTTTAATACCAATCTGCTCTTCAGCTTCTGCAATGGCACTCTTCTGACCTTTGCCTTTTTCCATTCTGTTTAAAGCAATTAAAGCTGCTTTAAAGTGAGCACCGTTAGCTTTAATGATTTCTTCAGACTCGCGAATTGCAGTACCAGCTGTAATTACATCATCAATTAAAAGGATGTCACCCTTTAAAGGAGCTCCTACAAGATTACCGCCTTCACCGTGATCTTTCTTCTCTTTACGGTTAAAGCACCAAGGTACATTCTTGTTATGATCTTTTGCTAAAGCCATAGCAGTAGCACATGCTAGAGGAATACCTTTGTATGCAGGTCCAAATAAAACGTCAAAACTAATCTTTGCATCTACTAGAGCATGTGCATAGCACTCACCTAAAGTTGCAAGATCAGCACCTGTATTAAAACCACCTGCATTAAAGAAATATGGACTGGTACGACCTGACTTTAAAACAAAGCTACCAAATTTTAATACACCTTTACTTAAAGCTAATTCAATAAACTTACGCTGATATTCCTGCATAACTACCTCTAAAATTTTTTTGTAAATTTTACCTTATACTTTCTGCACTGTGAATACAAAAATATACTTCATTCCTTGTTATACTGATTTAAAAAAAGGAGATTATATGGAGCCTATTTTCAGCATGACAGGTTCTGCAAATGTCATCAAAAGCAATGATATTGCAGATCTTAATATTGACATCACCTCTGTAAACGGTAGATTTTTAGAAGTTAACTTCAAAATGCCTGACTCTTTAAGACATCTTGACGCAAATCTAAGAGAGCTCTTTCAAAATCACCTGAAAAGAGGAAAGATAGACTGCTATATCACCTTGTCAGAGAACCTCAAAAGTTCACTAAAAGTAGATGAGACTGCGCTAAAACAGCTTTCTTATGCTATAAAAACCATTGAAAGTAATATCAATGGTGCCACTACAAATGCCCTTGAAGTATTAAACTATCCTGGCATCCTAGTCCAAGATGAAAAAGTACAGGCTACGATTGATGCTCTTGTTATCAACAGTTTAGATACAGCCATCAATAAGCTAGTAACAGCAAGAGAGCATGAAGGCGAGAAATTAAAACTAGCTATTGAATCAAGACTTGTAAGCATTGAAGAACAACTTGTAACAGTAGAAAAGTCTTTAAACGAATTAGTTCTAAAAGAAAGAGAAAAAATCAAAGCTAAAATTGCTGAGTTTGCTGTTGATGTTGATCCTACTCGTATCGAACAGGAAGTTACCCTTGCAGCACAAAAAGCTGATGTAAGAGAAGAATACGATAGACTAAAATCTCACATTAAAGAGGTTAGAAACATTCTAAAAGCAGGTGGCATTTGCGGTAAGAGACTTGATTTTATGATGCAGGAATTTAACCGTGAAGCTAACACTTTAGCTTCTAAAGCATCATCTTTGGATATCACCAAAGTTGCTGTAGAGCTAAAGGTTCTGATTGAACAAATGAGAGAACAGGTTCAAAACATCGAATAACAGATCTTCCTCTGTCCGCTCTTAACAACTTCTACAAAATTATCAACATCTACTAAATAAAGTTGTCATTATCCATAGAGCGGACTTCTTGTAATAGATTTGCAAATACTAAAGGAACGCCTTCTATACCCTTTTTCTGAATTGCATCAACTAATACTAAGGCAAGCCCTGGTTTACTCTTTCTCTTTATGGCAAGCTCTATGACTTTATCCATATCAAAGCCTTTTCTTAGTTGATTATTTCCTGATAAGCCAGCTGCAATCTTAAAGTCTTTTGCATACCCTTGTGTATAAAGGTAATGTTCTATATCCCTTTGAGGCAATACAGTTAAATGAGCCTCTCTGTTCTTTTTACTTAAAAAGGACATAGTGACCTCTGCATACTTTTTACCAGCATCATCACCGTCAGTTAAGACATGGTAGTTAATACCTAACTGAGCTGCTATTTTTATTAGAGGCTTTAATCCACACTGGGCATATTCAATGATTCTAATACCTTCACAGGCTAGAGATATTCCTAAGATGGAGGCTATCTGAGTTAAAATCCACACCTCAGTTTCACCCTCCACTAAGATCCACGATCTTGCAAACAACACCATAGGTCTGTTAATTCTAATGTGGAAGGCAATTTTGCGCAGATCCTCGTAACTTAGCATAGAACTGTCAATCTTATAGCAACGAGTATCGTAGTGTTTCTTTTGTAATCTTCTTAGAGATTCCAAGCTTACAGCTGACAAAAGATCACCACTATTAGTAGTTACAATTTTCTGAACATCAGTAATTGCAAGTAAGGACCAAAAAGACAGTAACATTGATGGGTGGAAACGCGACTCAATATCCTCTAATATCAGAATTGGTCTTCCTGTAGGATCAATTTTTCTGTTACCTTTGTTTAACAAAATTGCAGCAGCAATATAAGAGAGCAAAGCTTTAGACTTATTAAAGCCTGGTGTAGTTAAGGTCTGTTTTATATTAGAAATTGATTCTAATGAAATAGGGCTTTTTACAATATCTGAAATGTTTCTAGATCTAGAGATGATTTTTTGTCTGTCTATATCTGAGTTTGCATATTCAGAGAAGTACTTATCTAAGAAAGTACCAAAAGTATCAGCAAACATTTTTACTGAGTCACCAGATAAGGCAGGCTCTTCAGACATCATATCTAAAATAGTCTTAATTCTGTCTTGAGAAATAGACTCAAAACCAGAGGATTTTTCCATTCTACTGTCTCTTAATCTGAAAACAGGATTAAGAGCAATTAACTTAAAAATAGCCTTTTTTACCTTTTCAAATGGTAAGTTGTTTTGCTGTTTTTTTAAAATTAGCGAATGGTAAGTTGCAAACTCTTTTTTGTCTTCGTCGAACTTTCCAATAACCTGCCAGTGAATTCTGTAAAAACCATCTTCAGAATAATTCCAAAATGGCTTTAGTTCTTCACAAGTATCAGCTTCTGCATTAGGGATACTTTCCCTAAAGTACAGATCAACTCTTATTTTTCCATCCCCAGTGTTGAAAACATCCTCCTTATCAAAATCAGATAAAGGATCATTGTTTTCAATATATGAATCGAGCTCATCAAAAAAGTTACCAGCTTTTTTATTTACACTATCTTCATCTAGGCTTACATCATCTGGACCTACTACATCTGAACTTAAAACTTCAGAACCTACATCTGTTTTAATTTTGGCATCAAAGTCAGCGCAGTCTTCAGATCCTTTGTCTATAAAAGGTTCACGACCATCACAGGCTGGTTTTGCACAATTCTCGCAACTATATTCAATTTCGCCTTTTCTGTACTTTTCACGATAAGTTTCATCAAAGTTAAGCGATTTACGGTTGGATACTTTTTCCACAAGATCTTCATGAGGAAATTCTCGTGTTTTTTCAATTTTGACGGGAACATAAAGATCACTTTTATCAAACTGGCACAGCTCTTCACCCTGTCCTAAGAGCATCCATAGAACTCTTAACAGTGAAGTTTTACCCCACTGATTTTCACCAATTAAAAAAGTGCTGTCTGATTCAAAGTCAACTGAGAGTCTTCTAATACCGCGGAAGTTAGTAACTTTTGCTCTTTCTAAATACATACGCCCAACTTAGGCTTTCAAGGCCGTGAATTCTTTTCTTATCTTAAGATTAGATTATTTATATGATTTAGCAAAGACAAAATAAAAAAGGCCATGATTTAACTCACAGCCTTTCTCTAAAAATTAAGCTTAATTAAACTCTATGCCATACAGTTCCCTGAGGAGTATCCTCAAGTTCAATATGTAAAGCTTTTAACTTATCTCTAGCAGCATCTGCACGAGCCCAGTCTTTTGCCTTTCTTGCATCATTACGCTCTTTAACTAATGCTTCAATTTGTGCATTGTCATCATTATTAGCGCCACTAGTTAAGAAGGTATTTGGATCTTGCTCTAAAATGCCCAAAACTGAAGCTAACTGCTTTAATCTACCTGCTAGTTCTGATGCTTTAGCTCCAGACTCTTTGTTAATCTGTTTGGTTAAATCAAATAAAACAGAGATTGCGCCAGGAGTATTAAAATCATCATCCATATACTCTTTGAACTTAGCTGTAAACTCATCTTCAGCTACAGTAGGCTCAACAGGAGTGGTGTCTCTTAGAGTTGTATACAATCTGTTAAGACCAGCTCTTGCCTTGTCTAGATTTTCCTGAGAGTAATTTAATGGACTTCTGTACTGACCTGATAATAAGAAGAATCTGATGGTCTCAGCATCATATGACTTTAAAACATCTCTGATGGTAAAGAAGTTATTTAATGACTTAGACATCTTCTCTTCGTTAATCATTACCATGCCTGAGTGCATCCAGTAATGAACGTATGGAGTGTGGTTAGCACAGCAACTCTGTGCAATCTCATTCTCATGGTGAGGGAAGATCAGATCTGAACCACCGCCGTGAATATCAAATTCTTTTCCTAAATATCTATTGTTCATTGCAGAACATTCGATGTGCCAGCCAGGACGACCTTCACCCCATGGAGACTCCCATGCAGGCTCGCCAGGCTTTGACATTTTCCAAAGCACAAAGTCCATAGGATTGTGTTTGCTCTTAGCAACTTCAATTCTAGCGCCAGCCTGAAGTTCATCTAACTTCTGACCTGATAAGCGACCATATTCTTTGAATGAATTGATATCAAAAACTACGTCTCCGTTGTCAGAAACATAAGCGTTTTTATTATCAATAAGTTTTTGGACAATAGAGATGATCTCTTTGATGTTATCAGTTGCTCTAGGCTCAATATCAGGACGCTTGATGTTCAATGCATCAAAATCTTTGTGCATTTCCACAATAAACTGTTCTGCTAAATCTTTAGCTGCAATACCGCGCTCATTAGCTCTCTTGATGATCTTGTCGTCGATATCAGTGATGTTTCTTACATACTTAACGTCGTAACCTGAATAGCGTAAATAACGAACAATTACATCAAAGTTCACGAATGTTCTAGCATGTCCGATATGGCATAAGTCATAAACAGTCACACCACATACATACATTCCAATCTTGCCAGGTTCAATTGGCTTGAACTCTTGCTTGCTTTTTGTCAGTGTATTGTAAATTTTTAGCATATTTGTCTCTAAAAAGGGTATTTGACAATTTAAATCTCAATCTACTAAAGATCATACCAAATTGCACAACTTCATTCACATTATTCTTTGAACTAATTATTCTTGTGCAATTGAATAAATCAGCTTTACAGCTTACTCACATAAGATCTTAGACGTTAGAACTTTTAAAACTCACATTTTAAAGGTTCAAATTTTAAGAAATCCTTATTTACTGTTAGAATATCACTAAAGATTTCATATAAATTTGTAGAGAGAACAATATGATCACATTAAAAACAACCTTAGGTGACATTGTAATCGAGCTTGACTATGAGAAGGCTCCAGAAACAGCTAAGAACTTTGAGAACTATGTAAAATCAGGCTTCTACAAGGGCACAATTTTCCACAGAGTTATCAAAGGCTTTATGATCCAAGGTGGTGGTTTAACTGCTGATATGTCACAGAAAGAAACCAATGCTCCTATCAAAAACGAAGCTGACAATGGTTTAAAGAATGACAGAGGCACCATTGCAATGGCAAGAACCAATGATCCTCATTCAGCAACTGCTCAGTTCTTTATCAACACTGTAGATAACTCATTCTTAAACTTCAGATCAAAAGATCTTTCAGGTTGGGGCTACTGCGTATTCGGTAAAGTTGTAAAAGGTATGGACGTAGTTGATAAGATTGAAAAATCAAAGACCACTACTGTATCTTTCTATCAAGACGTTCCTGTTGAGACTATTGAAATCACAGATGCTTGCATAGACTAATTTAGGAAGGTGGCTTTTGCCACCTTTTATTTTCTTAGGTATTTTGCTCATGGCCACCTATATCATTGCTGATCTCCACTTAAGTGAATCAAAACCTATTTTGACAAACGCTTTTGCCAATTTTTATGACAACAACTTATACCTAAACGATAAGCTCATTATCGCTGGTGATATGTTTGACTTCTTTGTAGGTGTTGATAGAAACTCAAGATTTCAGCAAAGAATAAGGCAGATTATTCTAAAGGCCAAAGCTAGAGGTATTCAAACTTTATTCCAGTGTGGAAACAGAGATTTTCTGATGGATAAAGATATGGCAGAATACTTTGGAATGAAACTCATCGGTGATTTCTACATCATTCCTACTCCTGATGGTCAGGCTTTACTTATTCATGGAGATCAACTCTGTCTTCATGACAGGTCTTACCAAAAGTTTCGCTCAATGTCTAAGAACAAGCTCATAAGATTTGTCTTTATGGCACTTCCATTATCCTGGAGAAAAAAGATTGCTTTAAAGATTAGAAGAAAGAGCCAAAAGCAGGAGATCTTAAGAGAAAAGGAAAGAGATAACTCATTAAACGATCCTAAGGTAAAGGAAGCTGGCGCTCACTTCCTTGCAACAACCGGATCAAAGATCTTAATTCACGGTCATTTCCACGTCTTTGGTGGACAGAATGATGCCTTTGGTGAAGGCACCTACAGATTGGGACTTGGCATGTGGAAGTCCCAATACAGCTACGTAAAAATCGACCGAGGTGAGATTAAACTTGTGCAAAGACAGATGGAAAAGAACTTCTAGTGAGCATCTGCCCAATTTGAACTGCAGCCTATTCCTACTTCTAAAGGAACATCAATTTTGGCTGCGTTTTCCATAATCTCTTTAATTACTTTTAAAGCCTCTTCAACAAAAGTATCTTTAACTTCAAACAGCAATTCATCATGAACCTGAACTGTCATTCTGACAGTATCATTTGGAAGTGATTTTATCCAATCCATAAGTTTTATCATGGCGTTTTTAATCACATCTGCAGCACTTCCCTGCATAGGAGCGTTAATAGCTGCGCGCTCAGCTCCTTTTAATAACAGTACATTTGAACTATTGATATTAGCTACAGCAATTTTTCTACCCTCAATGGTAGTTACATAGCCATGTTTGTGAGCAAAATCTTTAGTCTGCTCCATGTAGTCTTTAACTTTTGGATAACGAGCAAAATAACGCTCAATGTAAACTTTAGCTTCAGACATACTCATATGAGTCTGTTTTCTCAAACCAAAAGCTCCCATGCCGTACATCAATCCGAAGTTCGTAGCCTTGGCATGAGCTCTTTCCTGAGGAGTTACCTCCTCAATTGGTTTTCCTAAAACTTCTGCTGCTGTTGCCTTGTGGACATCGTAACCTGCTCTGAAAGCTTTTAATAAATTAGGATCCTGACTGATGTGAGCAATCAGTCTTAATTCAATCTGAGAGTAATCAGCTGAAATCAGACTATAGCCTTCTGGAGCAACAAAAGCCTTTCTGATTAACTTGCCTTCATGAGTTCTAGCTGGAATATTCTGTAAATTAGGATCAGATGATGATAAACGTCCGGTTACAGTACCTGCCTGATTAAATGAAGTGTAAATTCTGTGGGTCTTAGGGTTAATCAGAGTTTGCAGTTTTTCTGTATAAGTTGAAATTAACTTTGATAACTCGCGATATCTTAGTACAAGATTTGCAACATCATAGTCATAAGAAATCTGCTCTAAGATTTCTTCAGCTGTAGAGTATTTTCCATCTTTTGCCTTTTTAGGATAAGGGATCTGCATATCCTCAAAAAGCACTTTTCCTAATTGCTTAGGAGATGAGATATTAAATTCCTGTCCGCATGAAACATAAATCTGCTTTTGAATATCTAACAGCTCAATCTTTAAATTCTGGTTCTGTCTTTCTAACTCTTCTTTATCCACATAAACGCCAAAAAGCTCCATTTGATAAAGAACTTTCAAGAAAGGCATCTCTTTTTCAAAGAAGATCTCTTTGTCTTTTTCAGACTCATTTAGCTTTTCAATAAGACAGTTATATAGTCTTAAGGTAACCTCAGCATCTTCTGCTGCATACTCACATACTCTTTCTACAGGAACCTCATTTAAAGGAATTTTCTTTTTATCCCCTGTAACTTCCTTGTAAGTAATAGTCTTATATCCTAGGTACTTTTTAGCCAAATCATCCATATTCACAGGATCAGATGAATCTAAAAGGTGAGCTAATACCATGGTATCGGCATAGACTTTTTTAACATCCATACCCTGATAGTGCAGAACTAGAAGATCAAACTTGATGTTGTGACCTACAATCTTTACATCATCCTGATTTAAAACCGGTAACAGCTTTTCTTTAACTTCATCAACACTAAGCTGATTTGGAACACCTAAATAAGTGTGATTAAAAGGAATATAGTATCCTTCCTTTTGAGCTACACTCAAAGACATACCTATGATTGAACATTCCTCAGGACGAAGTGAGGTAGTTTCAGTATCTAAAGAGACTAATTTAGCTTTTTGAATCTTGCTACAAAGAGCTTCTAATGAAGGTATATCTGTAATCAGATGGAAGGCACTTCCATAAGATTTAAAATCAACTTCTGATGCGTCATGTTGTGAGAATAAAGCTTCTAATGAACCTTCAGTTGCCTTTTCACCAGTTTCTGTCAATCCCTGCTCAATTAACTTTTTCTTTGCCTGCTCTAATAATTTAGTAAACTCAAGCTCTGTAAACACTTTTACAAGATCAACTGTATTCTCTTTAGGTAAAGGTACCTCATCAATTGCAATAGGCAGTTCTACATCAGTCTTAATAGTTGCTAACTGGTATGACAGTCTGATCTTATCAATTGCAGCAATATATTTAGGAGCAAAGGTCTTAGCGCCTCTAAACTCTAGTGAGGCGATTTTGTCGGTGTGTTTGAAGATCTCTTCAACCCCACCAATTTCGTTTAAAAGACAAATTGCAGTCTTCTCTCCAGCACCTTTCATACCAGGGATGTTATCAGAGTCATCACCTTTTAAAGCTAGGTAATCAATAATTAACTCTGGTCCTACACCAAATTTTTCTTTGACTGCTTTAGCATCATAAAAGACGTCTTTCATGGAGTCATAGAGAATTACATTATCATCTACAACCTGTGACAAATCCTTATCACCGGTGCAAATTACGGTTTTTATACCGCGTCTTGAAGCTTCTTTAGCGTATGAGCCTAAAACATCATCAGCTTCAACACCACCTACAGATAACAATGGGAAGCCTAAGGCCTTAACAATTGTATGAACATAAGGCACCTGCTGTATCAATGCTTCAGGCATCTTTGCTCGATTAGCCTTGTACTCAGGGTACATCTGATGTCTGAACGATTTTTCTTTAGCATCAAAAACCACAATGAATTTTGAGCCATCAAACTTCTTTAAAAGTCCCTGAAGCATTCTTGTAATAATTAAAGATGCTGCAGTGGGGATCCCTTTTGAATTGGTAAAATTCTGCTTTGATCCGAAAAAGGCTCTGTAAAGAAATGATGAACCGTCAACAAGTACTAAAGGTAAAGAATCTGCCATGATATTAACTTCCTAATGTAGATACCTCATTGTATCAGTTCCTTTTATCTTGTAAAAAACTTGTCTAAAAATATCTTGGTAATAGCTAAAGAAAGTCATAAAATAGCCTGTCTTTTGACAAAGGTGAGCCTTAGCGCTTGCTTTGGCTCTTGTTATTTTTACTATCCTGAAACGAAAATATTATGAATAATTTTTCTTTCCCTTTAAAAAAGCTTTGGTTTATACACGTATTTATACTTGTTTTAAGTAACTACGCAGTGCAGATCCCACTTACTATCTTTGGGATCAACACTACATTAGGTACTTTTACCTATCCTTTTATATTCCTGTCTACAGATCTAACAGTCAGAATATTTGGACAGCACAAAGCTCGTAAAATCGTCTTTATGGCAACTATGCCAGGACTGGTTCTCTCTTATTTTATAGGAGCTCTTTTTGAGCATGGACTATTCCAAGGCTTTGCTTCTTTAAGTTCATTCTCATACTTTGTATTCAGAATCACTTTAGCATCTCTATCTGCTTACCTTATAGGACAGTTAGCTGATATCTTGGTATTCCAGAGATTAAGAGAGATGAAGCAGTGGTGGCCAGCCCCTACAGCATCTTCCATTTTTGGTAATTTATTAGATACCTATGCTTTCTTTGCAATCGCTTTCTATCACACCAACGATGCATTCATGGCTGAACACTGGATCGGTATTGGCTTTGTTGATTATCTAGTAAAAATCACAGCAAATCTTGTGATTTTCTTACCTGTTTATGGCGTGCTTTTAAACTACTTAATCAAGAAGATTGAAGACTAGCTTTATAGAGCTAACCGTATATTGGAAATAGATATACACGGCTAGATAAATAAGCTTGATTGAGATTTAATTTCACAAAAGACAACAGAATAATCATCTAATACATGCTAGTATAAAACTAGTTAATTTTTGGAGGATTTATGAGCGATAAAGTTCTGCATATCAACGATGATCAGTTTGAAAGTGAAGTGATCAACTCTGATAAGCCTGTACTAGTAGACTTTTGGGCAAACTGGTGCGGACCTTGCAAAATGATCGGTCCTTTTATTGAAGAACTTGCTGATGAAATGGACAATGTTAAGTTTGTTAAAGTAGACATTGATAAGAACTCAGCATATGCAGCAAAGTATGGAGTTATGAGTATTCCTAACTTGCTACTGTTCAAAGACGGTGAAATTGTTAACCGCCAGATTGGAGCTTTACCAAAATCAGAGCTTAAAGCTTTCATCGAAAATTCAATAAACTAAAATCTTATCCGGCACTTTTAAGTGCCGGTTCTATATCTGCTTTCTTCGAGCATTCTTAAAGTCACTTCCTAGCTTTATCTTTTCTTTATTTTTGTTTGGACATAACATTTTTTCTGTCTTATTATTGTTAAAAATTTTCAAATTGAACAAAGAATGGACAAAATATGAGCACCAATATTCTGCTAATGTGCGGTGGTGATGGTTCTGAACATGAGATTTCATTGCTATCAGCTAAATTTATCGAAGAACAATTAAAATTAACCAAAGACTTTAACGTAACCAAAGTAGTTATCCACAACCACCAGTTTATGGTTGATGACAATGCTTGTGGATACTTTGACGCACAAGGTGACTTTGTATTTGGAGATGAGAAAATAAAAGTTGACTGTGTTGTTCCTTGCATTCACGGTATTCCAGGTGAAACTGGTGATATCCAGTCTTTCTTAAATATCCAAAATATTCCTTTTATTGGTTGTGATGCAGAAGCTAGCGGATACTGCTTTAACAAGATCACCACTAAACTTTACTTTGATGCTTTGGGCATTCCAAATACACCATATGCAATCATTCCATTAAAGACAGAGCAGTACAAAACAGTTGCTCTAGAGTTCTTTGATAAATACAAAGATATCTACGTAAAAGCAGCAAGTCAGGGCTCTTCTGTAGGTTGCTACCATGTAACCAAACGAGATGATGTATGGGATAGCATTGTTGAGGCTTTCCAATACAGTACTGAAGTTATCATTGAAAAGAACATCATTCACAGAGAGCTTGAAGTAGCAGCTTATGAGATTGATGGTGAGTTAAAGATTACAAATCCAGGTGAAATTATCATTCCGGATAATCTTTTCTACACTTTTGAAGAGAAATATTCAAAAAATTCAGGAACCATTACTACTGTAACACCTGAAAATCTTACAAGTGAAGAAATTGCAACAATTCGTGATTTAGCAAGAAGAGCATTCGTTGGATTAAAGTTAAGAGATCTATCTAGAATTGACTTCTTCTTATCAAAAGAAGACGGTATTCTAATCAATGAGATTAACACCTTCCCAGGCGCAACACCAATTTCAATGTTCCCAAAGATGTTAGCTCACAATGGCGATAACATGGCAGATTTCCTTGCCAAAGCTGTTAAAAAAGCCATTTTAGAAAAGAAATAATTCAAAATTAAGAGTCAATCAAAGCCTAGAGTTTGTAAAAAAGTCTAGGCTTTTTTTATCTAGAACTTATAAGACTGCACTCTCAATATTCTGCAGATTATTGCAAAATATTAACTCCTCTTATTTTCAGGTATTATTCTGAATTTCATTCAAGATATAGCTTTTGTATATATCCAAATATATAAAATAAGTATTTTACTTATTACCTACCGATTCATAGACTATTAAACAAGCTTAAATGTATATGAATTTTATCTATAAATTATATCGCTAAAAAAACTTCATAAACACAAGATACAAAATAAAATGGCGTTTGCAGAGAAACTACTTTTGAACAGTTCCATAAACGACCTCATCTACCTTTAAAGCCCAGCACATATCTCGTAGAGAGATATTTTATTTTTTCTAAATTTTAGGAGATGAAATGTCTACTTCAGTAATCGGTTACCCACGTATTGGCTCTTTAAGAGAATTAAAATTTGCACTAGAGGCTTACTTTAAAGGCGAAAAATCAGAAGACGAAATTCAGTCACTTGCTAAAGAGTTAAGAAAAGAACATCTAACAACTCAGAAGAATGCAGGTATTGATTTCATTTCTTCAAATGATTTCTCATTCTACGATAACACCTTAGATCAGGCTGTTTTACTCAATATCGTTCCTAAGAGATATCGTGAGCTTGATTTAAGCGCATTAGAAAAATACTTTGCAATTGCTCGTGGTTATCAGGGCGACAAAGGTAATGTAAAAGCTCTAGCTATGAAGAAGTGGTTCAATACTAACTACCACTACATCGTACCTGAGTTTGAAGACGACACCAAGATTGAGCTTGTAGGTACCAAACCATTTGATGAGTACACAGAAGCTAAACAGTTAGGCATTGAGACTAAGCCTGTTTTAGTTGGTCCATTTACATTATTAAAGTTAATCAGATTTACTGGTAAAAAAGGTATTTTGGATGTAAAGGCTGACTTTATCCGTGTTTATTCAGAGATTTTAAAGAAATTCATCAGTCTTGGTACTCAGTGGGTACAGTTTGATGAACCTTACTTAGTACATGATCTAACTGCTAATGACATTAGATTATTCCAGGATCTATACAGCGCAATTTTAAATAAGAAAGAAAGCACCAAGATCTTATTACAGACATACTTCGGTGACGTTCGTGATATTTACACTGTTCTACAGTCATTAAACTTTGATGGTATCGGTCTTGATTTTGTTGAAGGCAGAAAGACCTTAGATCTTGTAAAAGAACACGGTTTTTCACCAGTTAAGAAGTTATTTGCAGGTGTCGTAAACGGTAAGAACATCTGGAAGAACAACTACGAAAAGACCTTATCAATTCTAAATACCTTAAAAGAAAAAGATATTCAGACTGTAGTTTCAACTTCATGTTCTCTATTACACGTTCCTTATACCGTTGAAAATGAGACTAAGTTAGAAGAGAAGTACAAGAAGCACTTTGCTTTTGCTAAAGAGAAATTAACTGAGTTAAAAGAAATTGACGAGATTTTCGCTTCAGCTAACTTCAAGAATAACGAAAAGTATCAGCAGAATGTAGCTCTGTTCAACGAGGACAGACATGCATTTAACGCTGCAGTTGATGCTCGTGTAAAAGCAGTTACCCCTGAAGATTATGTAAGACAACCTGAGTTTGCTCAAAGAGAAAAGATCCAGAAAGACGAGTTCAAGTTACCTCTATTCCCTACAACTACTATCGGTTCTTTCCCACAGACTGCTGAAGTTAGAGCAAACAGAAAAGCTTTCAGAACTGGCGAGATTTCTAAAGAACAGTATGTTGATTTCAACAAGAAGAAGATTGCTGAGTGCATTGCTCTACAAGAAGAGCTTGGTCTTGATGTTCTAGTTCATGGTGAATTTGAGCGTAACGACATGGTTGAATACTTCGGCCAGCACTTAGAAGGATACCTGTTCACTGAAAAAGCTTGGGTTCAGTCATATGGTACAAGATGCGTAAAACCACCAGTAATCTGGGGTGATATTTCAAGAGCTCATCCAATTACTGTTGATTGGTCAGTATACGCTCAGAGCAAGACTGACAAGCCATTAAAGGGTATGTTAACCGGTCCTGTTACTATCTTGAACTGGTCATTCCCAAGAGAAGATATTCCAATCAAGCAGAGCGTTTTACAGTTAGCTCTTGCTTTAAGAGATGAGGTTTTAGATCTTGAGAAGAACGGCATTAAGATCATTCAGATCGATGAAGCTGCTCTAAGAGAGAAATTACCTTTAAGAAAGAGTGATTGGTACAGCGAATACTTAGACTTTGCTATTCCATCATTCAGATTAGTTCACTCTGGTGTTAAAGCTACAACTCAAATTCACACTCATATGTGTTATAGCGAGTTTACAGACATCATCCCTGCAATTGATGACATGGATGCAGATGTAATCTCATTTGAAGCTTCAAGATCAGATCTGTTAATTCTTGATTCTTTAAAGAAGAACAACTTCAAGACTGAGGTAGGTCCTGGTGTTTACGATATTCACTCACCAAGAATTCCTTCAAAAGAAGAAATTAAAGTTGTTCTAGAGAAGATCCTTAAGAAGGTCGCTCCTGAGAAGTTATGGGTAAACCCTGACTGTGGTCTAAAGACAAGACAGGATAAGGAAGTAAAACCTAGCCTTAAGAATCTTGTTGAGGCTGCAAAGGAATTAAGAAATGAATACAGCAGATCTCTTTAAACAGAAGACTGTATTCTCACTAGAAGTATTCCCTCCTAAGAGGGAATCTTCCTTACAGTCAATTTACAATGCCTTTGAAAATTTAAAGGAAATCCACCCAGACTTTATTTCTGTAACCTATGGCGCGGGTGGTTCCTCTAACATTAACGCTACAGCTAATATTGCTGACAGACTGGTTCACAACTATGGTTATACCGCTGTTGCGCATTTAGCTGGTATCGGTCTTAAGAAAGCTGATGTTGACCATATCATTGATAATCTGTTACCAATGGGCGTAAATAACATCTTAGCTTTAAGAGGCGATGAGCGCGAAGGCATTGAGAAAGGTGACTTTGAGCATGCAGTTGACTTAATCTCTTACATTAAAGGAAAGTATGGCGATAAAGTAAATATTATTGCAGCCTGCTATCCTGAAGGTCACATAGAAGCTCATAACATTGTTGAAGATGTTAAGCACTTAAAAGAGAAGGTTGATGCTGGTGCAAGTCAGCTCATCACTCAGCTGTTTTTCAACAATGACAGTTTCTACCGTTTCAAGGAAAGATGCGATCTTGTAGGTATCAAAGTACCTATTCAGGCTGGAATTATGCCTGTTGCAAATAAGAAGCAAATCGAAAGGATCGTGACCTTGTGTGGAGTAGAGTTACCTACTAAATTTACCAAGATCATGAGTAGATATGAAGATAACCCAGAGGCTCTAAGAGATGCTGGTATTGCCTATGCAATTGACCAGATTGTTGATTTGATCACTCAAGGTGTTGATGGTATTCATCTGTATACAATGAACAATCCTTATATTGCAACTAGGATCCACGAAGCCATCAAGAACTTAATTTAAGTTAAGAATTCCGATTTAATCCCCAATAAAAAAGCTCTGCAGATTTAACTCTCAGAGCTTTGTTTTATCTGACCTTTCGGTCAGATAATTTTTTTTGTTTTACATTCAGTTACTTTGATCTTGCCATAGCTGTAAAGAACTCTTCATTAGTCTTTGTCAGCTTTAACTTATCAATTAAGAACTCAGTAGCCTCAATTTCACCCATTGGATGTAAGAACTTACGTAAGATCCACATCTTCTGAAGCTCATCAGCACTGGTAATGAGTTCTTCACGTCTAGTACCAGATCTTGTAACATCAATAGCAGGATATACTCTCTTCTCAGAGATCTTTCTTGATAAATGAAGTTCCATATTACCAGTTCCCTTGAACTCTTCGTAAATAACTTCATCCATCTTTGAGCCTGTATCAATCAGAGCAGTAGCAATAATAGTTAAAGAACCACCTTCTTCAACGTTTCTAGCAGCACCGAATAATCTCTTAGGTCTCTGTAAAGCATTAGCATCAACACCACCAGTTAATACCTTTCCTGATGATGGAACAACAGTGTTATATGCACGAGCTAAACGGGTAATAGAGTCCATTAGGATCACAACATCATGTTTGTGCTCAACTAAACGCTTTGCCTTCTCGATTACCATTTCAGCAACCTGAACGTGACGAGCTGCAGGCTCATCGAAGGTAGAAGCTACAACTTCACCTTTAACCATACGCTGCATTTCGGTAACTTCTTCAGGACGCTCGTCGATAAGAAGAACAATCAGAGTACATTCTGGATATTTACTTGAAATTGAATGTGCTACGTTCTGTAAAAGCATGGTTTTACCAGCTTTAGGAGGAGCAACAATCAGACCACGCTGACCTTTACCTACAGGAGCTACAAGATCAATAACTCTAGCGGTTAAATCTTCCTGTGAGCCGTTGCCTAGCTCTAGGCGCATTCTTTCCTGTGGAAATAAAGGAGTAAGGTTTTCAAATAGGATCTTGTGGCGTGAATTTTCTGGATCGTCAAAGTTAACTGCGTCAACTTTCAATAATGCGAAGTATCTTTCACCTTCTTTTGGTGGACGAATTTTGCCTGAAATTGAATCACCAGTTCTTAAGTTAAAACGTCTTACTTGACTTGGAGATACATAAATATCGTCAGGACCTGCTAAATAAGAACTGTCTGCACTTCTTAAAAAGCCAAAGCCATCAGGTAAAATTTCGATGACACCTTCACCGTAGATGTCCTCACCATTTTTTGAAGAAAACTTTAATAATTGGAAGATGATTTCTTTTTTGCTTAAACGGGCTACGTTTTCGATGCCGTTCTGTTCACACATTTGAACTAATTGTGCAACAGGCGTATTTTTAAGTTCGGTAAGATTCATAGACTAAATTAACAAACTTACTGTATGGGGAATACAGTATAAGATTAGATTCTCTAAAAAAATAAAATAGGAAATTCCTGTGTGAAAAACACTTCAAGATCCATGTGATCGCACGACAGACACGTCGTGAGATAATATTAACACAAAATTAGTAGCATTTTATTTTTTTCACAAAGATATTTGTGCAGGTTTGTCATAAAAATGTTCAACAAAATCCATCATATCGCCATTATTGGAACTGATTACAACAAGTCCAAAACCTTCTATGTAGACACTTTAGGGTTTGAAATCATACGTGAAAATTATCGGCCTAATAAGCAGGATCATAAGATCGATCTTAAATGTGGTGACAGTGAAATTGAGCTATTTATCGTAAAAAATGCTCCAAATAGAGTCTCAAATCCTGAAGCATGCGGATTGCGTCATTTAGCATTTCAAGTTGATAGTGTTAATGAGACTGTAGCGGAACTTAAAAAGAAAGGTATTGAATGCGAGCCTATAAGAATGGATGAATTTACACATAAGGCCATGACATTCTTTAGAGATCCTGACAATCTGCCAATCGAAATTCACGAGTAAAAGCATAGCAGTAGCATTAAATTTGCTACTGCATAGCTCTTGAGAGAGGTTTGACTAATACCTTTGAGATGCTATAGGAATGATCTTAAATGGTCGGTCTTCTTTTTTAACCTCATTGTAGGATCTTACAATTTGTCTTAAAAATTGACTTGCACCAGTAGTTACGATGTTTCCGAACATACTTCTGTTCTGAGCATAGCTTATATATAGATCTTCTTTTGCTCTTGTTATTCCAACATAAGCTAAACGTCTTTCTTCTGAAATTGACTTGTCAGAACCAATATCAACAGAACGTTGAGATGGCAGAATAGTGTTCTCAAAACCAACTAAAAAGACATGTTTAAACTCCAGTCCTTTTGAAGAATGAATGGTCATCATATTTACAGCATCACACTCTGTTGAGCTTGAACCATCTTCATCTAATTCTGAAGTACTTACAAGAGTAATGTTAGACAGATAAGTTAATAAAGGATCTTCTAACGCAGTTGAAGTTATCTCTCCATCACTTGCAGTATTCTCTGAGTTATCTGCATTGATGTCTTTAGCTTCTTCTGCTGTTGCCTCTTTTGCAACTTGCGCATTCATTGAAGCTTCAAATTCTTTTACGTTTGATACAAGGACACCCAAGTTTGATACTCTTGAATTTTCTTCGCCGGTCTTACCTTCTTTAGCATCCTTTAAGGCATACATTTCATGTAAACCTGATGCATTGATAACGTAATCTACTAGTTCATGCAGAGGAGCATTTTCTTTCTTCTCTTTCATCTGCAAAATTAAATTATAAAAAGGAGTAACCTTTTTATATAAAGAGACTAATGCCTTGTCTGCTCCTTCTTGCTTTGAATATGCTTCTAGCAGACGTATAGCCTGTAACATCGAGCAATTTCTTTCTCTGCCAATTGCTCTTAAATCTGCTACTACTTTAGGACCTAACTTTCTTGAAGGTACATTGATAATTCTAAGAGCTGCAGTATCATCATTTTCGTTGATAAGCAGTCTTAAATAAGCCAAGGTATCTAGAATTTCAGCACGTTCAAAGAAGCGCTGACCTCCATAAATCACAAAAGGAATATGCTTCATGGAAAGGCTTTGCTCAAAGCCTAAAGACAGGTAGTTATTTCTGTACAAGATAGCCATATCTTTGTATTTCTCACCTGCTTCATGCAATTTAGCAATCAGCTGTACTACAGCTGATGCTTCGCAATTATTATTTGAGCAATTTAAAATTGAAACATCATCTCCTTGACCGATGTTTCCCTTTAAAACTTTTTCCATCAATCTGTCAGAATTTTCAGCAATAAGGGTATTAGCCATATCAAGAATTTTCTGACTTGAACGGTAATTTAAAGCTAAAAGGATTTCATGAACATCATCAAAATCTTTTAAAAACTTGTGCATATTGGTGTAGTCTGCGCCACGCCAGCCATAAATTGACTGATCATCGTCACCTACAACCATCACATGTGAGTTTTTGCCAGCCATCAGTCTTAAAAACTTATACTGAATTGAGTTGGTATCCTGAAACTCATCTACAAGGATTTCTTTGAATCTACGATGCTGTAAAGCTCTAATCTCGTCATTGCTCTCGAGAAGCTCAACGGTTCTTAATAGCAATTCACTAAAATCGACTGAATTCTCATCATTGCAGATCTTTTCATAAGCTGAATAGATCTTGCACATATTCTCATACTGAGACTCACCAAAGATTCTGCCTCTTTTAATATAGTCATCAGCACGTAGACCATCTTCTTTTAATTTACAGATTTTTGATACAGCTTCACTTGGCTTGAATTCTTTAACATCAATATTAAGCTCTTTCATAATTCGCTTAGTTAAAGTGGTCTGGCTGTCTGTATCTAACACAGTAAAATTAGGCTCAAGTCCAGCCTGTTTTGAGTAGGCTCTTAATAGACGTAAACAGATAGAGTGGAAGGTACTTGCCCAAAGCTGACGCTGTAAAAACTCACCTACAAATAGACCAATTCTCTCTCGCATTTCACCTGCTGCTTTATTTGTAAAAGTAACAGCAAGAATATTGCGAGGCTCAATCATGTAGTGCTTGATTAAATAAGCAATTCTTGAAACTAAAACTCGAGTTTTACCAGTGCCTGCACCTGCAATTACTAGCATATTTGATAAAGGAGCACTTACAGCTTCTTTTTGAGAATCATTCAAATTCTCTAGAATTGAGTTGCTAACAGAAGGATTTCCTAGCTCATCAAGCTCGTCCATAAAAATCTCCGCTGGAATTTGTGAGTTTTAGAATTTTGACTGCGTGGGATTATAGCAGAAATCAAATTTACTAATTAGACGAAGAATACCTCTGTTCTGTGATTTTCTGGTCTAATTTTCTTTCTGCTATCAGTTTTACAGCTAGATAGGTATAAGTCGTTTTATAACAACAGTTGCCTTAGCTCTAAGATGTCATCTATTTCAATATCAGGTAGCACACTTAAAAACTTTTCATCAGGAGAAATACCTGTATAGCCTTTGCGCAACCAAACACATCTGCAACCTGCGCTTACCGCACCAAAAACATCGGTATAAGGATCATCTCCTATGTGCAGAATTTCACTTGGAGCTACATTTTTAAATCTGGCGCACTCATTGAATAAATCAGCATGAGGTTTTCTGTGGAATTTAAAACGCTCAGGTCTTAAGTCAGTTTCAAAGTAAGAAGCTACATCTAACTGCTTTGCATCAAGATTACCATTAGATACTGAGATAAGTGGATATTTGTCTTTAAGATCTTTCATTAAAGATCTTACGTCATCAGCGACCACTCCATCTGAACGCTTTTGAACAAAGAGCTTAACTAACGCATTTGCTTCTTCAAGATCACCTTTTAAAGGAATACCAATTTCTTTGAAGGCTACAACTAAACTTTTGGCTCTTAATAAAGTTACATCGTCTTCAAGAGACATGTCTTCATGTAAAACTTTTGATTTAACAGCAGCCCAGTAATCATAACTTAGGTACTTTCCACCTAAACCATAACGCTCACATAAATAAGTAGTAAACCAGTTTTCTGCTCTAGTTAATACAGTCTGACAATCATAGATAGTATTGTCTAAATCAAAAGACAGTACCTTTATCTTGCTAAGATCTATTTGTTTGTAGAATTTCAATTTTTCTTCCTATTAGCTAGAGGATGAGCCTTATTGTATACACTCTTTAAATGTTCGAAATCTAAATGAGTATAAATCTGAGTAGCAGCTAAACTAGCATGTCCTAGCATCTCTTGAACAGAACGTAAATCAGCACCACCTTGTAACAGCTCTGTTGCAAAAGAGTGTCTTAATTTATGAGGATTTAAATGAGTTTGCACACCTGCTTTTACAGACAGTTTATCCAGATTCTGTTCTACAGCCCTTGTAGTTAGTCTTCTGCCATATTTATTTAAAAATAGAGCGTCTTCTGATGGTTTGAACTCGTCCCTTACCTTTAAATAATTAGTAATTTTATCTATAGCTTTTTGACCTACAGGGACAATTCTGTACTTACTGCCCTTACCTAATACTCTGACTTCTTTTGTTTCATGATTAAGATCTTTTAAATCAAGACCAACTAACTCAGAGACACGCAATCCTGAGGAGAACAACAGTTCAGCAATCGCACTATCTCTTAGCTCAAACAGATCTTTAGGCTCATAATCTAAAAGCACATCAACTTCGTTTAAAGTTAAGATCTTTGGAAGATGACGTTTTACTTTAGGAGCTTTAATTAAAGAACAGGGATTATCCTGAAGGGAGCCTTGTTTTATGAGGTACTTAAAAAAGGAACTTAAAGCGTACAGATCGTGCGCTACAGAATTGTTGGACTGTTTTACATTCTCATCATTAAAGTTAAAGTCACGCTGTATAGCTCTCATCTGTTCAAGACCTACATCTTGCCATGACTTTACATTGTCAAATTCGCGCTCTAATACAGCAACAGCTCTCTTTAGAACGTTGCTGTACGAATTTATGGTATGAACACTAGCACGCTTCTCATAACGAAGGTGATCAATAAAACGATTAACCTCATCAGCAAGCATGATTATCCACCCAAAAGAATTTCATCAAAAGATAGGTTACCTAGCCAAAGACTAAATAACAACAGTGCCTTCAAATACTCTTTGAGCAGGACCTGACATCATTACAGGTGACTTACCTCCATCCCAAGAAATTCTCAAGGTACCGCCAGGTAAGGTTACATTTACAGGAGAACTTACCCTTCCTTGTGTAATAGCAACAACGGCTGCTGCGCATGCGCCAGTTCCACAAGCTAAGGTTTCTCCACAACCGCGCTCAAAAACTCTTAAATTTAAAGCATGGTTATTTACAACCTGTGCAAACCCTACGTTTACTTTTTCAGGAAAGTTCTTGTGACACTCAAGCTCTTTACCATACTTTTCTACAGGCGCTGTTTTTACATCATCAAAGAAAAACACAGCATGTGGATTTCCCATAGATACAGCTCCATGAGAAAACTCAGTACCATCTGATAAAGTTATCTTGTACTCATTAGCACGAGCAGGAGCATTAAATGGGATCTTGTGAGGTTCAAACTCAGGAGCTCCCATATTCACAGTCACGGTATCATCGTCGTTAAGCTTTAATCTTAAAACACCTGATACTGTACTTACCTTAATGTCTCTCTTATTGGTTAGGTTGTGATCGACTACGAATCTAACAAAGCAACGAGCTCCATTGCCACACATCTGAACTTCAGAGCCATCGGCATTAAATATTCTGTAGTGAAAATCAACCTCAGGATCAAATGGTGGTTCAACTAGCAATAACTGGTCAAAACCAATACCAAAATGTCTATCTGCTAATTTCTTAATGAGTTCTGGTGAAAAAAATACCTTTTGGGTAACACCGTCAACGACCATAAAATCGTTACCCAAACCATGCATTTTTGTAAACTTTAAAATCATTTTTATTATCCTAGGATAATTTCGTCCTTCCAGATATCTTCATATGACTGACGTTTTTTGATTACATATGACTTATCACCATCTACCATCACTTCACATGGTAAACGTCTTGTATTGTAAGTTGAAGCCATAGAAGAACCGTATGCACCAGCACCACGAACAGCTAAAATATCACCATTTCTAACATTTAGCTTTCTATCCTTGCCTAAGAAATCGTCACTCTCACAGATAGGACCTACAACATCAGACTTTACAGCCTCACCATCAGGATGAACTGTAGTGTTAATGATGGTCATCCATGAACCATATAAAGCAGGTCTAATCATATCGTTCATACCGGTATCGGTAATGATAAAGTGCTTGTCACCATTATCTTTTTGGTACTGAACTTTAGCTAACAGAATGCAAGCATTAGCTACCATAGCACGACCAGGCTCAATATAGATTGAAACATCTAAGTCCTTTAATCTCTCTAAGATAGGAGCGCAGTACTCACTAGGTGTAGGAGGGGTTTCGTTATCATAGGTAACACCTAAACCACCGCCCATATCAATGTGATCTACCTTGATGCCTTCGGCTAGTAATTTTTTGTATAAAGAAATGATTTTATCGGTAGCTTCAATAATTGGCATACCAGAGGTCATCTGAGAACCGATGTGGCAATCAATACCTGAAATCTTTAAGCAAGACTCTTTTGACATCTTCTTATAAAGATCAAAAGCAATTTCTTCACTTACACCGAACTTATTGTTCTTTAGACCAGTTGAAATTGAAGGATGAGTTTTAGCATCAACACCAGGATTTACTCTCAGAGCAACTGGAGCTACAACATTTAACTTCTTAGCAACCTTAATTACAGTATCAATCTCTTGAGCTGATTCAATGTTTAAGCAGTTAATTCCCTGTGAAAGAGCAAATTCAATTTCCTGCTCTGACTTACCTACACCTGAGAAAACAACTTTCTTAGGATCACCGCCTGCTGCAATTACTCGACGTAACTCACCTTCAGATACGATATCAAAACCTGCACCTAATTTTGCCATTTCATGAATAACAGCAAGATTTGAACAAGCTTTTACAGCAAAACATACTAAGTGTTTCTTCTCCTTTAAAGAATCCTCAAAAGCATTCATATGTCTGTGTAAAGTTGCTTTTGAATAAACATAAAGAGGAGTACCGTACTCTTTTGCTAAATCAGTAGCTTTGATGTCTTCAGCGTATAAATCAGGGCCTTTAAAATTAAAATAATCCATTTTTTCCTTCCATCACAAACTGCGTTCTAATCTACTTACATACGCAGTTGCTTTTATTGAATTTTGATTCTGTTGATAACTGCAATCTTCTATTGATTACAGAAATCTATTTGTAACAGTGAATAGTTGCCTATTTCTTTGACTCTTCTTGAGATTGTTCCTCTTCTTTAGAAGAGTTATCTGAAGAAGTGTTCTTAGAAGCTTGTTCATCAGAACTATCGTCATCTTCCTGCTGAGTATATTCAGGTTCAATATAAAGTTTGCCTTTAATGCCACAGCCTGAAAGCTCGCATAAAGCGACAAATACCACAAATGCAGAAATAAGCTTTTTCAATTTTCTGTCCTACAAAAATGTTTAATGTTTAGATGAGTATATCAAAATATTAATATCCATTAATTGCAAATTTAACTTGTCTAAAAATTTGCACTGTTATGAAGATCAGGCATTCATAATCGTAAATGGATGAATGGAGTTTTCATCTTCTGATAACACAAAATACTGAGGCAGATTAAAGTTTAAATTATTGTTAGTTACATCATTTTCAGTATTCTGGGTATAGAACCTGTTGATAGCATTTACAAGCTTTGATCTTGAACCAGAAAAATCATGGAAGATCTTTACTTCATTTCTTTCATTTACAATGTAAATGTCCCACAAGTTACCTTTTTTCTTAAAGAAATACTGTACGATACCCGCTGAAGCACACTTTTCTACTTGTGTTGGTACCTGTAGGGCAAACTCTGGTCTCATTCCAAAGCGAGACAATACAGTCACATCGTCATCTGAGGCTCTGAATGTAGAATGCCTAATTAAGGATAATGAACCTTCTTCATTGACCAAAGATTCATAGGTGTTGTGACCTACATTAAACACATAGCTTGTTTCATAGTCTCCTAAACAGGAGAAAATGCCTCTTATGGTTGCTTCAAGATCAAATCTAATCAGATCACTATGAGCTTTTGAATAAGACAAAACTTTTAATACTGAGTTGTAATCATGAGACTGACTTGAGAAGAGACCAGCATGAATTCTGATAATCGAAGACAAAGCCTCAACCAATCCTATTTCACCATCAGGATAAGAAATACAGTTAATTTCACCCCATGAATTTAAGCATACAAGATCAACAGAGCCGACAAGGCACATCTTTTGTCTTCCGCATGACAGAGATGAACCGATCTCAATGTCAGAAGGTGAGATAAACAACTCTTGAGTAATATCATTCTCAAGATTTATCAGTAGCATGCTTTTTAAAACTTTTCTAGGCTTTTGCAGATCTGCTTCTGATACTTCTATATGACTGCTGTTTTTAAAGAACAAAGCCATGTCATAGGACAATTTCTTGATTTTGTCAGCGGTCAAATAGCCATCTTTATTGGAAACGAAAACTTTACTAGTGCTAGTTAACAGATTGTTAAAGGTTGCCCATGCCACAACTTCAACCGCTCTTGGCGCAATATATACAGCCTTTGTAGACAGTAAAGATAAACTATCTATGGCTGTAGGAAAGATATGCCAACCTTGTCTGCAGATACTGTTTTTGGATGGTTTTACGAAAGTAATAGTGTTTTCTTCTAGAAGATGAATAAATTCCTTACTTGCTATTAAGATTTTGCCAGGATATCTATCAAAAGCAGCATAAATCTTTCTAGATAAAACACCTGCATCGTCAGAAGTAATAGCGTACTCAATCTTATTTTCAACAGAGAATCTTAGTAAAGTTCTATAACTTTCTAAAAGAGAAGAAAACAAATCTCTTTGGGCTCTTTTTACTGTTTCTATATCCCACTGATCGATATTATTTAAATGATTGCAATAAGCTCTAGTCCATCCCCACATCAAGCTTAATCGTCTTAAGAAACGTTCTCTTTGCTCACGGAGTTTTCCTTTAGAAATATGAGCAATAGATTGCTGAATTTTTAGATAAAAGCAAATTCTTGCAAGCTTTAGTCTTGTAGTATCACCTTTTCTTTTCAGGTATTTTGCTACTTTTCTGTACATCAGATAGTAAGCATCCTGCTGAAGAGTGTATTGAGTACTGTCATATACGGCACTCTTTAATTCCATGGACAGCAATCTAGTATTTGGATATTCATCAGCATAAGCTTCCATTAAAAGAATCTTTAGTACTGCTTTTAATGGATGATCAATTCCCTTATATACAAGCCATAGACCTGAACCAAAATATTCAACTGGAGAACACTTTGCAACAGAGCCAAAATCGAACCAAGACTCTCTATCTACAGCAGAGCTCTTGTAAAAGTCGTCTATGAACTCTTGATAATTCTGTTTTTCTTCACTTTCGCTTACCATGAACCAAGCTAAGTTTCTGCCACACAGCCTGATTGATGATCTATAAAACTCATCTAACAGGAACAGACTCTGAGCAGAACCACAGTCCTCAGTATCCATGTTGCCATGTTCACCACTTGAAAACTTATCTTCAGGAGTTACGAACAAATTAACATCTGCACCTAAAGTTTTTGCAAATGAAGATAAGAAGTGACACTTTTCAGCTAAAAGTTTTATTTCTTCTTCTGGTGTGTTTTTACTTACACATACCCAGATATCTAAATCTGAATTCTGACCTTGTGCTATAGAAGAGGTACTACCCATTGCATATAAAGCATAAATTGGATAATGCTTTTCTTCAGGGGTATCAGGATCAATTCCATGGTCAATAAGGTAATGGCGCTGATACTCATTAGGTGTAAATTTATCAATACCAAAAGGAACTGTACTTGATCTGTATCCTGGTAGTTTTGGGGAATTGTAGTGGATAAGTAAAGGTAGAACATTCAGAACGTTAGCCACATCATTCTTCATAATCTGTAAAGCTCTTTTTAAACGTTCAGTATTTAGAGCTTCAAATTTATTTAATCTAAGTTCAAAACTAGCTTTATCCATAAATTAGACATGAAGATGGTTGTGGATTGAAAACTAGAAAATTATATCACCTTTCATTTCAATTATTTTTATCTATGTAGTGCTCACATAAAAAGCGCATCTATATCCAAACCTAAGCCTTCCTACTGCACATAGCACATCCTTGATAAGGATATTCAAATAAATTGTTCAAATAGTGATCTGTGACAGTAAGTTTAATCATATATGCTAGCAAAATCATTGAGATAGTTTTATCCGTGTTATGATAGGCAAGATTGTATATATGCGAGATATGATTATGAAGCAAAAAATAGACAAGAATTCAAAAGAAGCTCCTAAAGAAGCTCAGATAGAAAAAAGTCTAGAAGCTAATAGCGATGAACAACAACGTTTAAAGCTAGAAGAAGAAACTAAAGCTATTCATAAGCAAGCAGAATTACTTCTTGAAGATGAAGCCAATCGTAAAAAGGCATCTCAAGAGAAAACAACTTTATCTGGTGAAAAAGAACTTTCTGATAAAAAAGAAAAAACTACTACAGATAAAGACACAGAATTTAACAAAGATAATAGTATGCAAAACAATACAAAAGATAACTCTCCTGAAAAAGCAGTTGTTTCTTCAAGAAACGACGAGTCTCAGATTAAATCACTTAAGTTCAAAGTAAATGCACTTGCAGCTATCCTTGTTTTAACTATTGCAGGAGGCGTTTATGGTGCTTATCAGTTTGATAAACACAAGTATGATGATCTTGAGGTCATTACCAACAATTTAAAGACTACTGAGCAGAATATTCTGAATACACAAAACAAGATCAACGCTGTGTATACAGATATCCTAGAAAAGGATAAAAGAGCAGATATTCTTTTCTCTCAGAATGCTGATTTAAGATCGCAGAACAACGTTTTAAAGAACAATGAAGAAGCATTGCAAGAAAAAATTGAGGCTGCTGTTCTTAATACAGAAAAGATCAACATCAGATTAAACAATTATGAGGATAGAAATCCTTATGACTGGTTTATTGCTCAGAGCTATTTCTTAGTATCAAATGCACAGAATATTTTGTCATTCTCTGACAATCTGCAGTCAGCACTGCTCAATTTAAAACAAGCTGATCTATTACTTGTAAAACTAGATGATCCAAAAGTAAAAGCTATTAGAGAAGCTATTATTCAAGACACTATTGCTCTGCAGAATTTACCTACTATTGATACTACTGGTATCTTCTTAAAATTAGACAGTATTTATAACAATACTGACAATATGCCTTTAAACGAGTTCTTAAGTGCAAATTCAAAGGATGCCTTTAAGAAGGTAAATGAACCATCTGATCAGGTAAAAGATTGGAAACAGAATTTATGGACATCTGTTAAAGAGTTCTCTTCAAGATTCATTGAAGTTAGAAGAAGAGAAGATTCAGTTGTAAATCAGTTCTTGTCACCAGATCAGACCAAGATCTTACTTAAAAATATCAAGACAGAACTTCTTTTATCAAAGGTTGCTGTATTCAATCATGATGAGGATAGCTTCAACCACAACATCAAACAAATCCAAGACCATATCAGATCTTACTTTGATGTAAACAATGAAGTTGTCCAGAACAACCTAAAATCATTAGATGAACTAGCTGAACTAAAGATAAAACTTGATAAACCAGAACAGTTATCAAGCATTAAGTTATTTAATTCTTTAGCGCAGGAAAAGTTCAATCTGTATGAAACTCAGAAAAAACAGCTAAAGGAAGGACAAAATGATTAAACTAATCTTAGTCATCTTATTTACTAGCATAGCTGTTATTCTAGGACCTCTGCTTGCAGACAGTCAGGGGTTTGTTCACATTGCTACTAACTCAAAAATTATTGAAACCTCAATTACAACAGCAGTTGTAATCTACCTTTTGAGTGTATTCATAATTTTTGTTGTTTATTCTCTTTTAAAGAAAATCTACCTCGTACCAAGGGGAACTTTAAGAGCTTTTAAATTAAGAGCTAGCAAAAAGAAATTATCTCAACAGGATGAAGCTGAGATCTACTTTGAGCAAGGTGAGTATGAAAAAGCATTAGCTTTATTCAAACACATCAACTCTATTAAAAAGATGTCTGAAAAATCTCTTTTAACAGCAGCTCAGTGCGCTTTTCACATTGGCTTGTACGACTACACCAGACAAGCTTTAGATGAAGCTGAAAAAAGAGGTAAAAACGTCAAACTTGCAGCTGAAGTTGTAAGAGCAAAATTAAACTTAGATATTGGTAATCCTAAAGCTTCATTAGAGTTTTTAGAGCAGACCAAAGGTAATCTATCAAATGCTTCTGTTTTACGTATGTTCGTAAAATGCTATAGCGAATTAGGTCTTACAGATAAGATCGTAGCTATTTCAAAAGAACTTGTTAAGAACAAGGTCTTAACTGAAGATGAAGCTAGAAAGTACTATTTAAAGAACATACAGGAAAAATTATCTAAAGCATCAACCATTGATGAGGTAGATAATTGCTTTAAAGACTTAACTAAGAATGACAAGAAAGAGCCTAAGATCATCAGTGCTTTCATTTATAAGATGATTAAACTAGGCGATGTAAACCATGCTAAAACCTTGTCTTTAACCTTATTAAAACAAGATCCTGATCCATCATTCTTAGACAGTATTTCTACTTGGGAAATTGCAATTCCTGATGTCTTAGTATCCTTAAAGAAATATGCTGCTAAGAATATGATCACAACTCAGGTAAACCTGCCTTTATTAAAGGCAATGGCTAACCTTGAGTATAAGTCTGGTTTATTAAGAGATGCTTTAGCTGATTACAAACAGGCTTTATCTATTGAGCAAAGTCCTGATCTTTATATTAGAGTTGGCACCATTTTAACAGGCCTTCAGAACTACCCTGAAGCTACGGAGTATTTTGCTCGTGCAAATTCACTGTATTCAGAAGAAAAGAGCCTAGCTTTAGTAAGCAAGTAAGCTTTAGTCTCATCCAACAAAAAACGCTACTTCAAAGTACAAACTCTGAAGTAGCGTTTTTGTTTTCAAATCTTATAAAGTCTAGTACAACTGTGCCCTAGACTGTTTTTTCAAAGTTTCCTCAAGCTTTAGTTTTTGATTAGCTCTGTTGAACAGAGTCTTTAAATCATCTTCTGAAACTTTTCCACAAGCTTTGAATAAAAGATAAGATCTGCCATCAAAATAAGTAACGAGTCCAGAACAAGGAGCGTTATCCACGAATTTAAACGAAAAACCTCTAAGATCTATAACTGGTTTTAAATCCCATCCTTGATAACTATCCATTATGTATTGAGCATAATCTTTAGTTGTTGATAGGTTTACTACAGGATTAACAATAGACAGTGATGCCTGACCATTGCCATCTGTTTTCTCATAAGTTACAGAGCTATTGGTAATAAACTCGTCATAATCAGACTCAGCAGAAATAGCTACTGCTGAGACTAACAATAATGATAACGCTAATGCCTTTTTCATTACTTAATTAACTGCTGATAAGCTGTATTTGATGTTACTTCCTCAACTGGGTAACCAAATGACTTGATAACCTCGTTGATGCCCTCTTCCTTACCAGTTACATCAAAGCCACACAGTACAGAGCAGAACTCTAGACCGGTGATTCTGAAGTGGAACAAGGTAATGTTATATGAATTACCTAATGTCTCTAAGAAACGTAATAGAGCATTTGAAGTTGCAGGGAACTCAAACAGATACAGTCTTTCGTTTAACTTAGTTGAAGGATGACCACCAACCATGTAACGTAAGTGATCCTTTGCTAAAGAATCGTCGGTAAGATCTGTTACTAAGTAACCATTCTTCTTTAAAGACTTGCAGATCTCGTTTAGTTCTTTCTTACCTTCTGTTAACTCAACTGAAGCAAATACTCTTGCTCTGTCTGAGTTGTTGTAACGATAACTAAACTCGGTCACAACTCTATCGCCGATGCTCTTAGTAAAGTCTAAGAATGATCCGCTCTTTTCAGGAATTTCAACAGATAAGATACCCTCTGACATCTCACCTACATCACAACGCTCAGCTACCATACGTAAAGTATGGAACTTAACATTTGCACCTGACAGAATTGCAATGTGATTGCCAGACTTGATGTTGTTTTCTCTTACGTATTTCTTAAGACCAGCCAATGACAAAGCACCGCTTGGCTCTGCAATAGCACGAGTATCATCAAAGATATCCTTCATAGCAGCACAGATTTCATCGTTAGAGCAGGTAACGATATCATCTAAGTACTTGCTTAATACTCTAAAGGTCTCAGTACCAGCCTTGCTTACAGCAACACCGTCAGCAAAGTGAGATACATAGCCAATATCAACTGGTTTACCAGCTTTAAGAGCAGCTTTCATACATGCACTGCCCTCAGCCTCAACACCGATTACCTTTACATGTGGTAATAGTGACTTTATGTAAACAGCAATACCTGCTGCTAATCCGCCACCACCAATCTGAACATAGATGGTATCGATGTTATCGCACTGACCAATTAACTCATGAGCGATAGTACCCTGACCAGCAATAACATCAGGATCATCGTAAGGAGGGATCATAGTTAATCCCTTCTTCTTTGATAACTGCTGAGCATAGTCATAAGACTCATTAAAGCTGTCACCATAAAGAACTACTTCAGCACCGTAATTTCTTACAGCGTCGATCTTAAGATCTGGAGTAGTTGTAGGCATAACGATTACAGCTTTAATACCTAACTTTTTAGCTGATAAAGCAACACCCTGTGCGTGGTTACCAGCTGAAGCTGTAACAATACCAGCCTTTAGCTGATTCTCATCTAAGTTCTTAATCTTATGGTATGCACCACGAAGCTTAAATGAGTGGATCTTCTGGTAATCTTCACGCTTTAAAAGTACATTCACACCTAATCTTGAAGATAAGCTCTCAAGATTCTGTAAAGGTGTCACCTTTACTAGATCATAAATTCTTGCAAGCAGGATCTTCTTTAGATATGCTTGAGAATCTAACTGTTTTTCAGCCATCTTATAGACCCTCTAACTTGCTACGATCACGAACGCCACCCTTGTCAGCGCTTGATGCTAATTTACCGAATGCCTTTAGAGCAAATGAGATTTCTCTATCTCTGCCAACTGGCTGCCATGCATCCTTACCCTTAGCTTCCATAGCCTTTCTTCTCTTAGCTAATTCTTCATCACTAACAGCCATTCTGATGGTACGATTAGGAATATCAATTTCGATTAAATCGTTCTCTTCTAGAAGACCGATGTTACCGCCATTAGCAGCCTCTGGTGATACGTGACCAATTGATAGACCTGATGAACCACCTGAGAAACGACCATCGGTAACTAAGGCACATTCTTTACCTAAGCCTACTGACTTAATGTAAGAAGTTGGGTATAGCATCTCCTGCATACCAGGACCACCACGAGGACCTTCGTAACGAATAATTACAACGTCACCAGCCTTAACCTTGCCACCTAAAATACCTTCAACACCAGCTTCCTGGCTCTCGAAGATTCTTGCAGGACCTACAAACTTAAGAATTGACTTATCAACACCTGCGGTCTTTACGATACAACCGTTGATTGCTAAGTTACCGTATAGAACAGCTAGACCACCATCCTTTGAGTAAGCATGCTCAAAGTCATGAATACAGCCATTAGTTCTGTCTGTATCTAACTTATCTGTAGTGTTGTTCTGTGAGAAAGCAACGATGTTGTACTTGCCACCTGCGCATGCACTGTAGAACTTCTTGATTTCAGGATCTGTAGTCTTTTCTAGATCATACTTATCAATCTGCTCACCAATGGTCATACCTAAAACAGTCTTGCTGCCTTCGTGGATTAAACCATTCTTCTTTAACTGAGCCATGATATTCATAATGCCACCGGCATTATGTAAGTCTTCCATATGCCACTCATGGGTTGATGGAGACATCTTGCAGATGTGAGGGATCTTACGTGATAGTCTGTCAATATCAGCCATAGTAAAATCAACACCTGCTTCCTGAGCTACTGCTAATAAGTGAAGAACTGTATTAGTTGAACCACCCATTGCAATATCAAGGCTCATTGCATTCTCAAAGGTATCTTTGGTTGCAATTGAACGAGGTAAAACGCTCTTATCACCATGCTCGTAGTAAGCTTTAGCCATCTCAACAATGCGGTGAGCTGCTTTTACGAATAATTCTTTTCTAAATGCATGAGTTGCAACTAAAGAACCGTTGCCTGGTAATGATAGACCTAAAGCTTCGGTTAATGAGTTCATTGAGTTTGCTGTAAACATACCTGAACATGAACCGCAGGTAGGACATGCAGCAGACTCAACAGCATTAACCTCTTCATCTGATACATTTGGCTCTGCTGATACAATCATTGCATCAATTAAGTCAACTTTGTGGTCACAGCCTTTTACACGGCCAGCTTCCATAGGACCACCTGAAACAAAGATTACAGGGATGTTCAAGCGCATTGCTGCCATTAACATACCTGGAGTTACTTTGTCGCAGTTAGAAATACATACTAAAGCATCTGCCTTATGAGCATTTACCATGTACTCAACAGAGTCTGCGATAATATCTCTACTTGGTAAAGAATAAAGCATGCCAGTATGACCCATTGCAATACCGTCATCTACTGCAATAGTATTGAATTCTTTAGCAATACCGCCAGCCTTTTCGATTTCTTTTACTACCAATTGACCTACATCATGTAAGTGAACATGACCTGGAACGAACTGTGTGAAAGAGTTTGCAACCGCAATAATAGGCTTACCAAAATCCTCATCTTTTACGCCAGTTGCCTTCCATAATGCACGGGCACCTGCCATGATTTTGCCTTCATAGGTAACCTTTGAACGGTAATTATTAGACATATGCAGTATTCCTTTATATAAAACTAGACTAAGACAAATAAATATGTCTTCAAATAGATTTGCGCTGTTAGTAGTTTATTTTGAATTGTAATAAAAGACCCACATCCTTAGGGTGTGGGTCGATATGTAAATTTTATTTTACTTGTTTACAGGGGTTAACCAACCGTACTTATCTTCGGTCTCGCCTCTTACAACAGCGAAGAATGCCTTCTGTAACTTCTCGGTGATAGGACCACGGCAACCGCAACCAACATCGATACCATCAACTGAAGCAATAGGAGTGATTTCTGCTGCAGTACCAGTGAAGAACATCTCATCTGCTAAGTAAACCATTTCACGTGGGATTGGCTGATAACGAACTTCGTAGCCTAAATCCTGTGCAACACGAGTTACAGCATCACGAGTGATACCTGGTAATAGACCTGAAGTGTTAGGAGAAGTATATAGAACACCGTTCTTTACGAAGAATACGTTCTCACCTGAACCTTCTGAAACGTAACCGTTAGTATCTAAAGCGATAGCCTCAGTGTAACCATTGTTGGTGCACTCGTTAGCAATCAGGATTGATGATAGGTAGTTACCTGCAGCCTTTGCCTCTGTAGGAATTGTATCAGGAGCTAAACGTCTCCATGAAGAAACGCAAACTTTAATACCTTTCTTCATACCTTCTTCACCAAGGTAAGCACCCCATGGTAAAGCACAAACCATAGCATCAGCATTTACGCCTTTCTTGAACTTAACACCTAAGCCAACTTCACCCATGAAGATCAATGGACGAATGTAACCATACTCAAGACCATTCTCTGAGATAACTTTCTTACAAGCATCCATAACTTCTTCTTTAGTCTGAGCTACAGGGAAGCGGTAAATCTTTGCTGAGTTGAATAAACGATCAATGTGATCCTTTAAACGGAAAATCTGAGGGCCATTCTTAGTAGCATAAGCTCTAATACCTTCAAACACTGCTGAACCATAATGAAGAGCGTGAGCTGTAACGTGAACTTTAGCGTCTGCCCATGGAACCATCTTGCCGTTAAACCAAATGTACTTGGTAGTGTCTGAATTCATTTTTAAATCCTCAACTAATTAAAATAAAAGGTCCTACTGTTATTAGTAGTACTAGTAGCAGATTTTATCATTTTCATGAATGCGTTACTCTATTGCACAACTTATTTGATTAACTATTTTCAAATAACTCATTTTCGAATAACGGTTACTTCATCAAATAAGTTTGTAAATTCCGCTCTAGTTTATGTTCAAGATTATATATCAAAAAACGGAACATAGTTAATATTATGTTCTAATTTTTGCAAAAATAACTATTTCTAAAAAATCTTGTTACAATAAGCACAATTTTTTCTGATAGTGAGGCGATTAAACTCAATGATTTCCTTTTTACCAAGTCCAATTCTATTGGTTATAAATTGCATTCTGATCTCGCTGAATGTAATTGTTATTGCTACACCTATGATGGTTTTAGGTGTTTTCAAATTCTTACTGCCATTCCACTTCGTTGCAATTGCTATTGAAAAGTGCAACTACTATCTTTATAAGATTTGGGTATTCGATAACAGAGTAATTATCAGACTTACCAATAACATTAAATGGCACATAACTGGCGATAAAATTCCAACCACCAAGAAGTCATGTATCATTATCAGTAACCACATCAGCTGGCTGGATATTCTGTTTATTGGTTGCGTATATAAAGGTAATGTTCCAACAACCAAATTCTTTATGAAGCACTCTTTAATCTATATTCCTTTTGCAGGCCTTGCTTGCTATGCTTTAGGCATGCCTTTCTTAAGACGCTATCCAAAAGAAAAACTATTAAAAAATCCTAAGTTAAGAACTAAGGATATTGAAACTACAAGAGCTGCTTGTAAGAGACTTATTGATTTTCCTACAACTTTAATTAACTTTGCCGAAGGTAGTCGTTACACTCCTGAAAAGGCAAAGAAAGCACGTTCTCCATACAAACACTTATTACCACCTAAAGTAGCATCATTAGGTGTAGCTTTAAGTGAGATCGGCAATAAAGTAGATTACATCTTTAACAATACTTTCTACTATCCAGATAATCAAAAGAAAGCTTTTGTGGATATGTTAAAAGGCAGAGTTAAAAACGTATATGTAAATGTTGAAATCATGGAGAAAACTCCTGAGCTTGAAGGCAATTATCTTGAAGATAAACAGTACAAGCATGAGTTCACAATGTACGTAAGAGATCTGTGGGATAAAAAAGATAAGCTACTAGATAAGATACATCAAGACTACGAAGAGAGCATGAAGAAGTAGTAAACGTCAGAGAAAAGAATTGAAGGAAGCTCTAGCCTTGGCTAGAGCTTTTTTTGTTTTACGGCAAGGTTAATAGATAAGCTACTAAAGCTTCATAATCTTCAATTGACTCAAGATTATCAGTCTTTACTAGGTACTTACCATTAACTACGATTTCTGGAACAGCATCGATTTTCATCTCTTTAGTATGTCTATCATACTCAGCTACTTTTGCCTGAGTTACAAAAGAGTTATAGATCTGCTCATACTTTTCAGAAGGAACACCTAAACTTTCAAATAATTCTACAAAGTAATCATGATCTTCAGGAATATCCTGTTTTACATGAATTCTATTAAAAAGCTCTTCTTTTAATTCATTTTCGATTTCTAGGTTGATAGCTACTGCATAGGCTTTCTGAGATTCAACACCAACATCACCACCGATTAAACCTACAGGATTAACAATAAATTTAGCTTTACCCTTAAAGAATTCAGCCATCTGTGAAAAAGGCTTTTCCATTGCAAAGCAATGAGAGCAGAAGAATGAAAAGAACTCTCTGATTTCAGGCTCAACAGTTTTATTTGTTGCTCTGATTTCGTAATCCTGACCTTCTTTATAATCACGTGCCTGAGCACTTGAGATAAAGAAAATTGACAATACTAACAAGGTAAATGCTTTACCAAGAAATTTAAACATATGATTTTCTATCCTATATGAAATGCAGCAAAAGCGTAACTGTGCAAAATTATTTATCGCACTTACTTTTTTGTCAATTAGACAAAATGTTATCAACACAAACCGTCATCAAGACTCATTATAAAAGACAAAACTTAGCTTAATCTTTATCTTCAATAGTAAAGTCGGTAATTTTTTGCTCCCAGCAAGAAACTTTGTTTCTAAGTTCTAGAGCACTTCTTCTTTCTCTTTTAACTCCATGACTTAAGAGTTTAAAAAAGCAAACTGTTAAGAAATTATTCTTTGCACAAATCTTACTTAAAACATAAAGAAACTTTACTTTGTTTCTAGTAATTTTTGGCTTTTTCTCATCGAAGAGATCTGATTTTGAAATGAGTTTTAAAGTTGCTGTTGCCATTGCAATATTTAGCAAACAGAACAATCTAATACCATATTCAGTAGTTGGCACTTTACAGATAAAAGCTAAAGCATCATCTAAATGACCCTGGCACAATGCAATGTAATTTTCTACCATGCTCTTGTATTCAGAATTTACAACTTTAGGTAAATAGCTTACATTACGCTTTTTATCTTCAACTCTATCTTTTAAGATATTTGTAAGTTGCAAGCCTTCACCAAAGCTTACAGACAAAATCATCAGTGCATGCTTATCAATTGTATGGTTATACTCGCAGAAAAGAGCTGCCAATAACTCGCCTACGACACCTGCAACATAGTAGCAGTACTTGTCTACATCATTGACATCTTTAATGTCCAATCCCAGTAAAGATTGAGCCATGCCATAGCTCAAAATAGACACACCTTTAGACAGGATCATTTGAACTTTTCTTGGATAGGAACGAGTTCTAGAGATGACTCCCTGCATATCTTTTATAAGCTCAAACTCAGTTGTTTTAGCACCTTTTTGAACTAAATCCACAGCCTGTTTGTGCAAAGAAAGTAACTGCATATCATCAGAAAATTCATTTGAACAAAACTGAGCAAATGATACTAACCAAGCAATTTTCTGCTTTGTAGAAGCAATAGGATCATCTTCTACGGTATCAGCTATTCTGCATAATAAGTATGCATTTGAAATGTAATCAATAAGTGATTCAGGCAACATCGGAATAGTTAAAGCAAATGTTCTTGAAACATTTTTTAAATGTTCCTGCTGTTTTTCAAAGTCGATTTGAGTCTGTTGCATTTTTTAAGTCACTTATATTGATTTCTGATGATGTATACTTGCACCATTATACAATGGTAACAAAGAATTTTATGGGACTAAGTATGAAAGAAAATACTGAAAAAAGAGTTCACCCTCCTATTGGCAACCTCTTGTTAAGAACACTTGCTATGCCTGGTGATACCAATCCTGCAGGAGATATTTTTGGTGGTTGGATTATGTCTCAGATGGATATTTCAGGAGCGATTTTAGCTAGAGAAATAGCCAATGGACGTGTTGTAACAGCTGCTGTTGAAGGCATGTCTTTTTTAAAGCCAGTAAGCGTAGGTGATGTGGTTTGTTGCTACGGAAAGTGCATTCATGTAGGACACACCTCTTTAAAAATACATTTAGAGATTTGGGTAAAAAAACTAATTGAAAGCGAAACTAACGAGCACGCTGAAAGACATCTAGTTACAGAAGCCAACTATACCTACGTTGCTGTTGATAAGAACAAGAGACCTCGTCCATTACCAAAGACTGCGCCAATTGTTGCAGAAAAAGGAATTGATGCTGCTTCTGTTGGTTTAAATCCTGACGGAACAGTCAAAGACGGTGACTTTGAAGAATTTGAATAAAGTCTCCCAAAAGCAATAATACCAAGGAGCATTACCCCTTGGTATGTTGCATTATATCTTTTTACTTAAGGCATCCTTAGTTATGTGGCTGATAGTTTCCATTTCTAGATCCACATAAAAAGCAAAGTTCTTCTTAATTTCATCAGCAAGATTCATTCTTGTCTGATGCATATAACCTACAAAAAATACACCTAAGTGCTCAACAGCAGCTGAAATATCAAGATTTGGTGGCAACTGCTTTTTAGCAATGGCGTTTTTTAATACCATCGCAAAACAGGCGTGTCTTTGAGCATTCTTTTCTAAAAACTTATCTCTTAAAGATTGATTACCTGAGGAGCCGTTCATGATAGCAATCATCATGGACATAAAAGGAGAGTTCATGAACTTGATGTTCTGATCTTCAACAATACCACCTAACCAAGCTTTAAACTTGCCTAATGGATCTGGTTCATTGACATCACTTGCGTCGTTTAAAAGGTTTAAAGAGAACTGATCCTGTTCTAGTGAATCAATAAGGCACAGTAACAGTTCTTCTTTATTTTCAAAATGCCAGTAGATAGCTCCACGAGTAACACCAGCATATTTTGCAATATCAGATAAACTTGTTCTTTCAAAACCGCGTCTTGAAAATAACCTACGAGCACTTGCGAGGATGTTCTTTTTGGTTTCCAAAGAGTCATCATGAGTTCTTCTAGGCATATCTAATCCTGTCTTCGATTTCAAACATACATACAAGTATGTTATTACAAAACAGTGAATAGTGAAACACAATAATAGAAAAATTCTCGCGCCTTAATTATCAGGCGCTAAAAAATCGCCAAAATCCCTTAAAAAAGCTATTTATACATCACATTATTTTGATACCATTGTAAAAGTAGCTACAAATTGAAAATAAAAGGACCTACATTCACTCAACTAAACATACATCAATGTACGAATATACATACATATATCGAAAAATTGCCCATTACACGGCACGGCCTTTTATATGATAATGAGCAGTTGCTCACATTCTGGCGGAGTTAAGTTTTAGGACAAACTACAGAAGCTATCTATCAACAACTTTTTTAGATAGCAAACGCACATAAATATAGTCACCTATAAGACACAAAGGCTGTATTGAAAGCGTTCAGAGCGACACAGAATTTTCAATGTAGATACAAAGATTTTAATATTTCGATGCATCGAAGGAACCACTAAATGTCATTGTTTAAATCTAACAAATATATCCTTTCAACAGTTGCTGTTGCATCTGTTCTAATGCTATCTGCTTGTGGCGAACAGCCTCAACAACAGCATGGTGCTATGCCAGTAGACGTATTTACTGTGAAGACTGAAAACGTTCCAGTAATTTCACATCTAACCGGTAGAGCAACACCAACTCGTAAAGCTGAAGTTAGACCACAGGTAACAGGTATTCTTCAGAAGAGACTGTTTACCGAAGGTTCAACTGTACAGCAGGGTCAGCAGTTATATCAGATCGATCCTTCTGTATATGAAGCTAACGTAAAGAGTGCAGAGGCAAGCTTGGCAAGTGCTAAAGCAAACTTACACACCACTCAGCTAAGAGCTGAAAGATATACTCGCCTATTAGAGCAGAAAGCTGTAAGTAAGCAGGATTACGATGATGCTCAGGCTTCATTCTTAAGTGCAAAGGCAGCTGTAAGATCAGCTGAGGCTGCATTAAGCAAGGCTAACATCGATTTAGCATACACAAAGGTATATGCTCCAATTTCAGGCACTATTAACCGTTCAAATGTAACAGAAGGTGCTTTAGTTGCAGCTGGTCAGGCAACTCCTCTGACCACCATTCAGCAGATGGATCCTATGTATGTTGATTTAGGCCAGAGCGCTGAAGATCACTTAGCTTTAAAGAAGAACTTAACCGAAGGTAAGTTATTAAACGATGGCAAAGCTAAAGTTGAGCTTTACTTCTCTGATGGTTCTAAGTATTCACAGGAAGGTACCATTGAGTTTGCCGAAGTTAGTGTTGATGAAACCACTGGTATGGTTAACTTAAGAGCTATCGTTCCTAACCCAGACGGTGTTCTATTACCAGGCATCTTCTTAAGAGGTGATATTTATCAGGGCGTATTACCAAATGCTCCAGTTGTAATTGCTAATGGCGTACAAAGAGAAGCTAACGGTATCACCTACGTATATATCATCGATGACAAAGGTACTGTTGCAAGACGTAACGTAAAGTTAAGCTACGAGTATGACAAGTATTTTGTTATCACAGACGGTATTAAAGTTGGCGATAAGGTTATTACCAGCAACGTACAGAAGATCCGTGAAGGCGTACCTGTAGTTCCAATAGATCCAAATGCTAAACAGCAGGCACCAGCATCTAAGTAATAACGAGGAATGTAAATAATGGCTCGCTTTTTTATTAATCGTCCAATTTTTGCTTGGGTGATTGCGATCTGTATCATGCTGGCAGGTGTGTTCTCTGTAAACACATTACCAGTATCTCAATACCCTACAATTGCACCTCCATCAGTATCTATTGAGGCTTCATACCCAGGTGCTGACGCTGCAACTGTAGAAAGATCTGTAACCCAGATCATCGAACAGAACATGACTGGTCTTGACGGCTACATGTACATGAGCTCCACTTCAGACTCATATGGTGACGCAAGAATCGTTATCACTTTTGAACCAGGTACCAATGCAGATATTGCACAGGTTCAGGTTCAGAACAAGATGCAGCAGACACAGTCTCAGCTACCTACAACTGTTCAGCAAAACGGTGTTGACGTATCTAAGTCTACTGATGCTTTCCTTTTAGTTGCAGGTCTTGTAACCAAGGATGATCAGCATACTTCAGATGACTTGTCTGATTACATTGAGTCAAACCTAAAAGAGCCTTTAGCTCGTGTTAAAGGTGTAGGTTCTCTACAGGTTTTCGGTGCTAAGTACGCAATGCGTATTTGGGTTGATCCTAAGAAACTTGCAAATTACTCATTATCAGCAGGTGAAGTTTTAGCTGCTATTCAGGCTCAGAATGCTCAGGTTACTTACGGTTCATTAGGTGGTACCCCTGCAATTCCTGGTCAGATGTATGCTTATACCATCACCGGTCAGAAACGTTTAGAGAACGCAGAGCAGTTCCAGAATATTCTTTTAAGAGTAAACCAGGATGGTACAAAGGTTTACTTAAAGGATATTGGTACTGTTGAATTAGGTTCTGAGTTCTATGGTGCTCACGTAACTTACAATGGCAGAGCTTGTTCTGGTTTGGCTGTAAGACTGGCATCTGGTGCTAACGCATTGGATACAGCAAAAAGAGTTAAAGCTGAGATCGACAAGTTAAAGCCTTATTTCCCAGAGTGGATTGAGGCTACATACCCATATGACACCACAGAATTCATTCAGGTTTCTATCAACGAAGTAGTTCATACCCTGATCGAAGCTATTATTCTGGTTGTGTTCATTATGTACCTGTTCTTACAGAACTTTAGAGCTACATTGATCCCATCAATTACAGTTCCTGTAGTTCTATTAGGTACATTCGCAATCATGCAGGTATGCGGATTCTCTATCAATACCTTAACCATGTTCGGTTTGGTGTTGGCGATCGGTCTGTTAGTTGATGATGCGATCGTTGTTGTAGAAAACGTAGAACGTATTCTTCATGAAGAACCAAACTTAACTCCTAAGCAGGCTACCATTAAGTCAATGGATGAAATTACTGGCGCTCTGATCGGTATTGCGTTAGTTCTGTCAGCTGTGTTCATCCCTATGGCATTCTTCGGTGGTTCTACCGGTATTATTTACAGACAGTTCTCTATTACCATCGTATCTGCAATGGTTCTATCTGTTGCTATTGCGATTATTCTTACTCCTGCTCTTTGCGCAAGTATTCTGTTACCTCCAAACGCAAAAGAAGAGAAGAAGACTTGGTTTACTGCTTTAAATAGCCGTTTTGATAAGATTTATTCTCCAATCAGAAAACTATTAACTTTATGGAACAATTTCTTTGCTTATATTTCAGAGAAATATCAGCAGAAAGTTAAGGTTATCGTAAAGAGAATTGGTCGCTATCTTGTTTACTATGTAGCAATCTGTGTTGCTTTAGTATTCTGCTTTACTAGAATTCCTACAGCTTTCTTACCTAGTGAAGACCAAGGTGTGTTAATGACTATGGTTTCATTACCATCAGGTTCTACCCTTGAGAAAACTGATAGCGTTCTAAATCAGGTAAGACAGTACTTTACTTCAGCTGAACAAGAAAACGTATACAGTGTGATGACCGTATCTGGCTTCTCATTTGCAGGTCAGGGTCAGAATGCTGGTATGGGCTTTATCAAGATGAAAGACTGGTCTGAAAGAACTAGAGCAGATCAGCATGCTGATGCTATTGCAAACCGTGCTTATATGCCTCTATTAGGTGGTATTAGAGATGGTTTAGCATTCGCATTCAACATTCCTGCAATTCCTGAATTAGGTACAGCCAACGGTTTCGACTTATTCTTAGTTGACCAAGGTTCAGCAGGTCACGATGCTTTAATGAAAGTACGTAATCAGTACATCTATGCAGCATCACAGTCACCTCTGTTAACACAGGTTCGTGCTAACGGTATGGATGACACTCCACAGTTAAAGATTAACATTGACTATGAAAAGGCAATGTCATTAGGTCTTTCACCTACCGATATCAACAACACCTTCTCTGTTGCATGGGGTTCTGCTTATGTAGATAACTTCATGGATAGAAACCGTGTTAAGAAGGTATATGTTCAAGGTCAGGCAAAAGATCGTATGACTGAGAACGATCTGAAGAAGTGGTACGTAAAGAGCAACACTGGAAAAATGGTTCCTTTCAGTGCTTTCGTAACCACAGAGTGGAGCTATGGTTCACCTCGTCTAGAGCGTTTCAACGGTTTAGGCGCAGTTGAAATCCAGGGTTCTGCAGCTCCTGGCGTATCTTCAGGTCAGGCTATGAACGAGATGCAGAGAATTGCTGATGAAGTATTACCTGCAGGCTACGGTATTTCTTGGTACGGTGTGTCATACCAAGAGCAGTTAGCAGGCGCTCAGGGTCCTATGCTTTACTTAGTATCTCTGTTAGTTGTGTTCTTATCACTTGCAGCTCTATATGAAAGCTGGTCAATTCCTTTTGCTGTTATGTTAGTGGTTCCATTAGGAATTATCGGTGCTATTTTAGCTGCTCTGATTACACAGTACGTCCCTGTAAAGACCGTGCTTTCTAACGACGTTTACTTCCAGGTTGGTCTGTTAACCACAGTAGGTCTAGCAGCAAAGAACGCTATTCTGATTGTTGAGTTCGCAAAAGACCTGTACGACAGAGGCGAAAGATTAACAGAAGCTGTTATTCACGCTGCTAAGATCCGTTTCCGTCCTATCTTGATGACCTCAATGGCCTTCATCTTAGGTGTTACCCCTCTAGCATTAAGCTCTGGTGCTGGTGCTGCAGGTCGTAACGAAATCGGTTTCTGCGTTATCGGTGGTATGTTAACTGCTACTGTATTGGCTATCTTCTACGTTCCTGTATTCTTCGTGTTAGTAATGAGATACTTCACTAAGTATGTTTCAGCTGAAGAAAAGCAGAAGAAACTAGAAGAGCACGATAAAGAGCTTAAAGAGCAGTTAAAGATCTAATCCCAAATTGCCCAATAAAAAAGGTAATCCTTACGGATTACCTTTTTTTGTGCTTCAAATTTGAAAGCAAAGAACTAGTTCTAATGATCCTTTGAATAATTATCCTAAGGTATTTAACAGACCTTCATTGATATCATCTAAGAATGGGCTAGTTGCAAAAGGACCTTCACGTAAGCAAGATCCTAATAAAACCACATCATTTGTATCTTCACTCTTAGTAAAGATCTCAGGTAATAAAATACCTAAAGACTGAACATAAAGAGCATTGTTCAAATTACAATTGTTTAGTACTTTTCTGGTTCTTTTAATTGCCAAAGCTAATTCAAAAGCATCATGCTTGTTTATTGCATAATGGCGATCATCCATATTCTCTAAAGCAAATTTCTTTTTAAATGATAAGAAGTAGTACTTTTTACCAAATAGAGGAATTGAGTTTAGAACAATCTGATTGATTAAAGATGATGACATCAAAGCCTCAGCCCACAGACTATCCATTAACAGGATGTAGCTGTCTGATGTGGTGTCAAATACCTGGTAGTGCTCTCTTAAAACTAGAGGTCCAATTACAAGCGCATTCTGTTTACCTAACATTAAGAAGTCATCAGCTACTTCTCCAGACTCTAATAGAGGAGATGGAAGGTCATTTGCTAATTGTTTCTTCTTTAGAATGTTCTTTACATAAACAAATGATAAAGAATCATTCAAGCCATCTGGAGCTGTAAGATCTTCTACATCTGTAGGAGCTCTTAGAGCATTGTTAAACAGGGCTCTGTCAGATACCTTACCTACTAAAGAGTAGGTTGGCAGAATTACAGAATGAAACTCATAGTAAATTCCATCACGTAAATTGCTGTCTAAGTCATGTGATCTAGTGTTGGCAAAAGCGCTGTATAAAGACAATGCATAACGTAAAGACTGATTTACTCTTACATTAGTTAATCTGCATAATCTATGTGAACTTGGACTAAACAGTAGATATACTTCATTGCCATCTACCATCTGCTTTTGAAAAGCACTTTCATCTAATAGTGATGACTTTACCCAATTGTCATGAAGTTTTTGATCAACAGCTAAGATGTAGTATTTACCATCTTCACTTAAATATAGCTCCCAACAATCAGATTCATCCTCCTTATCACCGATGGTTATTCCACAGGATAAGGTAAAACCATTTTCAAATATGGAATGATCTTCTTCATCATTTAAAAGAAACTTGCTTTCATCAACTATAAAGTCCGCCATAAAACTGCCTGCTTTTTGTCTCTAAATTATCTATGTGTGTATATTTTCCTATATTTGGATCTTGTATCAAAGAAAATTAAATAAACATGATAAAGGTTAGCAACTAGGCAATGTACTTTTAATTTTCTCAATATAATATGCACAGTTATTCATGTTAGGGTTTATTAGAAGATGAAAGACGTCGCTTTATTTTATGGCACATATACTGGTGTTACTGGCACAGTAGCACAAAAGATTGTAAATGAGCTTGGCGCTGACAAAGTTGATTTATATAACATTTGCAAAGACGGCGACAAGATGGAGAACTACAAGAAGCTTATCATTGGTACTTCAACCTGGAGTATTGGTGAGCTTCAAGAAGACTGGGATGCTTTCATGCCTAAGTTACAGAAGATGGATTTTACAGGTAAAACTGTAGCCCTTTTCGGTACTGGAGATCAGGTAGGATATCCTGATACATTCTTAGATGGAATGGGCATGTTATATGAGACTTTCCAGTACCGTGGAGCTAAATTCATTGGCTTCTGGCCTACACAGGGTTATGACTTTACAAGTCCACTACCTCTGTTAGATCATGATCATTTCGTAGGTTTGGCAATCGATGAAGATAATCAGCCTGAACTTACAGATGAAAGAATTAAAGAATGGTGCAAAATGATTAAACCTGAATTAGGTCTTTAATCATTGAATGCTACCTATTTTGTAGCATTGAATTTGCATAAGAAAGGAATGTTTTAGGACATTCCTTTTTTTATGTCTAATATTTTGTGCAATTTAAGAGCAAAACGCACTATTATGCGTTTTTTCTCTATATTTTGAATTCTTGATATAATATTATGCACAGAATGTGAGCGATCTTATATAACAAGATCAATATAATTTATTAGGAAATTCTATGAATAGTAACAATAGAATGGGCTTTGCCTCAAAGATCGGTGGTCTGCTAGCAGCAGCTGGCTCTGCCGTTGGTTTAGGCAATATTTGGAGATTCCCAACTCAGGCCGGAGAAGAAGGTGGTGCAGCTTTCTTATTGGTTTATATCGCCATCATTTTCATTTTCGGTATTCCTCTTTTAATTTCAGAATTTGCTATTGGTCGTCATGCCAGAGCAAATGTTGGTAATGCCTATAGTGTCTTAGCACCTAATACTCACTGGAAGTTTATCGGTGTTGCATCAGTGCTTGTAGCATTCACTATCTTCTGCTACTACAACGTGGTTGTAGGTTGGGTAGTTTATTACGTTTGGGATGCTATCTCAGGTAACTTCGTAAGCTTAGGTCAGGTTGTAAATGCTGACGGTTCAAACGAATTTGCTAACCACTTTGGTTCATTCGTATCAAATCCTTGGAAGCCAATCGTTTGCTTAGCTATTGTTATTGGTATCATGCACTATGTTATCGTATCAGGTGTTCAAAAGGGTATTGAGAGATCAGCAAAACTTCTTGTTCCAGCATTATTCGTTATCATGATTATGCTTGTGATCTTCGCAGCTACCATGCCAGGTGCAGCTGAAGGTTATAAGTTCTTGTTCAGCCCAGATTTTAGTGCAATTACCCCTGATGTTTGTTTATCTGCTTTAGGTCAGTGCTTCTACTCATTCTCATTAGGTATGGGCTTGGTAACCTATGCTTCATACTTCAGACGCGATGTAAACCTAAATAGAACCGCTTTATCAGTAGGCTTGATTGATACTTTAGTTGCTGTAATGGCTGGTATGATTATCTTCCCTGCTGTGTTCTCAGTTCAGGGTATGGAGCCATCAGCTGGTGCTGGCTTAGTATTCATTTCATTACCTAATGTATTTGATTCAGCTTTACAGTCTGTTCCATTCTTTGGCTGGTTAATTCCTACAGCATTCTATGTAATTCTGTTCATGGCTGCTATTACCTCATGTATCTTCTTACATGAAGTTTCAACTGCATTCATCGCAGAAAGAGCAAATCTGTCAAGACATAAAGCTGCTGCTATTGTTTCATTAGCTGCATTTATCATTGGTTGTGGTGCTTCTTTATCAATGGGTCCATGGTCAGATCCTATCTTCTTTGGCATGAACTTCTTTGACTTCTTAGACTACTTCACTGCTAAGTTAATCTTACCTTTAACAGGTATGGGTGCAGCTCTGTTCGTAGGTTGGAAGATGACCACAAGACAGTTATGGTCAGAATTAACTTCATACGGAAAAGTAAAGTTCTTATGGCTTGTACCTTTCAAGATCCTTGTAAGATACATCATTCCTGCTTTAATTCTGTTAATTATGATTACACAGCTGTTTGATATCAAACTAGGTTAATCAAAACTCTGTTTTATAATCGATCCCGTTATTGATCTTTTGATTGATAGCGGGATTTTTATTTTCTCCTAACCTGTTACTACCTTTACCCACTAATATTTTCATTCCTTAATCTGTTTCAACGTAGCCCCATCCGTTCTTTTTCAATTGGTTCCTGTACAGAAATGTTTACCCCAAAGGCGCTTTATGATTTGGTAATGATTGTGTTCTCAGTTGAGGCTTGTGTTGTAATGGAAGGATTAAAAGCAAGATCAAAAAAGCGCTACCATAGGTAGCGCTCAAGTATGCAATTAGGAAGTCTTTATTACTTCTTTAACTGTAAAACCTTGGTGATGGTTCTGAAGATATCTGTCTGATCTGTTAGACCCATGATATTTAGAGCACCAGGACCGTAAGCTGCAACTCTTAACTGAGCACCAGTATGACCTGCGTCGTTAACATCTTCAGAGTTGCCATATGAAACAGTCATAGGAGCACCATCAGCGGTGATAACAGCCTGTGTAAAGCCAGGAGCCTTAGCATCAGGATAAACAATCTGAGTAGCATGAGCGTGGTCAGCGGTTACGATAACTAAAGTATTGCCATCTTTCTTAGCAAAGTCTAAAGCAACCTGAACTGCCTCATCTAAATCCATAGTCTCACCGAACTGACCGCAAGGATTGTTCTTGTGAGCTTGCTTATCGATTGAAGCACCTTCAACCTGTAAGAAGAAACCGTTCTTGTTAGTCTTTAACAGATCGATTGTCTTCTTGGTCATATCTGCTAACTTAGGAATTGAAGCAGTACGCTCTTTGTTGATTTCGCACTTAACAGCAGGCTTGTCTAAATTGCCATGGAAGGTAGCCTGTGGGCCCTTTAATCTTACAGGCATATTACCTGGAGCAAATAAACCTAATACAGGGGTTTTCTGATCTGCTTTAGCTACTGACTGTAACTCATCAGCATTGGTTACAACCTTATAACCTTCTTCTTTTGCCTGCTCTAATAAGGTCTTGCCCTTATATTTGCCGTAAGTTGCCTGCTCTTCAAATGTGGTCATACCACCACCTAAAGTAACATCGGCACGAGTCTTAATTAACTGCTCTGAAATAGAACCTAAACCACCGTTCTCTAATAAGTTAGTTGGGCACTTTTCGGCAGTTGCTTTAGGACCGTAGCACTTTCTCTGAGTTACGTGAGCAATCTGAGCTGCTGGAGTTGCGTCCTGAATTTCTGAAGTAGTGATATCACCTGTTGCTAAACCTTTCTTTTTAGCTAACTCAATAATTGAAGTAACTGGCTTACCATCAACATCAACACCGATAGCACCATTATATGATTTAGTACCGGTTGACCATGCAGTACCAGATGCTGCTGAATCTGTTACATAGTCTGGTAAATGAGTTTCTTTATTTAAAGAATAGTGTGTGTACTGACCTGAGAATGGAAGAGCATCTAGACCTGGGAATGAACCTGCTGCACCATATGCATAGTTACGAGCTGCGGTGATTTCGCTATCGCCCATACCATCACCGATTAAAAGAATAACGTTCTTTGCGTGCTCTTTTTTAGCTAATTTAATCTGGCTCTCGTACATTTCATTCATATTGCCATGAATACGAGATGCACCACCGGTCACTGTAATATTGCCAACGGCTGCTCTGTTATAAATATCTTCTGCTGCATTTGCATTACCCACGATAGCAGAAGCTAAAGCTAAACTTAAAACTGTAACAATTTTCTTATTCATATAAACCTCAATAATTCTAATTGATGAGGTAAATATAAAAATGGAATGTTAACTGCTAAATTTTCAATTGTAATATTTCTGTAAAATTACCATCCTTTTTGTAAAGACAATAAAAAAGAGGATTGCTTATTAAACAATCCCCTCTTTATTTACAGTTTTTGGTTATCTATATTTGATATAGATTACTTACCGAAACGTGCTGCAGCGTCTTCAATAGAGATCTTAGAAGCTGCTTCTTTTAAGCCGTCTAATGATAAGTTAGACATATCAACTAATTCCTGATCTGTGAATGGTAACTGTTTTACGAAGTACTTCTCGTAACCCTGATAATCATCAGGTGAAGCTACGAACAGGTAAGGGAAGGTGATATCTTCAAACTTACCTTCAAAGTCTTTATAGTTACCCTTAATTGCATTGTAAACAGTCATGAATGCAATTAGAGGATCGCAGTAATGACCGCCAGACTGACCAGCCATTGAGCCGTTCTTTAATCTCTCACCTAAATCAGGTAAGAAGTCAGTTGATACAACAGAGATCTTGCCGGTCTTGCCTGCTCTTTCAACAGCAGCGATAGCGCCCTGTAAAGGATCACCGCCACCACCAGCTGGGATTAAAGCGTCTAGTTTAGGATTTGCAGCCATTAAAGCTTCAGCAGCCTTTGAACCACCTTCTGAAGAGGTACCAGCATACTGTGGCTCTGATAACTTAGCCTGATCATCAGGATGAGACTTATTCCACTTCTCTACACCAGCTTTATAACCTGCCCATCTGCCTAACCAGGTAGCATCACCCTGCTCCCAACCGATTAGACCGATATTTCTGCAACCTTTGTCTAATAAGATGTTAACTAAGTGTTCACCGTTATCAGGCTCATTCTCATGAACAGCACCGATAAAGTATGGTGACTTCTCAGCAAACTTATAAATTGATGGACTTGCGTCTTTAGAGATAACTCTGAAGAACTGAGCTAAATATACTTCATTATCATTTGCAGTCTTAATTGCAGATGTCATCTCAGTATCAGATGAGTTACAAATGATGATACCCTGACAACCTGCTGCTACTAACTGCTCAACAGAAGCTGTAACTTTCTCAGATACGTGAGCCTGGTCTACGTACTGTACTTTTACACCTAAAGCTTTAGCAGCTTCATCAAGAACACGCTTACAATCAGAACCTAAAACATCGGTTGATGACCAAATTGAAACACCAATCTTAATGTCGCTATTTTCGATAGCAGATGCAGTATTTGCAAAAGATGCAATACCAGCAGCTACTGCTGTGCAAGCAAATGCCTTAGCAAACTTCTTTAAAGTAAATTTCATAATCAATTCCTTATGTGTTATTAGGCAAGATAAAACTTGTCTGAGGCTTCAGAATACTGTTAGGTCTTACTGAACTCATATATATATGATAAAGAGTTTTTTAACGTAAACGTATGCGTTGATCACAATTTTCATAATTAAATTAAGTATCGTATTTTCATTTTTATATTTTTATTTTGTTATTCATAACGTTAAATATTTTTTAGAAATTTTCATTTGAAATTTTTTTGAATTTTTTAGCAAATTTTCAAAAAATATTTTCACTGATTTAAAAAGTGTGCTCAATAAAGCAGATTTAATATTGTGTACAAATATACGCAAAGGTTGATGTCATATATATGTAAACTATTTTATACATTCGTGTTAAAAATGCGGTTTACAAGACATACCTAACATAGATATTCCAATAAATTTTGAGATCGATATCAAAAAAACATTCATTTTTTATAAAAAAAACGTGCGCAAGTTACAATTATCGCAAACGTTTACGTGAATTTCGCATTAATTAGATTTATTCTTTTTAATAGATGTAAGGTTCTCTTTTGGGGAGCTTTAAGTTCAAAGTTATATAAAGTTTTATTTTTCAAATAGTTAAGTTTTAATAATTTGAGCAAATGGCTTATATAACGCACAAAGAATTAGGCTAAAAGCCAACATCAATGACAAACAGTGCTTTTCGATTTTCATTGAAATATGCACACATATAAGGAAATGATTATGACTGGAATTAAAAATCTCTCCGGTGCAACGAAAGGTTACATAGTACTTGTAGCACTTGTAATTCTTTCTTGGGCAGTTTTTAAGATCTTAACCCCTGATAATTTCGGATCTGCAAATAACCTATTGAGTTACTTCCAGGCAAGTTTAATTGCAACTGTCGGTGCAATTGGTTTCTACTTTGTGATGGATATGGGTCTGTTCGATTTCTCTATCGGCGCTAACATTATCTTATCTGCAATTGTAGGCTGCCAGTTAGCTACTACTTTTGAATTAGGCTATTTTGGTCTAGTAGTAGGAAGTGTTGCAACAGGCGCCTTAGTTGGTCTGTGCAACGGTTTCTTCTATGTAAAATTAAGAATTCCTTCAATGATCGTTACTGCAGGTTTGGCATTGATTTATGAGTCTATCGCTAACTATATGGCTGGCGGTGTAGAACAAACCTTACCATCATCATTACGCGCTCTAGGTCAAATGCCTGGAAATATCATACTAGCTGTCATCACCTTTATTATTGCTTACGGCATCTTAAACTACACTAAATTCGGTACTTATACATACGCAATTGGCTCTGACGAGTTCGTTGCTAAGAATATGGGTATCAACGTAGATAAATTCAAAGTTCTAGCATTTATCCTATCAGGCGCATTCTTCGGTGCTATGGCTGTTCTAACCATCAGTTATGGTTCATCAATGGTGGCTGTAACTGGTATGGCTTCTATGAGTAGAAACTTCGTTCCTACCATGGGATGCTTCTTCGGTCTAGCTTTCATGAAATACGGTATTCCACTTCAGGCTATTATCTTAGGTGAGTTCATCGTAAACATCATTTTCTTCGGATTCATTTCACTAGGTGCTCCAACTGCAATTCAGGACGTTATCACAGGTCTTGCACTGCTCATTATCATCACTTTAACAACCAAAGTAACCAAAGGTGAAATTGTTAAGTAAGGAGAATAAAAATGAGCGAGATCAGATTACAAGTAAAGAACATCACCAAGCACTTTGGTATCAACAGAGCTTTAAACAATGTTTCTTTCAATATCAATAAAGGCGAAGTTCATGCCTTAATTGGTGAGAATGGTTCTGGTAAATCAACCTTAACTAATATGTTAACTGGTATTTACCCTATGGAATCAGGTCACTTCATCCTAGATGGTGAAGAGATCCATCCAAAGAATCAGGTTGATGCAAATAACCACGGTGTTTCAATTATCGTTCAGGAATTAGGAACACTATCAGGATTAACTGTTGCTGAGAACATCTTCTTAGGTCACGAAGAGAGATTCATCAAATACGGTATTAGAAATACCAAAGCAATGAATGATGAAGCTAACGCTTTATTAAAGCAGTATGGCTTTACCCATATCAAAGCTTCTACTTTAGTTGATGATTACAAATTCGAAGACAGAAAGTTAATCGAAATTGTAAAAGCTACTTACTTCCATCCAAAGATCGTAGTTATCGATGAGACCACTACCGCTCTATCACAGGAAGGTCGTGAAGAGCTTTACAAGCACATGAACAGAATTCGTGACGAAGGAAATACTGTAATTTTCATTTCACACGATTTACCTGAAATTCTAGACAAATCAGACACCATCACCATCTTAAGAGATGGTGAATACATCGATACTGTAAAGAGTAAAGATGTAACCGAAGATGATCTGAAAAAGCTCATGGTAGGTAGAGAGGTAACTGGTGCTTACTACCGTACCGACTACGATGAGAAGGTATCAGATGAAGTTGTACTTTCTGTAAAGAACGTAACTGTTCCACACAGAATTCACAATGTAAGTTTCGATTTACATAAAGGCGAAATCCTAGGATTCGGTGGTCTGTCAGAGTCTGGTATGCATGAAATTGGTAAAGCAATTTTTGGTGCAAGCTACGACAGAGAAGGTGATGTAGTTTTAGCTGATGGTACTCATATTAAAGATATTCCAACAGCAATTGCTCACTCTATTGCCTATACCTCAAAAGATCGTGATAACGAGTCAGTTGTACTAAATCAGAGTATTCAGGACAACATTGCGCTGCCATCTTTAGACAAACTTAATCTGCCAAAGACTCCATTCTTGAACTGGGCAAAGATCAAGGCTTTTGCTAAAGCATTTGCAAAAGAGATGTCTGTAAAGATGGTTAATACCGATCAGTTTGTATCCGAGCTGTCTGGCGGTAACAAACAGAAAGTTGTTCTAGCAAGATGGATTGGTAAAGGTTCTGACATAGTTGTTTTAGATAGTCCTACCCGTGGTATTGATATCAAGGTTAAACAGGATATCTATCAGCTTATGGACAAGATGAGAAAAGAAGGAAAATCAATCATCATGATTTCTGAGGAATTGATGGAGTTAATCGGTATGTGCGACCGCATCATTATTATGAAAGACGGCGCAATCAAAGGTGAACTGCCACGTTCTAAAGAACTTAATGAAAACAGCTTAATTTCAATGATGGTTTAAGGAGTTACGTTATGTCAGATACAGTTGCTTTAAAGAACAAAGAGCAGGAGCTTAAGAAGCTCCATACAATGAGACTAGTTCGTACTCTGTTACCTATCGTAGGTTTAATCATTGTATTTTTCCTGTTCAACTTTTTAACTCATGGCAGACTATTAAGTCATTTACCTTTGGCAATGTCACAGGTCTACGTCATCATGATTGCATCAATGGGCGTATTCTTCATCATGACAATGGGCGGTCTTGATTTCTCTCAAGGCTCAATCTTAGGTCTGTCAGCTATTGTGGTATGTGTGCTCTCTGAGTATGGCCTAACCATAGCAATTATCGGTGGTATTCTCACTGGTGCTGCTATCGGCGCTATTAACGGATACTTCTACGTACGCAGAAAGATTAAGTCCTTCATTGTAACAATCTGTACCATGTTCTTATTCCGTGGTCTGATTAAGTACTTAACCACTAATGCTCCTGTTGCTGGTGCTGCTGAGCTTATCTATATGGATAGCACAGCATTTAAGATCACCTGCACAGCTATCGTAGTTGTAATCGGTATGTTCTTCTTCTCATTCACCAAATTCGGTACCCACTTAAAGGCTATCGGTGCTGGTGAGAAGGCAGCTATGTTCTCAGGTATCCGTACTGATAGAGTTAAGTTCTTCGTATACGTTCTATCAGGTGCAATTACAGGCTTTGCAGCCTTCATCAGCTGCATTAAGGTTGGCTCTGTAACTTCATCAGGCGGTAACCAGTTAGAAACCCAAATTCTGATTGCTCTAGTTTTAGGTGGTATGCCTATCTCTGGTGGTGCTATGGTTCGCTTCTACAACTTCATCGTAGGTTCATTACTCTACGTAGTTCTAAGCAGTGGTTTAACCATGATTGGCTTTAGCACTCAGTTAATGCAGTTAATTCAGGGTGTGGTATTCCTAATGTTCGTAGCAATCTTTGCTGACCGTCAGGCAATTCACGTAATCAAATAACTAATATGCCCCGTTTTATACGGGGCTTTTTAAAATTCATTTAATTCATAAGGAAGAAATTATGAACAAGCTATATTTTGTCGTTGGTTCTCAGGATCTTTATGGTGACGAGTGCTTAAAGCACGTAGCTGAAGATGCAGCTAAGATGACAGCATTCTTCAACAAGAAATTTGAAGGAAAAGTAACTGTTGAGCTGTTACCTACAGTAGTTAACTCAGAGACCTGTATTGAGGATATGAGAAAGGTAAGCTGTGATGATGAATGTATCGGTGTTATGACCTGGATGCACACTTTCTCTCCAGCTAAGATGTGGATCAAAGGACTTCAGGAATTAAGAAAGCCTCTTCTACATTTACATACTCAGGCCAATGAGAAATTACCTTATGATTCAATTGATATGGATTTCATGAACTTAAACCAGGCAGCTCACGGTGATAGAGAGTTTGGTTTTATCGTTGCAAGATTAAGAATTCCTCATCAGGTTGTAGCAGGCTACTATGAGCATGAAGACGTTGTTGAGCGTATTTCTAAATTTATCGACGTAGCTAAAGCAATCAATTTCTCAAAGCACTTAAAGGTTGCTTCATTTGGTAACAATATGCGTGAAGTTGCAGTTACAGATGGCGATCGTGTTGAGTCACAGATTAAGTACGGTTGGGAGTGCAACTACTTTGCTATTGGCGACTTAGTTGATGAGATCAACAAAGTTACCGAGCAAGAAATCGATAAAAAGATGGAAGAGTACACCTCAAAGTACACCATGAAGACCAAGAATATCGCTGCTGTTCGTGAACAGGCTAAATATGAAGTTGGTATTGAGAAGTTCTTAAAGGCTAACAACTTAGGTGCCTTTGCTGATACCTTCCAGGATTTACATGGTCTAAAGCAGTTACCAGGTATTGCAGCTCAGAACTTAATGGGCAAAGGCATTGGCTTTGGTCCTGAGGGCGACTACAAGATTTCAGCATTCTCAGCTGTTTTAATGAAGATGTCAGAAGGTCGTAAGGGCGCTACTGGCTTCATCGAGGATTACACCTACGATTTAACTTCAGGTAAAGAGTTAGAGCTAGCATCACACATGCTAGAAGTTCCTGTAAGCTTTGCTAAGAATAAGCCAGAGATCGACGTTTTACCATTAGGTATTGGCGGTAAAGAAGATCCTGCTCGTTTAATCTTTGATGGCGTTGAAGGCGACGGTATTCAGGTAACCATGGTTGATATGGGTGATCATTTCAGAATCATCTGTGCAGATATTGAGCTTGTAAAACAGCCAAAACCAATGCCTAACTTACCAGTAGCTAGAATCATGTATCGTCATAAGCCAAACTTCAGAATCGGCACTGAGGGCTGGTGCTATGCTGGTGGTGCTCACCACAGTGTAGTTTCAACCGCTCTTACAAGAGAGGATATTGCCCTGTTTGCTAAATTAACCGGTACTGAACTTATTACTATTGGTGATGACACTACTGAAGCAGATCTTCAGAAACTGTCAGCTTACTAATATTGGTAATTACTAGTTAAGCTCTAGTTACAATTTAGTAAAATACGATATCAAAGCGCCTTTAATCATGTGATTAGAGGCGTTTTTTATCTGCTAAAATAGTGCTAAACAAGGTTAAGTCTTAACTTACACTCACAGATGAAGGAATGAACGATGGATAAGAATTTTTGCTCTTTTTATTACCAGATTTGCCCTTCAAACAATAACGAACTCAAGCTAAAAAGAGCTGAAACTGCTTTGTTAGTTATCGATCTGCAAAAGGTATATACAAAGTTAGCTAATAAAGATCCAAGATGGAATGAGTTTTCTAAAAGACTTAATGAAACTGTTCTTCCTAATGTAAAGAAAGTCGAAGAACTATTCCGTAAGAATAAACAAGACATAATCTTTGCAAGAATCGCCTGCCATTTAAAAGATGGTAGAGACAGATCACTATCCCAAAAGATGCCTGGCTGGAATAACATCCTAATTACACAAGACGAAGATGACAGCCAAATCATCGAGGATATAGCTCCAGTTAATGATGAAATCGTAGTTACCAAAACGACTGACAGCGCTCTTACAGGAACCAACCTAAGATTGATTATAAATAATCTAGGCATTAAGAATGTAGTTTGCGTAGGCATCTTTACCGATCAATGCGTAGCTTCTACCGTACGCTCACTTTCAGATGAGAGTTTTAATGTCGTAGTATTAGAAGATGCTTGTGCTGCCGGTACTATGGAATTACATAATGCAGAGCTTACAATCATCAACAATATCTATGCAAAGGTATGTTCAACAGACGATTTAATCAAAATTTTGAGTAGCAATTAACTCAATTTTTTGTAGAATGCACTGTCACCTTTTAAGTTATGGTTAACCTCTAATAATTTCATGAAAAGAATAGAATTACTTGCACCTGCTAAAAATAAAGAATGTGGTTTTGCTGCAATTGATAGTGGCGCTGATGCTGTCTACATCGGCGGACCTTCATTTGGAGCTAGAGTCAATGCTGCAAACTCTCTTGAAGATATTAAAGAGCTTTGTGACTATGCACATCTTTTTGGTGCCAAGATCCATGTAACCATCAACACTATTCTTAATGATCAGGAATTAGAGAAAGCTCGTGAGCTTACTTTCAAATTATATGATGCAGGTGTAGATGCTCTTATTATTCAGGATTTAGGACTGATTAATGGACCTCTGCCACCTCTTGAAATTCACGCAAGTACACAGCAGGACAACTCAACTCCACAAAAGGTTCAATTCTTAGAAAAAGCTGGCTTTTCACAGGTAGTTTTAGCTAGAGAATTATCTATAAATGAAATCAAAAAGATAAGAGAAAACACTACCGTAAAGTTAGAGGCATTTATTCACGGAGCTTTATGTGTAGGTATCAGCGGTCGCTGTTATTTAAGTGCTGCAATTACAGGTCGCAGTGCTAATCGTGGCGAATGCGCACAGTTATGTCGTGTGGCACAAAGTTTATATGATGCTAAAGGCAACGTGCTTGCAAAAGATAAATATCTATTATCTCTAAAAGATTTTAATCAAAGTCAAAACCTTGAAGAGCTAATTGATGCTGGTATCAGCTCTTTTAAGATTGAAGGCAGATTAAAAGACGAAAACTATGTAAGAAACGTAGTAGCTTACTATAGACAAAAGATTGATAGCATCATAGCCAAAAGAGATGATGTAGTGAGATCATCATTCGGTACTACCACCACCAATTTTGTACCAGATGTAGCTAAAAGCTTTAACCGAGGCTTTACTGAATACAACTTCCATGAGAAGAAAGATAACTATGCAAACTTTGACGCTCCAGGATTTGTAGGTCAAAAGATAGGTAAGTTAGTAAAACAAAAGAATAGAGATCTGACCTTTTCCTTATTTAAAAACACGGTTATCCACAATGGTGACTCCTTAAATTACTATGACAATCAGGGAGTATTAAACGGATTTAGAATTAGTACCTTAAAAGATCCTAATACAGCTGAAATCTTCCAAGAAATTCCTTTTATTAAGGCAGGAACTGTCTTTTACAGAAACAAAGATGCTGAATTTGAAAAAGCTCTAGCTGGCAAATCATCTTTTAGAAAATTAAGTTTAAATCTTACCTATAGCGAAAATGACCATGGCATCGTACTTTTCGGTAAGGATGAGACTAATACTGAGGCAAGTGTACAAATAGCTCTTGATGATAAGCAAACAGCTAATGATCTTAATAAATTAAAAGACAATATCACCTCAAAGCTAGGTCGCTTAGGAGATAGTGTCTACACTCTAAATCAACTTGAGATAAAGCTCTCATTTAATTACTTTGTACCTCAAAGTGTTTTAAACAATCTTAGAAGACAGCTTATTGAGAAATTAAATAAGTTAAAGACAGAAAAGAGAAAAGAGGTTGTTCATAACTTTGAAAATGCCCCAATGTTACCTGAAAAGGAACAGAATTTAAGCTTTATGGCTAATATCTATAATGAAAAGGCTTTAGATTTTTATAAAAATCATGGAGCAAAAGATATACAGCCAGCCTATGAAACACAGCGCATTCATGATGAAGAATGTGTGCTTATTTCAAAGCATTGCCTAAGATATTGCTTTAATCTCTGCCCTAAGCGCCACAAGGTAAAAGCTCAAGATCTTTTCCTTGTCATAGGCAAAGCAAAATTTAGATTAGAGTTTGATTGCAAGAACTGCTATATGAAATTGGTAGGTCCATTGAAATAGCAAAATCCAGAGGCATAAGCCTCTGAATTATGCTCTTCAATTACTTATTGCATGAAAGCTCAATTAACTTTAAGGTCACATTAAGTGACTTTTCAAAAGCATTTAAAGGTAAGAACTCTGCATAAGAGTGGAAGTTATGAGCTCCTGTAAAGTAGTTTGGAGTTACTACACCACGAACTGATAGAGCAGAACCATCAGTACCACCTCTCATAGCATAAGTCTTTGCTTTAATTCCTAACTCATCAAAAGCCTTATAAATTAAAGCTACAGGCTTATCCTCTTTAGTTACATTATTAGCAATATTCTCATAGGTATCACTAATCTTATAGCTAATTTCAGCCTTAGGATGAAGTTTCTTCAACTTCTCAATGTTGGCTGCAACCTCTTCTTTTCTCCACTCATAACGAGCTTTGTCATGATCTCTAATATTCATTTTAAGAGTGCAGTAAAGAGGATCTGCCTGAATGCCAGTAAACCACCAGTAGCCTTCTTTATCAGCAGTCCATTCAGGAGTCTGATGTCTATCAAACATGGCAATGAAATCGTGAGCCACTAAAAGAGGATTTACTAAAACGCCCTTTGATGACATTGGGTGAGCAGAAACACCTTTAATCTTAATTAAAACAGAGCCTGCGTTAAAGGTTTCATAAACTACTTCACCTAAAGAGCAACTGTCGATAGTGTATGCATAATCAACTTTGAATTTATTTAAATCCATAAGTTTTGAGCCTTTAAGACCGATTTCCTCGTCAGGCACAAAAGCTACTTTTAAGGTTGGGTGCTTAATGGTTTTATCATTATGCAAAACAGTTAATGCAGTCATGATATTTGCCATAGCTGATTTATTATCAGCACCTAAAACTGAGGTTCCATCTGAGAAGACAATATCCTGTCCTACATAATTTTGGAGTTCAGGATGTTCACTTACACGAATATAGATCTCGCGCTCTTTATTTAATAAGACATCACCACCTTCGTAGTGGATAACCTGAGGATGAATATCAGGATTTAAAGAAACATCAACAGTATCTAGATGTGAAACAAAACCTACTACAGGTCCTTCTGTATTACCTTCTAAGGTACCGTAAACAATAGAATGCTCATCAACACTGATGTCGGTTAAACCTAACTCTTCTAGATCTTTAGCTAACAAGTTGGCTAATTCAGTCTGACCTTTAGTACTTGGAACAGCCTCAACAGAAGCATTTGATTGAGAGGTGACAGCTACATAGCGAAGAAATCTTCTTAATAATTCATCTTTATTATTCATTTTCTAAATCCCCATAACAAAACTGCAGTCGTATAGACTGCAGCTTTTACATATTAAGGTTGTGGATACATGGTTGATGGGTAATCAAATCCACTATTAAAGCCTAAAGGTATTCCAATCATCCAGTAAGCGTATAACACTGCTGTTAGAACAATTAAAAGAGCAAATGTGTAAGGTAACATCATTGAGCTTAAGGTACCAACACCTGACTTCTTACAGTATCTCTGGCAGTATAAAATCAGCAATGGATAGAATGGGAATAAAGGAGTACATACGTTTACAGCTGAGTCTGATACTCTAAATGCAGCCTGTGTAAGTTCAGGTGAAATACCTAACATCATCAGCATTGGAACAAAAATGGTTGATAAAATCGCCCATTTTGAAGTAGCTGAAGTGATTAACACGTTTAGCATTGCTGTAAGAATAATGATACCAAACAGTGTAATACCTGATGGCATACCTAAATTCTTTAAGAATTCAGCACCTGAAATTGCTAACAGAGAACCAATATTTGAAGCACCGAATACATATAAGAACTGACCTGCGAAGAAACAGAAAACGATGAATGATAAAAGCATCTTCATGATGTTTTCCATTGAGGCGATCACATCTCTAGACTTCTTAAAGGTACCTGCAATATAACCATATACAAGACCAGGAACAGAGAAGAAGATAAAGAGTAATGGAACTAAGCCTTGCATTACAGGAGCTTTAGGTGAGGTTAATGAACCATCAGGAGCTCTGAATAATGAGTTATCTGGATAGCAAAGAATAAATAAAAGAGCTAATAGCGCAACTACTGTAGCTAAAGCTGCATAGTAAGCTTTGTTCTCTAAAGGAGTTACATCTTCGATAACTAAGGTTTTATCAGTCTTAGTAGACTCATCTAATGGCATAGTTGCCCAAAGGCGTGGCTCAACAACTTTATCTGTTACAAACCAAATTGCGCCAATGATAAAGAAAGTGCCACCTAAAGCATAGAAGTAGTTACATAGAACGTTTACGCTGTAGTTAGGATCAATTGAGTGAGAAGCAGCTTCTGTAAAGCCCTGCATAATAGGGTCAATAATTGATGGAGTATATGAAGCTGTAAAACCACCAGCTAAACCTGCAAATGAACAAGCAATACCTGCTAAAGGATGTCTGCCTGATGCGTAGAAGATTAAAGCAGATACTGGCATTAAGATGGTGTAAGCACTGTCTGATACGATGTGGCAAACAATTGATACAAAAATTACAGTTGGAGTTAAGAATTTTTTAGGAGTGATTGATAAGAACTTTCTAATTAAAACTTTAACGAAACCAGAACCTTCAGCAATACCAATACCTAATGTTGCAACAATTGTGATTCCTAATGGAGGGAATCCCATAAAATTCTTAACTGAATTTACAACTAAAGTTAAGAGATTATCAGGTGCAAACATGTTAATGATTTTGATCTTTTCATGAGTATTTGGGTGAATGTAATCAAAATCTACATAAGATAATGCCAGTGACAGGAGCATGGTGAAAATAAGCGCATAGATAAACAGCATGGTAATGTGTGGCAGCTTATTTCCTAATCGTTCTACTACGTTTAGAAAACGATTTAATAGCCCCAATTTAGCCGGTACGGATTGATTCATATGTTCTCCGTTTTATTGAAAATAACCACTAATAGGACACAAAAAAAGCAGTCACTTGACTGCCTATTTTGTTGTTTTATTTGGTGCGAAAGGAGGGACTCGAACCCTCACGCCTTGCGGTACAAACACCTGAAGCTTGCGCGTCTACCAATTTCGCCACTTTCGCAATTTTAACTTTTTGATGTGATCCCGATGAGAGTCGAACTCATGACCACCGGCTTCGGAAACCGATACTCTATCCACCTGAGCTACGGGATCATCGTGAACCATCAGAATATGGCGGTCATTATAGCAAAATTATTTATTCCTGCAAGAAAGATAGCTAAAATATATGCATATACCAGATCAGAAGATCTCAAAAATAGCCTGTTTTGATTGATCTTTAAAAA